>CP089984.1:6290000-6590000 GCA_037157815.1 Sorangiineae bacterium MSr11954
GACCTCCGACTTCGCCGATGCACTGCGCGGCGGTCTCGGAATTCTTTCCATCTCGGTGTTCCCAGGCGCCGGGCTGCTCTACTTGCTCCGCCTGCTCTCCACCCTGACGTACGCCATCGCCGTGCTCATCGCCCTCGCCGCCCTCGTCTTCGCGCTCTGCTGGCGCGCCTAGCACGACCGTGCGCCCGCACACGCATCAGGTCCGCACCGCTCACCCGCACTTCTCGCGCCCCCGCTCGACACCGCACCCCCGCAATGATTGCATCGCACTGCAGTTGATTCCGAATATCAATATCGGAAAACGATATCACGGGCTCGACATGAAGCACGATCGCCGCCTGAAGCGCGTCGGAGCGATTGCAATTTAGAATCTTTCTCACTACGTTTTCCTTTGGCCATGAAGTCCAAAGAAGCGGAGGCCAGCGAAGCCCAGGACGAGGTGCGCGCCGAGCGCATCGCGCAGATGATGCATGACTTGCGCAACCTGGGTCTCAAGTTGACGCCGCAGCGCCGCGCGATCGTCGAGCAATTTGCCTGCGATCTCACGCACCCCACGGCGCAGGAGCTCTTCGATCGGTTGCATCGCGAGTTTCCGTCGATGAGTTTTGCGACGGTGTACAACACGCTCGACGCGCTCACGTCGGCCAACCTCGCCGGCACCCTCCGGCTCGACGGGCACGCGGCCCGCTTCGATCCCAATCGCAAACCGCACCACCATGCCGTGTGCGACGAGTGCGGTGTCATCGTCGATATACCCGCCGACTCGCTGACGCCGAGCGAGGAGGCTACCATCTCCGTCCGCGAGCACTCGGACGGCTTTCATGTTCGTGCGGTGGAGCAGGTCTACCGCGGACTCTGCGGCGCGTGTGCCCGAAAAACACGCGCCTAACACCCGGAAACAACAAGGAGAACGGGAGCCATGGCAAAGTCACTCTCAGGCACCAAGACACACGGCAATCTGAAGGAAGCATTCGCCGGCGAATCGCAAGCCAACCGCCGATACTTGTATTTTGCAAAGGTCGCCGACGTCGAGGGTTACACCGACATTGCCGGCAACTTCAAGGAGACGGCCGATGGTGAGACGGGCCACGCGCACGGCCACCTCGACTACTTGAAGACGGTGGGCGATCCCGCCACCGGCCTCCCCTTCGGCAACACGGAGAAGAACCTCAAGAGCGCCATCGCCGGCGAGACGCACGAGTACGAGACCATGTACCCGGGCATGGCCAAGACGGCGCGCGAAGAGGGCTTCGACGACATCGCCGAATGGTTCGAGACGCTCGCGAAGGCCGAGAAGAGCCACGCCGGTCGCTTCACCAAAGCGCTCGACAGCCTGAACTCGTAAAGCAGCCGCTTTCGCGTTCTGCGCGCTTCGAGCGTTTCCGCGTCCGTTCGTCGCCGTCCCCGAAGCGGTCTCGTACCGCGCGCTGGCCCACGCACGTTGGCCAGCATCGGCGTGCTCGGCGACGGCGGCGGCGACGACGTCCCGAGCTGCCTCCCTGCTCCTCCCCGCCCCGCCCCGCTTTTCTTCGCCGCTCTCCCGACTATGGTGGCGTCCGTCCATGAGCAAAATTGATCCTCGCCCGACCGAGAAGCCCGAGTTCAACCCGAACGCGGAGCGCTACTGGGATGCCCGCGATCTCGAAGGAGAGCTCCGGCGCGTCATCGAGATTTGCCACAACTGCCGCATGTGCGTGAACTACTGCGGCTCCTTCCCCGACATGTTCGCGCGCGTCGACCGCGACATCGATGCCGGGGCCACCGGCTCCGAGCGGCTCGGGATCGAGGACTTCACGAGCATCACGGACCACTGCTGGCAGTGCAAGATTTGTTACATCAAGTGCCCCTACACCCCCGACGAAGGCCACGAGTGGCTCGTCGATCTGCCGCGGCTCCTCATGCGCGAAAAGGCGCAGCGAAGCCGGCGAAATGGGATCTCGCTGCAGGAGACGGCGCTCGGTGAGCCGGGCATCCTCGGCAGCCTGGCGAGCGGGGTGACGGCGCCTCTGGTCAACTTCGTGAACGCGAACCGGCTGGTGCGAAAGACCATCGAGAAGGTGGCGGGCATCTCCAGCGAGTTTCCGATCCCGTCCTACGCCGCGCAGCCGTTCGCGCGCTGGCTCGCGAACCACGAGCCCCTGGCGGGCGCAGGATCGGCCGGCAAGGTCGCGCTCTTCTCCACGTGCCTCGGCGATTACTACTTTCCCTCCGTCCCCGCCAACGCCGTGCGCGCGCTGGAGAAGAACGGGTACGCGGTCTTTCGGCCCGAGCAGCAGTGCTGCGGCATGCCCAACCTCGACGGCGGCGATCTCGAGGGGGCCAAGGCAAAGGCGCGCTTCAACGTGGCCTCGCTCCACGCCGCGCTCGAGCAGGGATATGCCCTGGTCGGCGCCCAGCCCACGTGCACCATGACCGTCAAAGGGGAGTATCCCGAGCTGCTCGGCACCCGCGAGGCCCGCGAGGTGGCCGACAACGTCTACGACCTGATGGGCTTCTTCGACAAGTTGCGAAAAGAGAAGAAGCTCAATCGCGAGTTCACCAAGCCGCTGGGCAAAATTGCCTATCACGCGCCTTGCCATTTGCGCGCGCAGAAGATCGGATATCCGGCCGTGCGCGTGCTCAACCTGGTGCAGGACACCGAGGTCGAGCTGGTGGAGCAGTGCAGCGCCATCGACGGCACCTGGGGCATGAAGGCCGAAAACTACGAGGAAGGCCGCAAATACGCCGAGCGCCTCGTGCGCGGCATCGAGGCGGCGGAGGCCGAGCTCGTGGTCTCCGATTGCCAGCTGGCCGCGCGCCGCATTCAGAAGGAAAACGGGGTGCAGGCCATTCACCCCGTGGAGGCGCTCGCCAGCGCCTACGGCGTGGCCATTTCACGAGCATCGGAGACACCGCGATGAAGCCCATAGCGCGCAACGAGATCCTGAGCCTCGGGGAGTACGAGGCCGTCCGGCCTCATTTTCGAGCGCGGATCATCGAGGAAAAGAAGCGCCGGCGGCTGGCGCTCGGCCCCTACGCGAGCTGCGTCTTCGAGAACCGCGACACCGTCCTCTTGCAGATTCAAGAGATGCTGCGCACCGAGCGCATCACGCGCGAGGGCGCCGTTCTGCACGAGATCGAGACGTACAATCAGCTCGTTCCGGCGCCGGGCGAGCTCTCGGCCACCGTGATGATCGAGATCGACGAGCGCGCCACCCGCGAAAAGTTCCTGGCCGATGCCCTCGGGATCGAGCGGCACATCGCCCTGGTGGTCGACGGCGAGCGGTTCAACGCCACGTGGGATCCGGAGCGCCTCTTGCCCGACCGCGCGTCCGCCGTCCTCTATTTGAAGTTCCCGCTCTCCGAAAAGGCGGTTCGCGCGATTCGCCAGGGGGCGACGTCGCTCGAGCTCCTGGTGGACCACCCGCGCTACCAGGCGCGCGTGCCCCTCTCGGAGGCGACGACGAAGAGCCTGGCCGAAGATCTCGAGGCCCATGCTGGTGCATGAGCGCGCCGTACGCTTCGAAGAGATCGACGCCGCAGGAATCGTCTTCTTCCCCCGCTTTCTGAACTACTGCCACGACGCCATGGAGGCGCTCTTCGCGCCGCTCGACGGCGGTTACGTGCGCCTGGTCACCGAGCGGCACATCGGCCTCCCCACCGTGCACGTGGAGGCCGACTACCGCTCCCCTCTTCGCTACGGCGACGTCGCCCGCATCGAGGTCACCATTCCGCACGTGGGCAGTCGCTCCTTCACCCTTCACTACCGCTTCGCGCGCGCCGCCGATGGCCTCCCCGTGGCCGAGGTGAAGCACATCGTGGCCACCACGGATCTCACGGCGATGCGGGCGGTCCCCATCCCCAACGACGTCCGCGCCGTGCTCGAGCGGCACCGCGCGCCGCCGTCGTAGGCGCGTGCCCGGACAACGCGGCGCATCGCCCTCGGAGGCGGTGATCTAACGCAGTTGGCTGGTGAGCGCCGCCGAGACCAACCCCGTCAGCAGAATCAGGACGAGGGTCCCAATGATCCAACCGACATAGCGCTTGCGCCGGCCACCATCGAGCTCGTCCGGCACCTCGACCTTGCCCCCGGCGGGCACCACGATGGCTTCGGCGCGGGCGGAAGAGGCCACCGGTGCGAGGGGCGCCCAGGGATCGTCCTTGGACCCCAACACCACCGACGGGGTCGTGGAGCCGCGGCGCTCGCGCTCGAGGCGCGCCTCGACGTCTTTTTGCCAGCGCACGAAGGGCGCCATCGACTCGTCGACGGCCTCGCGGACCATGGCCCGGATGCGCTCGCGCACCTCGATGGGCATGTGCGTCGTCTGCGAGTAGCGATCGAGCGGTGTGGAGCTGGGCGCCGGCGTGGCAATGCGCTGCGCCGTCGCGACGCCGACCGCCGGGAAAGGCGCCGGGGTGGCAATGCGCTGCGACGCCGGCGGGGGCGGCGTTGGCGTCATGCGCTGCGCGGACACGACGGCTTGCGGCGGTGTCGGGGCAACAGCTGACGGCGCGGGAGCAGACGGCGGCGGCGCGACCAACGTGGGCGAGGACGGCGCGGCGGCAGGAGCCGGAGGCACCGCGGCATGGCGCGCGGGGACGGTTTCGTCCGGGGGCGAAGACGCGGATGAAGCCGGAGTTGCCGGCGCATTCTTCGCAATCACCCCCGTTACGACCATGCTCGGCTTCGGGGGCACGCCCGGCGACCCGGGCGATGACGCGGTGCCCGGCGACGACGCGGTGCCCGGCGACGATGTGGTGCCCCCCGCAGGCGCTCCCGAGGCCGACGCCGCAGACGGCGGTGGCGGAGGGCGCGAGACCAGCGTGGTTGCGCGCGTGGCAAGCGGCGGGACAGGGCTCGTGGTTCCTGGCGTCACGGGGCGCGCCGGGGGACGCGCGTTCGGATTGGCCACTTTTGCGGGCGCCGGTCGCGGCGGCGGACTGCTCACCGGACGAGGCGATCGACCTTGATCATTCACTTTATCGAGGGTGCCGTATTGGCTTGAAATGCGCCAGAGTTGAGAGACGAATGAGGCATTTTATCGCGGGGAGCGATGGACGCCAAAAAAGGCGAACCGAGCCGTCGTCTTATGGCCGTTCGCGCAGGACTTCGTGCCTTTTCGAGGCTACCGGCTCAGACGATCTTCTGCGCAGGTGTATCCTACACATACCTGCGATACCTACGCACCCTGAGGCGGTGCGAGAACGGCATCCATCGGATCGACACCGCGTAGGTGCATGGCGCGCACCTTGGTGAGGAGCCAGGCCCCGAAGAGGAAAAGACCAATGCAAGACCACTGCGCCGGGGTCAGGCCCGCGTAGCGCGGATCGGCGTTTCGCCCGTCGACGATGCGCAGGTAGTCCATGGCAAATCGAACCGGCGCATAGGCGAAGGCCACGGCCACGACATAGGCGCCGGTCGGTAGCTTTCTGTGCCAGGTGAGCGCAAATGCCGCGGCCAGCACCACGGTGAACATCCACTCGAGCAGGCCCAAATCGTAGCGCGGATAATCGCCATGAAGCAGCTCGATGAACGTCTTGACGGGCGGGTGCAGGTTGGGATCTTGGAAGGGATACCCCACGGCAAAGAACGCGTCCGCCGCCGCGCGCGCGCCCGGGTGATCGTGCACCACGCTGCAGCCGCCGCGGCCAAAAATCCAGGCCACGGGAAAGACCGAGAGGATCAAATCGCAGAACGGCAGCACCGGCTGCACGTCCTTGCGCCGCGTAAACCACACGATGGAAATGGGCCCCACATTCAACTTCGGTTTGAGCTCATAGAACTTCCAGAGCAGCACCCCGATGAGCCCTCCGATGAATCCACCGAAGGAGCTCAACCCTTCCCACAAGAGAAACAGCGACCAAGGCCGCACCCACTCGAAGTGCCCATTCTCGATGCGGGCAATTTCGGTCGGGTGATAAAAAATCTCGTCGAGCATATGCCCGCCCATGAATCCGGCGACGAGCATCCAGGTGATGAACGAGTTGAGCTTGTCGAGATCGAGCCCGCGCTGGCGCGCCCTTCGGGTGGCGAGGGCCGTTCCGATGAGAACACCGGTGGCCACGAGGAGACCGAAGGGATGAAGCGGCACCGGACCCAGCTGGATGTCCGAAACGTGGATGTAGGGGAGCATTGGTTTTCCTCACCCGTACACGTTCCCGTCCCCGTCCACGTTCCCGAAATTCTCGGGAAAGACGCTCAGGAACGGGATCGTGTACGTGTACGGGTTCCGAGAGAAGGCATTCAAAAGGCGAGAGCTCAACCGACGAGACGGATCTTTCGTTTCGCCCCTGCGAGCGCGAGCTGCCCGCAGGCCGCGCTGACGTCGTCCCCGCGGCGGCGGCGAATGAAGCACGAGTAGCCGTCGTCGCATAGGACCTGTTGGAAGGCGAGCACGGAGGAGAGATCGGGCGGACCCAGCGCCGATTCGGAGATGGGGTTCATCGGGATCAAGTTGATCTTCACCGGCAGCCCGCGAAGCAGGCGGCTCAATTTGCGCGCCTCGTCCACGTTGTCGTTGCGCCCGGAGACCAGGGTGTACTCGATGGTGATGCGCCGCCGGCTGGGGAGCGGGTACGCGCGCAAGGCCGCCATCAGCTTGGGCAGCGGGTATTTCTTGTTGATCGGCAAGAGGCGCGAGCGCGTCTCGTCGTCGGCCGCGTGCAGGCTGATGGCGAGCCCGATGTTGCCGCCGAAATCCTTGCCCAGCCGCTCGATCTCCGGGACCAACCCGCTGGTCGACACCGTGACCCGCCGCGACGAGAGCCCGATTCCATCTTGGTGCGTGAGGAGCGCGAGCGAGCGCGCCGTGGCCTCGTAGTTGTGCAGCGGCTCGCCCATGCCCATGTAGACGACATTGCGAAGCTGCTCGCCGGGATCGAGGCGGCTGCGTCCCAAGAGCACCTGCGCCACGATCTCGTCCGCGCCCAAGTGGCGTTTGAGCCCCGCCTGGCCGCTCGCGCAAAAGACACAGCCCATCGCGCAGCCCACCTGCGTCGAGATGCACTGGGTGACGCGGGTCACCGGATCGGCGCCTGTCTCGGCGGCCGCTTCCTCGTCGTCGTCGGCGGCCGCGGAGGCGTCGGCGTCTTGCTCCACCGGGTTGGGCAAGGAGCTCTTTCCGCCCGTCACATTGGGGATGAGCACCGTCTCGATGGTCGCCCCATCGCGCAGCCGCCCCAGGATCTTGCGCGTGTCGTCGGCCGCGCGGCGCTCCTCCGCGATGGCGACCACTTGCCCGAGCCCGCCCTCGGTGAGGGCCGCGCGCATGGCCCCCGGCAGATCGCTCATTTTGTCGGGCTCGGTCACCCCGCGGGCGTGGATCCAGCGAAAGATCTGGCGCGCATGAAAGCCGCGCCCGCCCATCGCGCGAACCGCCTCGCCCCACTCCTCCGGGGTGCGCGCGATCGGCGGCGTCTCGGCCTTCGCGATCATGGCTCCACCTTCCCCGCGGCTTCCACGCCGTTCGAGCTCTTGGCGCGGGCCTCCGCGGCCTTGGCCTCGTCCCAGTAGCGATCCAACGTGGCGAGCGGCAAGGTGTCCTTCGCGCCGTTCGCGTCCTTCGCCTCGTTGGTGCGAGGAGCGCCCCAGCCGCCGTGGTTCTCCTGCACGCGCTTCTCCACGTGGGCAAAGCGGCGCGAGAACTTGTCGATGGTCATGCGCAGCGCCGACTCGGCGTCGACCTCGATGTGCCGCGCCAAGTTCACCAGCGCGAAGAGCACATCGCCGAACTCCTCCTCGATGGCCCGCGTCTGCCCGCTGGCGATGGCGCGGTCGAGCTCCCCCAGCTCCTCGGCCACCTTGGCGCGCGAGCCGGCTTCATTTTCCCAGTCGAAGCCCACCCGCGCGACCTTCTCGCCGATGCGCTGGGCGCGCGTGAGCGCGGGGAGGCTGCGCGGAACGCCGGCCAGAATGGGGCGCCCCTTCTTCTCCTCGGCCTTGATCTTCTCCCAGTTGACGAGGACCTCTTTGGCGTTCTCGGCCTTCACATCGCCGAACACGTGCGGGTGCCGGTGCACGAGCTTGTCCACGATGGCGGCGATGACATCGTCAATGGCAAACGAGCCCTCGCGCCGCCCCAGCTCCGCCTGAAAGACCACTTGGAGCACCAGATCCCCGAGCTCCTCGCGCAGCTGATGCCGGTCCTTGCCGTCGATGGCATCGATGACCTCGCACGCCTCCTCCAGCACGTACTTGCGGAGCGTCTCGAAGGACTGCTCGCGATCCCAAGGGCAGCCGTCTTCGGCGAGCAGGCGTTGCATCACCCCGACCAGGCGGGGGAAGGTGCCGCCGTCTTGCTGTTCGAGCGGCGGTACGGGTCGCGGTGCGTTTTCGTCGAATCGCGCAAGTTTGGGGGGCATCGTTCGGGTGGTTGCTCTAGCACACGCGCGGGGGATACGGTCTTTGGGACCGATGGATTCGCGGGCTCAACTATCCCTCACCTGGCGTCGCACGGCGATCGTGGCCGGCATCGCGCTGACGATGCTGCTCGGATACCTGCTTCGCGGGGTCATCGTCCCGCTCTTTTTTGCCTTCCTCCTCGCCTACGCGCTCGACCCGTTCGTGGACCGGCTGGAGGAGCTCAAGGTCCCCCGAACGCTCGGTGCCATCCTGGTGATGATCGGCATTTTCTCGCTGGTCATCATGGTGCTCATCTACGCCATCCCGCTTTTTCTCGATGAGTTGCGGGCCGCCGCGCGCGATCTCCCCTCGCAGATCGAAGGGCTGGAGGAGCGGCTGGAGCCCTGGCTCTGGAACTCCTTCAAGCTGAAAGTGCCGCACTCGCTGGGCGAGCTCGGACACTCCTTGGAGGAGCGGCTCGAAAAGCAGGGTCCGGGGCTGCTGAGCGCGCTCGCCCTCGCGGCCTTTGGCACCTTGAGCTATGTGGCCGTGGTCCTTAGCGCGCTCATCGTGCCGGTCTTTGCGCTGTACCTGCTCATCGACTTCGATCGCATCGTCGCGCGCGCGGCCCAGCTCGTCCCGCGCCGTTGGGCGCTGCCGGTGAACGACGTGGCCAATCAGGTTCACCGCACCCTCGGCGGCTACGTGCGCGGGCAGCTCACCGCCAATTTCGTGCTGGCCGCCCTCTACGCCACCGGCCTCCGCATCGTGGATATCCGGCTCGCCGTCGCCATCGGCGTGATGACGGGGATGCTGGCCTTCGTGCCGTACATTGGATTCTTCACCGGTCTGTTCGTGGCCCTGGCCATGGCGACCCTCGACTGGCACGGGCCCGGGCGCCTGCTCGGCGTCCTCGCGGTGATGGGCGGCGTGCAGCTGCTCGACGGCACCCTCATCACCCCCCGCATCGTCGGACGCTCCGTGGGCCTCGCGCCGTTGGAGGTGCTGATCACGATGATGGCCGCCGCCTCGCTCTTCGGGTTCCTCGGGGTGCTCCTGGCGGTGCCGCTGGGGGCCGTGGTGAAGATCCTCATTCAGCGGCTGGTGCGCGTTTACCTCATGTCGGATTTTTACTCCCAGGGGTAATCAACCGCCCCGCAATGACGCACAAAGACACACAGCCGCTATTTGTAAATATATGTATGACAACCGATGATTCGGCTGCCGACTGCTTTGCGCTAAAAAGCTTTGTGCACTAACTAATTGGTATGAGCAGCGCAGTCCTTTTGGAGCGGGTCGGTCGTACGAGCGTGATCACCATCAACCGTCCGGAGGCGCGCAACGCCCTGACGCGGGACGTGATCCATGGCGTGCGGGACGCGTTCTTCGCCGCGAACCGCGACAGCGAGACGCGCTGCCTGGTGCTGCGGGGCCAGGGCCAGCACTTCTGCGCGGGCGCGGATCTCCGCAAGAACCTGATGGATGATCCGAACCTGATGGATCACCTCGAGATGTACATGGACGAGTACCACTCGCTCATCAAGGCCATCGTGGAGTGCGAGAAGCCCTCCATCGCCGCGCTGGACGGCTGCGCGGTGGGCTTCGGCGCCGATTTGGCCCTCGTCTGCGATCTGCGGGTGGCCACCCCGGAGGCCTACGTCCAAGAGAAGTTTGTGAAGATCGGCCTCATGCCCGACGGCGGCGGCACCTTCTTCCTGCCGCGCCTCGTGGGCACCGCCCGGGCGATGCAGATGATCCTCCTGGCCGACAAGGTGATGGGCCCCGAGCTCTTGTCCTTGGGCGTGGTCGCGCGCCTGGTGCCGAGCCCGGAGCTGCTGGCGTCGGCGCTCCTGGTCGCGCAGCAAATCGAGCAGGGACCGCCGCTGGCGTACCGCGAGATCCGGCGCGCGCTCTACGCGAGCCTGGGCTCGATCGAAGACGCCCTGCGGCGCGAGCGCGAAGGTCAGCTCAAGCTGCTTCGCAGCGCCGATTGCATGGAGGGCATCATGTCGTTCATGCAGAAGCGCGAGCCCGTCTTCCAAGGGAAGTGATCTCGCCCACGACGTCGGTGGCCAAGTAGCGCGCGAGGCGCTCGCCTGCCCCGTAGCGCCCGAGGCCGATCATGAGCTTGGCCAGCGCGCACTCCACCGTCATGTCGCCGCCCGAAATGGCGCCCGCGGCCAGCGCGTCGGCGCCCCCCGCATAGCGGCCGATGTCCACCGTGCCGCGCGGGCACTGGCTCACCACCAGCACCGGCACCTTGCGCTCGCGCGCCTCCTCCAGCACCGGGATGAGCGACGCCCCGCGGTGCGGCAGGTTCCCCGTGCCGTACGCCTCCAGCACCAGGCCGCGCACCCCCACCCGCAGCGCCCCTTTCAGGAGCTCCGGATCGAGGCCGGGAAACACGCGCACGGCCAGCACGCGCGACTCGATGCGCGGATCGAACCTCGAGAGCTTTCGCGCGCCCGCGTGCGCCCGCACATGGCCGCCCACGTCGACCCCTACGCCCATGGTGACCAGCGGCGGGCAGTTGGGCGAGTCGAAGGCCTCGAGCGCCCACGCGTCGCGCTTGATGCTCCGCGCCCCGCGCAAGATCCGCGAGGCGAAGGCGATGCCCACCTCGGGCACCGGCATGGTGGCGGCCAAGGTCGCCGTGATCAAATTCTCCCGCGCGTCGGTGCGCAGCTCCGCGAGCGGGCGCTGCGAGCCCGTGAGGATCACCGGGTGCGCCACGGGCCCGAGGAGCAGCGCCAGGGCGCTCGCCGTGTAGGCCATCGTATCGGTGCCGTGCACCACCACGATGCCCGCGTACTTGCCCGAGCTCAGGGCCGCGTGCACCTCGCGCGCGATGGCGACCCAGTTCTCGGGCTGGAAGTCGCCCGAGTCCATGAGAAACAAGATGCGCGTATCGATGCGCGCCATGCGCCCCAGCGCAGGCACCTCCGCCACCAGATCGCGCGCGGCCGCCTTGTTTGGCTCGAGCACCTTCTTGCCGCGCATCAACAACGTGCCGCCCGTGATGAGCAGGAGCACGCGCGGAAGGCTCGCGCGGGCCGGGGCTCGGCGGGTTTCAGGCGTGCGGGGTGCTCGGGGCGCGCCGGATTTCACGGCGCGCACGGGTCAGAAGACGCGCGCATCGACCTTGATGGTGTCGCCGGCTTGGAGGGGGATGTCCTGCTGGGCGCCCTCGCTGATGGCGTCCGCGTTGATGATGTAGGTCACGCTCTTGTCGCGCACCTGGCGCGTGAGCAGAACACGGTTGCTCTGCGCGAGCGAGGTAAAGCCGCCCACCTGCGAGATGGCGTCGTGCACCAGCTGCATGCGCGGGATCCACACGATGCTCCCGGGCTTCTGCACCTGCCCGATGACGCTCACCTTCTTCGACGCGTACTCCTTGACGGTGAGGTTCACCTGCGGATCGGTGAGGATCTTCTTGGCGATGAGCTGCTCGCGCACCAGCGCGGCGATCTCCTGCGGCTCGAGGCCCGCCACCTTGATGGAGCCCGCGTACGGGAAGTCGAGCGTGCCGTCGGGGTTGACCACGTACTCCTTGGGGAGATCCTTCTCGCCCACGACGTTGATCTCCAGCCGATCGCCGCCGCCAATCTGCGTGCTCTGCATGGGCGCCGGGATGTTCGGCCGGGGCGGTCCGCCGCCCGAGCAGCCGCTCGAGGAGACCATCGAGGTACACGCGGCAACGGTGGCCCCCCACGCAACGAGCCGGCCCAATCGAACGACGAACGAATTTGAAGCTGCCAATCGAACTTTCACGGATGCAACAGATGTTCTTACAGGAACCAACGCACGCCGAGGAACGCTTCGAACCGGCGGAAGTTCATATCGTAGAGCTGGCCGCTGTTGGTGCCGCCCGGCGTGGGGACCGCCGAGGCCGGAAGCTGCGTGTCGCTGAAGTTGGCCGTGTAGCGGAGCGTGGTGTTCAGGCCGAAGCTGTTGCTAAAGCGGTATTCGCCGAAGAGCGTGCCATCGGCGCGGATATCGGTAAACGCTTCGTGCGCCCGGTTCGGAGCGGTCGTTCCCTCGCGCGGAAAGTAGATATCCGGATAGGAGAGCGCGCCCACGCCGCCCTCGAGCGAGAGCAAGAGGCGACCGGCGAACATGTATTGAACCTTGGCGTAGCCGCGATCGCTCCCGTAGTGGGCGCCGAGGTAGCTGGGCTGGAAATCGCGGTTGTAGCCGACGGCGATCGACGAGAGCGTCAGCGATGCGTTCGCCACGTCTTCACCCGGCTGCGGGGTCAGGAAGAACTTGAGCTCGGCCTGACCGATCACGCTGTTGTACTGCTTCACCTCGGGGTACGAGCCGGGGCGGTTGAAGCTCGACCCCCAGCCGACCAGGCCGAGGAACGCAAAGCGCGTGGTGACCAGGCCGTTGATGCCGATGCGCGCGCGCACCGGGGTCGAGTCGTAGAGGGCCAAGCTGGCGCGGTCGGCGTCGCTCGTGTACGTGCGAAAACGCAGGCTTCCATCGTACTGGAGCGCGGTGCGCGGGCGGAAACGCCAGTTGCCCTTGGTGTACGCGTCGTGCGTGATGTTGTTGTACGGCACCGCCGCGCTGTCCTCGAACAAGGTCGCGCGCAGCTGGTAACCCCAGCGCCAATCCAAGGTGCCGCCGCCCGGGGTGGTGATGATCTCCGCACCGCCGGTGACGTCGTTCCGGTTGAACGACTGGTCCGGGTTTCCAACGACGTTTGGCTGAATGGTTCGCTCGTAGCCGCCGAAAACCGCGAAGCCGAGCGGACGGCCCTCGAGAACGTCCAGCCGGAGGTTGGCCTGCGCGCTCACATTGCGCTGATCGCGGAGCAGCTGCGGACCGAAGAACTCACGGTAGGTGGCCGAGAGCCCGCCGCGCAACGTGAGCGTTGGCTTCACGAATTCGGGGTTGTCCCCTGCCCTGCGCTGCGGCCCCAAGGTCGAAAAGGTGATCGACGGGGTAATCCGCAGAACCGCTCCATCTTGCGTTTTGACCTGCGGCTCACCGTTGACGAGGGAGCCCGGCGCAGGCGCGACGGGGCCGCTCTTGTTCGAGCGGAGGAACCAGTTGGAGTCGTATCCGATTTCGGCCGCGATGCCCGGGTGCAGCTCGAAGTCCCCCGCGCGGACGCCGATTCCTTCTTGATACCGGCGATCCTTCAGCCACTCTTGCGCGTTGGCCGTTTGCGGCACGCACAACGGTGCAGCAAGCCCCACCAGAGCAGCGATACACGAGAGGGTGCGTCGTCGTGACGGGTATGCTGTGGTCATATGAAATCGCGCGAAAGAAAGAGGAGAGAGAGGGTGAAGTCCGGCTCGTAGAACGAGCGCGAACCGACGGAGGACGTGAGCGGGGAACGTGAACGGAGTTCGAAGTTTTCAGACTTGAGCGAGCAGCTCGGGTTACTACGGCTACTGCGGGTTCGTGCCTAGCGCCAAAAACGCGAAAACTTCAAAAAACGAACCGAAAAAACGAGAGCTCGAACGAGAGCGAAGATCGCGTCAGCGACTGCATGACGTGCACGGGGGCGGATTGATGACCCCAATGTTGTCGATCGGAGGGAATGCCGTGGTGTCTTCCACCGGCAAGTTCGGATCGACGTTCATCGTCGTCTGGGTCTCGCCGATGAACGCGGACTCTTCACCGATGCACTGATTCGCTTCCGCGGTCAGCTGCTCCGAACGCTGGCGAAGAACGGTTAGAATCGTGAACTCGTGGTTCGCAAGCTCGGTGTCGTTGCGCTGGGCGGCCGACTTGAGCGCCGCCGAACGGTCGCGGGCCGAGCGGATGGCCACATCGGTCTGCGAGAGCTTGTCGTTGAGGCACAGGGTCTTCACCACGTCCCGCTGCTGACGCGCTTGCTCGAGCTGCTTGCGGATGCCCGTGGCCGAGCCTTCCATCCGAGCGATCGAACGGTCTGCTTCGATAACTTCTTCCTGAGGCGTCAGCTGGGTGCGACGCTGGAATCCAACCTGGGCGTCCGAAGACGGAGAACCAGGTGCCGCGGCGGGCGGGGCAGCCGGGGCGGTGGGAGGCGGATTCGTGCCAGTCTGCGCCACCGCGGGGCCTGCCACTGCTGCAACCAGCGCAAAGCCGACGATCGTTTTGAGTGCGGTGATTCTTCTGCGAGACAGCGAGCGAACTAGCATTCCAGCCCTCATGCTCCAAGTGATGCCAGGGGACCGCGAAGCTCTCACACGCACCACCTGAGTAATTGCCGCAGCGTGCTGGAGCGAGTTATTCGCGGACTCTATCGATGGCCCGTAGGGGTGTCAACCACCCCACGCGACTCATCCGGGCAAAAACCAAACCGTTACTTCTCCGAGTTTTTCCGTGACGGGAGGTTGGATGCGGGGCGATTCGCGACCATTCATGTCCCCGTGCGTGGAAAAACGTGCCCCCACGTGAGGGTGCGCGCGATCCGGCTGCGGCGCGCCGCGATTTCTGCGGCGCGGCGCGACGTTTCCGGCGTTACTTCCCCTGCTGCACGAACTTCACGGGGATGTTGATGGTCGACCCGCTGCCGCCCGGCGCGTCGAACTGCGCGTTGCGCACGACGCGTTGAATGCAGGACACAACGTCGGGCGAGAGCCCGCTCACGTTGGAGCCGTCGGCCGCCGTGACCTCGCCGTTCGGGGCCACCTTGGTGACGATGGTGACGCCGCCCGCCATGCCGGGATCGCTGGCCAGGCCCTTGTTGTAGCAAGCGCGGAACTTTGGCCTCAAGCCAGCCACCACGCGCTCGGCGTTGGACACCGGAACCGACGCGGTGGTGGCGCCGATTTGGGCGTCGCCGGTCGGGCCTTTGACGGCCGTCTCCTTCCCTGCCCCCGCGCCCACGCCGCCGCCGCCGGAGTTACCGATGCCGGCCAGACCGCCGCCGGCCTTGCCCGGTTGAACCACGCCGCCGCCGCCCGATCCCAGGCGAAGATCGCCGCCGGTGTTGGACACGCCGGCCCCGGAGGAGGCCACGCCGCTCAAGTCGGCCGGCGGAATGTCGCTTCGATTGAGCGCGCCCTGCACCGCGGAGTTTCCGCCGAACGCGGCGAGCATCTGCATTTGCATGGCGTCGGCCTGCTGCGACAGGGCGGCTGCCGCCTTGTCGCTCACCGCGCCCTTGGGTCCCCCGCCCGACGTCTTGGTCGCCCCGCTCTCCTTGGTGGGCGCCGTCGCCTTGGCCTCAGGAGAGGTGGCCGTTTCGGGCGGTGTCTCCGTGGGGGTGGCAGGCAAGCTCTTCAGCGGGTCGATCAGGCTCTGGATGTTGATGTCCTCGTTGACCGGGGGATCCATCCAGTCCGAGTACATGGCGCCGATGAGGCCGAAGTGGAGCAGAAAGCTGAAGGCCGCGATGATGGTCAGATCCCAGTCGATCTGGCTGGCCAGCCCCCCTTTGACGGAGAGCGGCAGCTGCGGGCGCGGCTGAGGTGGCGGCGGGGCGACGAACTGAAAGAGGAACGTGGTCTCGCCCACGACGATCTTGCCGCGCGCCTCCTCGGTGAGCCGCACCTGGTACGCGTTGCCCACTTTTCGCGCTTGGCCGCGGAGGCCTTCGATGTCGCTGATGCCGGTTTGAAGCGCGACCCGCCCCTTCATTCCGTCGAGAAAATTCAGGTAGTAGTCGCTCCCAATCAGCTCGAAGAGCTTGAACGAGGCCGGCACCGACTGCGAGGGGATGACGAACATCGACTTTTCGCTGGTGCCGACGGTCACGCTGGTGCGCTGCTTGATGATGCGCTCCTCGATGACCCGTCCACCTTGCACGAGGCCGATGCGAAGAACCTTGGGTCCCGCCTGCTGGGCGACCGCGCGCATGACGGCGGTCATCTGCCCCGGGCGATTTTGCCCAGCTTGTCCCGGCTGCTGCCCGGGTTGCTGTCCAGGTCCCATCCCCGACCCCGAGTGCGTTTGCGACATTCGCTCGCCCTTCCGATTCTCGGCTTTTAACCTGCGGTTAAGAATCTGCAGCCCGAAGCAACACGACGGCGCCAACCGTACCTGAAATTGTGTTCTCCGAAAAGGATCCTGGCGGGCGGCCTCGCCTACATCTGGTCCAACGCGTAGCCCATCGCTAGGTACGGACCATGTCCTTCCAAGTTCGGATCTCCGTTCGCGTTTACGAGCTCGACTTGAACGGGCACCTCGGTGGAGCCGCTTACATTCACTATGCCGATCATGTGCGCTGGCAGCTTTGCCGCGCGGCCGGTGTGTCGTTCGACGAGCTGCGCGCCTCGGGGGTGGGGCCGATCAACTTGGAGACCACGGTGCGCTACCACCGTGAGCTGCGCGCCGACGACGAGGTCGACATCTCGTGCACCTTCGTGTTCGGCGAGGGAAAGACGTTCCGCGTTCAGCAGCAATTCCGCCGCTCCGATGGCACCTTGGCGGCGGAGGTCATCAGCGTGGGCGGGCTGCTCGACTTGAAGGACCGCAAGCTCGTCCCCGATCCCGCCTCGCATTGGCGCGCGGTGGCTCGGTCACCGGAGCTGCTCGGGCTGCGAACCGAGAGCTAGCGACTCGAGGCGCTCGATCCACTTGTCGGTCGCCTGAAGGCGCGCTTTGGACGCGCGGCGCGCTTGCATCTGGATGGAGATGCACGTGACCGTTCCCCACATGCCCAGCGCGGCGATGCCCAGCGCGTCGAAGGCGGCGCGGTTGAGGATTTCGGTGATGTCTGCGTCGACCGCGGTGTCGATGTCGCCGAGGCCGATGCGCAAGGCGCTGGCCGCCAGCAGAAACCCCGCGCTGCTGGCGATGCTGGCGCAGACGCGCGGGACGCGGATCCATCGCTGAAGGCGGAAATCGAGCTCGCTCAGCTGCTCGTTGATGAGGGCCGCGCGCAGCTCGGGGGGGCTCGCGAGCGCCGCCACCACCTCGCGCTCCCAGTCCGCCTCCGGCGTCTGCGCGATGGCGGCGCACACGTCGAGGTAGCGCGCGCGGCCTTTTTCCCCGGTGAGCTCCTTCAGCAGGATCGCCGGATCGAGCGCGGTCGGCGTGGTTGCAAAGTACAACCTACGAAAGCTCGCCCCGATGCACGTCGCGACGACGAGCAGCGCGGCCAGGGTGACGGCGATCACTCTGTGAAAAACGGGCTAAAACGGCTCTTTGAGCGTCGCTTGCTCGATGCGATCGAGAAACGGCTGGCGCAGCTCGGCCAGGGTGAGCTTCGCTTGGATCTTGCTCACGTCCACCGAGGCGATGGGCTTCTGAACACGGCCGACGATGGTCACCTCGCCGATGGTGATCACCTTGCCCTGCGGCGCCGCGCTCTTTCCGCCCTTTTCCTGGGCGAACGCGAGGCTGGTGCTGAAGACGACCGCCGCGCCCGCCAGAAGCGCAGCCCCGAGAACGCGTACGATGCGCTGGTTCATTTCGTACCTCACAGTCTTTCTCTACTTCTTTTTCGGCGGAGGCGCAGGTGCCGGCTGCGGCTGCGGAGAAACCGGCTGCGGACCGGCGGGGGGTGCGCCTTTGGCGGGGGCCGCGCTCGCGGAAGCGGCGGTGGCGGCGGCGTTCTTCATCTCCGCCTGTTTGGCCTTGGCGCGGCTCAGGAGCTCGTCGACGTCGTCGTCCTTTCCGGGCGGTGCTTTGGCGCCGCGCATGGAGCGGTACGTCTCGAACTCTTTGATGGCGGTGGCCACCTGGGTATCGGCGCTGGTGCCGGGCACGTTGGGCGAGAACAGGTACAGAAGGCCTAGATCGTAGTGGGCCACCGCCAAGCTCGAGTCCTGCGAGAGCGCCGTGTCGAACTCCTTCTTGGCGTCTTGCGGGCGGCCCGACAGGCGGTAGGCATCGCCCAGGTTCAAGTGCGCGAGCGCGTTGTTCGGGCCGAAGCGCACGGCCCCTTCGAGCAGCGGCAAGGCCTCGCCCACGTTTCCGGCCTCGAGCTTCATGGCGCCCAGCTGAATCAGCGCCTCCACCATGTCCGGGCGCTTGTTCACCGCCGCTTGGAAGTCGGCCATGGCCGGCTGGCGCTGCCCCTGCTCGCGCAGGATCAGCCCGCGCAGCAAATGCGCCTCGGCGTTGTCGCGATCGCGCGGCGGGCTGGAGTCGCCGAAGCCGTCGAGGATCGCTTGCAGCGCGTACTTCGCGAGCTCGGTTCGGTGCGCGCGGTAGTGATCGCGGGCGATGGCGACCATGGCGTCCTTGTAGTCGGGATCGATGCGGAGCGCGTCTTGCGCCGCTTGCTGCGCGGCGGCGCTGTCGTTGGCCAGCGACTTCACGTCGGCCGCGCACGTGAGGATGCGCGGCGACTTCGCCATTTTTTGCTGCTTGTCGGTGATGAACGTGTTCGCCTCGCCCGTGCTCCCGTTCCGCGCGAGGGAGAGCGCATAGGCGCAGATGGCCGGCTCGTAGTCGGACTTGGCGCTGAAGGCGGCGCGGAACTCCTGCTGCGCGCCCGCGTTGTCGCCCAGGCGGTCCATCACGGTGCCCAGGGAGAAGTGCGCCGCGTGCGAGCTCGGCGCCTTCTCGAGCGCCTCCTTGAAGGCTGCCTTGGCGCCCGGAAGATCGCCGGAGAGCCACGCCTTCCAGCCGCGATCGTACGCGTCGCGCGCGGCGCCCGTGAGGCCGCTGGATTCGCCCGGCGGCCCGGGCTCCGCGACGCCCACTTGCGCGCCGCCGCCCGTTTGCACCGGACCGCCCGCGTCACCCTGCGGGTACTCGACCTTTTGCTCCGCGGCGCCGCAGCCTTGCGCGGCGAGGCCCATCACCGCGGCGCTGCCCGCGAAGGCAAACGCCGCGATCGACGCCGACAACGAACGCCGCATCATGGCGCCACCGGCAGGGGCGAGGCGGCGCCCGAGGGCGGCGGCACCGTGGTGAGGCCCGGCCGCGACTGCACGTACTGACCGTCGCGGTAGTCGAGGTTGCGCGTCTTCGAGGGGTCGTTCGGATCTTTGGTCTTGGTCACGTATTCACGCATCTTCGCATCGCCGAGAATGTCGGTGAAGTACGCGAGCCGCGCGATGGCGTGCGTCACCGCGGGGTTGCGTACGTTGTACTGGCGCGCCAGCGCCACGGCGGAGGCATAGCGGCGCACCATCACCTCGTCGGCCGCCGCGAGCTCCTTGTCACGCTTGCTGCGCCAGCCTTCTTTGACGGTGGAGCGAATCTCGTCCGCCTTTTCGATGAGATCGTCGCGGTTGCTCGCCTCGAGCTTCTTCAGCATCGTCTCTTGCTGCGGGGTGAAGAGCTTGATCGGCGGGGTGGTCGCGTTGTAAAGGCCGCTGCGGAGCGTGTCGTAGAGGGCTCCTTGGCGCGCCTGCGCGGCGGGCACCCACTCGAGCGACGGATAGGTGCTGACGATGTGCTGCAGCTGCTCGTCGTACTTCTCGGCCGCCTTGGCGTTCCCCTGGTACTTACCGGTCTTGATGACCCGGCCCGTCTTGGGATCCACGGAGCCGATCACGTCCTCCGTCGCGCCCGTGTACTTGTGGCGATCGGTGTCGTACTGCTGCTTGATCTCGTCCTCGGCCAAGGTGAACTCGGCCTCCGCCGCGTAGTCCGCGAAGGGCGGCGAGGTGGCCTCGGGCTTGCCGTCCTTGGTCGCGAACCCGGCCGCGCGGAACGTCTCCCACGCCGCGATCGTGTTCTTGAACCAGGTGCGGTAGCTCTTGTCGTCCGCCGTCTTCTGCATCTTGGCGTTGAAGTACGCCGCCTGCAGCGCGTAGCGCGAGGAGTCCCGCTTGCCCTTGTTGGCGTTGTAGAACGCGGCCAGCGCGGACTGCGCGGCGATGCGGGTCTGGCGGTTCTGGCCCGTGTCGGGGCCCGTGGGGTTCCACTGCTTGTGGTCGTAGTCGGCCACCAGGAAGTCCGCGTTGGCCTTCTCCTCCGCGGTCGGATTCAGCTTGACGAAGATATTGTACTCTGCACGCATCTTGTCGCGCTGGCCCATGTTCGCGTAGAGGATCATCGCGTTCTTCGCGGCCTCTTTGCGCTTCTTCTCCTCGAAGCGGGGGTTCGCCGCGACCTTGTCGTAGGTCTCCGCCGCCTTCTGGTAGTTGAAGAAGCCGTAGTACGTGGTCCCGAGCTCGTCGTAGGCGGTGCCCAGGTACTGCAGGCGCTCCTGGTACTGCTTGGGGTTCGGGGCGACCTTGGCCTTGGGATCGCCCTTCTGCAGGGCATCCAGGCGCGCCTCGCTCCCGTACTCGGCGATGAACTTGTTGTACAGGTCGATGGCCTTGTTGAACTCACCCACCTGCTTGTACGCGTAGGCGGCGTTCATCGCGGCCTCGGGGGCCTCGTCGCGACCGGGCGCCGCGGCCAGCGCCGCCTCGTACATGCCGGCCGCCTCGCGCCAGAGCTTTTGCTTCTCCGGGCCGGGCGGCGCGTCCTTCGCTTGCTTGAACTTGCGCCGCGCGTCGACGAAGGCGGCCTCTTGCAAGGTCGGGTTGACGATGAAGTCGCGCGCGGCCTTGTTCTCCTCGGTCACCGCGCAGGAGTGGGCCTTTTCGGCCTCGGCCAGCTGGCGGGAGCGCTCGGCGTCGCGCTCCATGTTGCTCATGGAGATGAGCTTCTCCCACGCCTTGTAGCCGAACTCCGTCTTGCCGCACTCCAGCCGGTACATCGACTCGAAGCGCGGGCGCGCCTGGTCGAACTGGCCGTACACGAAGAACATGTCGGCGGCGTAGAACTGGTACTCGAGCGAGCGCTTCTCCACGTCGAGCGAGGGCGGCACGCGCTGCACGTACTCGTCGCGCGCCTGGATGCTCGCGAGCACGCTCGGCGGCACCGGATCGCGCATCACCTTCTTGTCCGGACCGTCGTTGTCGAAGCGCACGGCCTCGCGCTTCTGCACGCCGATGGAGCCCTTGGACTCCTCGAAGCGCTGGTAGTCGAGGTCGCGGTTGACGTCGCTCTCCTCCACCACGAAGAACGCGGCGTTGGCGAGGTACTTGTCGTCTTCGTTCGAGTCGCGCACGTCGATGGCCGCGATCTTCGCGCCCTCGATTTGCTCCTGCGAGGGCTCCGGAGATTTCTGCGGCTGCAGCCGGTGCAAGAGCACCGCGATGCGCAGCTCCTTGTGGCGCGCGTCGGCCAGCCAGTAGCGGCTCTCGTAGGCGTCGGGCGCGTTCTCGTCCTGCTTGATGAAGCCGTACCAGCCGAGGGCGGCCAGCTTGTACTCCGCCTGCGCGCGCGCCAGGAGCTCGAGCTGCTCCTTGGGATCGCCGGTGGCGCTGGCGTTGACGAGCAGCTGCTTGCCGTTGTTGGTGTGCTGCGCCGCCGCCTGCCGCAGGCCGCCCTTCACCAGGCGCTCGGCGTTTTGAATCGCCGCCGGGTTCTCCTTGTTGGCGTCGACCCAGGGGGTGTTGCCGATGTAGTTGGCGAGCTTGGTGCGCGCCTCCAGCGCCTTCGCCGAGATCGCGTCGTGCTCGGGCGTGTTGGGGCGCTTGGTCATGTTCATCTGGTCGTACGTCTCGGCGATGGCGTTCTGCACGTCCGGCGCCGTGGGGTCCATCGGCCACTTCTTCAGGATGGACTCGTACACCTCGATGGCGTTGTTGAACTGATTGAGGCTGCGGTACTCCTGCGCCAGCGCCTTGTAGATCTCGATGGTCCACGGCTTGTCCTGGGGGATCAGCTGCGGATCGCGCACGCGGTCGATGGCGATGTGGAGCTTGGCCTCCGCCACCTCGGGCTTCGGCTCGCTATCGACGATGTCGGGGCGCTGGATGAACGGCTCCTCCGGCTCCGGACCCTTGAAATCGAGGTTGGTGAGCGAGCCTGCGATGTACGTGTAGGCCTCGCTGCGGAAGTCCGCGCCGGGATCGCCGGTGAGCTTTTGCTGCTCGTCGGTGTAGAGCAGAAGGTGCACGAACTCGCGGGTGGCCGCCTCGTAGCGCTGCTGCTTGAAGAGGGTCCACGCGTACTTGTAGAGCGCGACGCCATACAGGGGCGGCTTCTTGAACTGGAGCGAGTGCTGGTAGGCGCTGGCCGCGCGGTTGTAGTCCCACACCGCCGCGATCTCTTCGCGCACCACGCCGCCGCGCACGTCGAGGTTGTCGAACTCCCAGTTTCCAATTTGCCACCACACCTCGCCCACGTACTTGGGCTCCTCGCCCGGGCGGAGCGAGGGCTGCACGATGGGCTCGCAGGCGGCCGGGTACGGATCGATGTAGCGGTTTTCGCCCCCGCCGCGCTTGGCGCTCTGGGGGTTCGGGTGGCGCGCGCGCCAGCCTCGCCAGTACTCCTCGGTGTTGTCCTGGGGGAGCTGCACGATGGTGTCCGCGTCCGGGTTCTTCGGATCCGGCGGGGTCGGGTAGGCGTATTTGTTGTGGCAGACCAAGGAGCGCCACACTTGCTGCGCCTCCTCGGTGCGCCCCGAGTCGTTGTAGGCGTGGCCGAGGAAGTAGTAGATGCCGGCCAGCTCCCGGTACTTCGGGAACTCCACGATGACCCGCTTGTACAAGCCGATGGCCGGCTTCAGCCCCACGGACAGATCGTCCTTGGCCTCGTCCGAGCGGGCGCGCTCTTCGTAGAGGGCGGCCAGGCGGTACATCGCGTCGGGGGTGGCGTCGGGCACGGCGCGCGGGCCCGAGTACTTGGCGATGAACTCCTCGAGGCGGAGGATGGCGGTGTCGCGCGCCTTGCGGAGCTCTTCTTTCTCGGTGGCGATCTCGCGATCGAGGCCGGCCAGGATGGTGCGCTTCTTCGTCTCGTAGTGGAGCTTGATGATGGTGGTGACGGTGTCGCGGTACTCGCGCGCGCCCTGCTCGTAGGCGTCAGCCTCCACCTTGAGCTGGTCGAGCGCCTGCACCTGCGCCGGAGTGGGCGGCGGAGGCGGCGGCGTGGTCTTGCGCGTCACCGGGGGTGCGAACGTGGGAACGTTGGAGCCGCCATCGCCCGTCGGGAGCAGTCCGCGAAGCGCGCCCGCGTCCGCGGTGCCGCTGGCCGCGTTGGCGTTGAACCCGACGCCTGCGTCGCCCGCGGAGGCCGAGCCGCTCGCGGAGAGGCCCACCGATCCAGCGCCGCCGTCGCGTGCTGCGGGGTTGGGCGAGCCTGCTCCGGGCTGGGCGCCTCGGGGTGCGGCGGGCGTCTGCGCGAAGGCGGCGCACGAGAGAATCGCGATGACGACCGCCGATGCGCCGGAGGCCCAGATTCGTCCGCGTCCGGGCGCACGGCGCCTTTTTGTTACGCTCTGGTCACTCATAAGCTCTGGCTCTCTCACTCAGTGATTCAATTCATTTGGGGGACGTGGCGGGAGCGGGGGCCGCTTCGCCGGCGTCGTCGAGCACTTCGCGCAGCTCTTCGTCGAGGAGTTGCTCCTCGCGGGCGCGCTCGTGCTGCAGGTTGCGTACGCGCTCGAGCTCTTCCTCGCGTACCTCCCACGCTTGTTCGGTGATGCCGACGTCCGCGCGAAGAACGATGTTCCGGATCTTGTCCCGTACCAACGTAAAATTTCGCTGGGCCACATGGCCGACCAGATCGTGCGCATCGCCGTCGAGGGCTTGGAGCTGCACTTTGTAGCCGGCGATCTTCTGCCCTTCCGCGTCGATCTTGCCGCGAAGCTCCGCGACCCGCTGCGCCACCTGGGCCTCGAGCTGGTTGAACGCGGCGGTGACGCGTTCTTCGGTCGAACGCGCTTGCGACAAGATGGGGGAGATGCGCTGGGCATACGCTTGCGCATTCGAACCCGCTTGGCCACTCGATGCCAGTTGCACCTCGCGCTCCACGAGTTCACGGAACTGCTGCCGGGCCTGCGCGTCGTTTTGGTAGCGCGCGTCGCCCAAGCCGACCTGCGCGCGGCCGATCTCGATCTGGCGCCGGAGCTCGGTCGCCTGGTCCTGGTAGAGCTTCAAGGTGCGCTCGTTGTCGTCGAGCTCCGCTTGAATGCGCTGGACGCTCGCGGGATCGCGGGCGACGCCGCGCTGGGCGTCCTCTTTGATCATGCGGCGAAGGCCGTTGACCACCGCGTGCAGGTAGTCGACCTCTTTGACCCGGCGCGAGAGCTCCTGCGACACGGTGTTCCACTGCCGGGAGCCGTCGTAGTCGCGATCGTCGAAGTCTTGCTGGGTGACCGGCGTTTGCTCGACGACGCCCATCAGCTGCCGCCGCTGCGAGCGGATCGAGCCGATTTCGCCCGAGAGATCCCCCGGCTCTTCGTCATCGAGGCCGCGGGCCAGGCGAACGCGCGCGCGCGCCACCTTGTTGATCAAGCCCAGGGCGCGCTGCTCGCCCGCGAGGAGCTCCGGAAAGGCGCGCACCCGGTTGGCCGAGCCGCTGACCGTGATGAGCTTGTCGATGAGCCGCTCGGACTCGGCGATCAGCTTCTTGCACTGGTTGATGTCGTCGATGACGCGGAAGGCCGCGGGGCCGTCCTCCGCCTCGCGCGCCCAGCGGATGGCGATGGGCGGCAGCTGCTCGTTCACGTCGAGGACGTCGAGCTGCTGCTGCGAGAGCTTCTCGTAGTAGACCGCGGGATCCTTGGTCGACTCGAGGAAGTTCTCCACCTTCACCCGCATCGGATCGTACTGCTCGCGCACGCCGAGATAGAGCTGCAGCGCCTTGTCGAAGGCGCCCGCGCGGAGCAGAAGATCGGCGCGCAACAGGGTGCCGTCGCCCGCGTAGCTGGAGTCGGGATCGGCGATGGAGAGCACCTCGAGGGCGCGCTCGGCGCGCTGCACGTCGCCCAGGCGCACGTAGACCCACGCGAGCTCGTAGAGCATCGTGTCGAACTCGGGGGACTCACGTCCCACGCGCGAGTAGGCCTCGCTCGCCTGGTTGAACTGGTCCATCTCGTAAAAGAGGCGGCCGATGGCCATCCACGCCAGATCGATGACGTGCTGGTGCTCGGGCGTGTCGGCCGGGAGCACGGTGACTTGGCGGAAGGCCTCGATGGCCGGCTTGTAGTTCAGCGGGGTGGGACGCGGCTCCGGGCCGCCTGTGGTGCTGGTGCCCTCGACGGGAATGGGCTTGCCGATGGCCTGTCCCGAGCTACCGGATGCCGCGGACGCGGGGTTCGGGCGCGCCTGTTTGATGGCGACCAGGCCCGCGAAGTACCGGGCTTGGTGCGTGTAGGGTGTGCCCGCGGCAACGGCGCCGAAGTGCTGGGCGGAGGTCGTGTAGTCCTTGCGAAAGTACGAGGCCTTGCCGCGCGCGTACTGGATGCCCGCGTCGACTTGGGCGGGCGGCACCTGCTGGAGGCGCTGGTAGACCGAGTCGAGCGAGGCCACGTCGCCCAGACGCACCGACACATCGACCAGGCGCGCCAGGGCCTTGCCGAAGTAAGGCTGAAAGCGCGGCTCGCCGCCGCGATCGACCAGCTGGCGGTAGTCGCGCCGGGCGGAGAGGTACTGCTGCGAGGCGTAGTACGTTTCACCCCGGAGCCACATGGCGTCCGGGTAGCTCGGTGTGTTCGGGTAGCCCTCGATGATCTCGCCCAGGACCACCGACGCGCGGTCGTAGTCCTTCATGCGGTAGAGGATTTCACCGTTGGCGAGGCGCTGCTCCGCCGACAGGAGCTGTGTGCGTGCGTTGAGCACCGACGCGTTGACCGATGGGACCTCGCGGTCGGCCTGCTGGATCTCGGCTTGGGCGGTGCGCGCGTTCTCCTCGGAGCCTGCCGCCATGGCCGATGACGCCGACGCGACGAGGCTCGCGACGAGCGCCCCCCTCGCGAGAAGCAGCGCCGGGCCGCGCGGGCAAACGGGGACGCGAACGCGAACGCTAGCCGGAGAGGCGCGCCATCTCCGCGCTCGCATTACTTTTTGCCCCCGACGGAGACCCCGACGCCGCCCTGCACCGCGCCGCCGCCCACACTTCCCGATGCGCCCGCGCTCCCGGCAGGTGCTGCGCCCTGCGAGGGCATGGGTGCGGCCGCGGGAACGGGCTGCCCGCCGCCGCCGAGCGACTGCACCTTCTCGTGCCACTCGATGGTGGGGCGCTGCTCGAGGGGCGTGGTGACCCCGCCCTTCTCCAGCGCGGTGGCATCGACCGTCATGGTCTTACCTTCCACGGCGGTGAAGGAGTGGCTCGACTTCACCTCGAACTTGTAGCCGCGCAAGTAGGTGAAGACGCCGTAGCCGTTGCCCTGGAAGTTGAGGACCACGGCGACCGTGTGATCGCCCGCGGGCACCGAGCCGCTGAAGATGGGGATGTCCTTCTGATCGGCCAGCGCGCCGGTGTCGTCTTGCCGGTTGTACTGCACGGCGCCATCGAGGGTGACGAGCGCGCGCGTCAATTTGAAGGCGCTCGACATTTCGTTGTGGAATGTAATCTCGGAGCGCGATCCACCTGCGCCCTGCGTCATGATCGTGTCCGAGAGCAGGGCAAGACGGCGGTGGCTGCGGCCGATCTGATCTTTCAGCTCGTCGACCCGCGCCTCGAGATCGCGAAGGCGCACGGCGTACGTTTGGCCATCCATCTGCGCGGGGCCCACGCCCGTTGCGACACCGGCACCCGCATCACCGGGCTTCGATGCGGCAGCCGCACCTGCACCCCCTGCCGCACCGGCGCTGGACGTGGTGGGTGTGCCAGATGTGACACCGCCATCTTTCGCTGCGCCAGCCGCCTTTCCATCCCCCTTGGTGGTTGCCGGTTGCTGCGCGATGACAGAAACCGAAACCGCGACCGATAGAAGAAAAGTGAGACCCATCGCCGCATGACGTCGCATCGGAAACCCTTCCTCTCACAAATCCAAGGCTACCAAGACAAATACCAGTGCGTGGGGGAGTCTAGTTGTGCCCGGCGCCCCCTTGCAACGAGAAGTCCGCATGAGGCCCAGCCGTATGGAAGCTGGGAATCGTTTCGGAGACCAGGGTAGAGTACCCAGCCGAAAGGTTCCCTCTTCCTTTTTCCTCGCATCTGAGGGAGGGACCGCTGACCTCGAACGCCGAACTCATGCAGCGCCCCGAGCTTTTCCGAAACAAAAGATCTTTTGGAGGTCCGACCCGTTGGATCCTCCAAGGAAATGCTCGCGCGCGTGTTTGCCCAAGTCACCCATCCGTCGTCCGCCTCCCGCGGCGGTCGACTTTCCATGCACTCCGCGCAGAGGTGTCGTGACGGGCGCACGCGTCGAGGTGACCGACGAAGCTCTGATGATCCGCTACCAGCGGGGCGATGGGTCGGCTTTTGCGCAGCTGGTGCGACGGCACCAGACCTCGCTCTACAATTTCGCATTTCGACAGCTGGGTGTGGGGCAGCTCGCCGAAGACGTCGTGCAGGACGCGTTCGTGCGCGTCGTGCAAAACGCGGCCGACTTCAAACACGAGGCGCGTTTTACGACCTGGCTCTACACCATCGCGCGCAACCTCTGCATCGATCAGATGCGAAAACGCGCTCTTAGGCGCCATCCGTCCTTGGACGAGGCGCGCGCGGGCAGCGATGGAGATGGCGACGGCCCCACCCTCGGCGAACAAACCGCCGATGCGCGCGCCAATGTGGAGCGCGATGCGGGCGGGACGGAGATCAAGCAACGAATCGCCAAGGCGGTCGAGGCCCTTCCGGACGACCAGCGCGAAGTTTTTCTGATGCGCGAGCTGGCCAATCTCCCGTTCAAAGAGATTGCGGAGATCACCGGAGTGCCTGAAAATACAGTTAAAAGCCGGATGCGCTACGCGCTGGAGAGGCTGCAAGACGCACTCTGCGAGTACGAAGAATATGCACGGGCCCTTCGATGAATTTCGTGGGTAACTACAGATGACGGACTAGGGGAAGCTGGGGCGACAAGAGGAAAGGTATGGACTGCGAGAAGTTCGAGAGCACGCTCATGGACGAGCTTTACGACGAGCTCGATGAGCTGACGAGTGCCGCCAGCAAGCGGCATGTCGCCGGTTGCGCGCGATGCGCGAGCCTGCTCCATGGACTCTCCGCCACCCGCCGCATCGCCGTCCTTGAGCGCGTGGAGCCACCGCCCGGTCTGGAGGAGCGGATCCTGGCCGCCACCAAGGAGGCCCAGAAGGTCGTCCCGCTGCGCGGTCGCATCTCGCGGGTGGTGTCGTGGGCCGGGAGCTGGGCGATGCGCCCGCAAACGGCCATGGCCGCCGTGTTCTTGCTGATGATCGGGTCGACCAGCATCCTCTTGTTGCGGGCGCGCGCCAACATGGGCGTCGGCGGCGCGGCCATGGTGGTGACCGAAAAAGGCGAGCCGGCAGCCTCGGCCCCCGCCGACGAGGAGAACGCGATGGACCCCGCGCACGCCGCCGGCGCCCATGGCGCGATTGAAACGCGCAACCGGCCGCCTCCCCCAGCAGCCGCCGCACCGCCCATGCCCATGCCCATGGTCGCCGAGGCGATGGGCGAAAAGAAGGACGAGGAGTATCGAAAAGGTGGGGAGGGGCGCGCGGGGCTCGAGGCGGCCGATTCGAAGGAGCGCGCGCGCGGACCGGTGGCGCTGGCGCCCTCGGAGCCGAGCAGCGAGGTTGGGTTCGGGCTGAACGCGGCGGCGCCCGCGGGTGCGCCCGCCCCTCCGGCCACCAGCACGAGCCAGCGGGCACCGCAGCAGCCGGCCTTTGGGTCGGGGGGCGGCTCGAAAGATTCCCCGCCGGCGGCGATCGCGCGGGCGGACAAGCCCGCGGCGGCCGCGGCGCCGATGGCGAAGCGCTCGCTCGAGAGCGCGCCGGCCGAGACCAAGCAGCAGACCGTGCAGCAGGCAGCGACGGGCACCGAGACGTATGCGACGGCCATGGCCGCGTACCAAGCGAGGAACTACGACGAGGCGACGCGCGTGTTCGATGCGCTGGCCGCGTCGGGCGATACGAGCGCGGCGCTGATGGCCGCGCGCAGCGTGCGGGACTCCGGCGGGTGCGCCAAGGCCGTTTCGCGCTTCGATCAGGTGAGCACGCGCGCCTACGGGTCGCGGGTCGGCTACGACGCGACCTTCGAGGCGGGGGTCTGCTACCGGAACATGGGGTCGACCGAGGCCGCGCGGAATCACTTTGCGCAGCTGCTGACGGTGCCGAGCCATGCGGCGCGGGCGCAAGCGCAGCTCGACGCGATGAACCCGCAAAGGGCCAATCGTGTCCAGGCGCCGACTCAAGCGGCTCCGCCGGCCAAGAAGAGCCCCATCGATGCCGACAGCAAATAGAGAATCGGCGACGACGGCGCATCACGAGCCTTCTTCGCACCTGGCCGGCGTCGATGCGCTGGTCGATGCATGGTGCAAGCAAGACCACGCGCGCGCGCTGCTCCCATCGGATCACGACGTGGTGGAGGCGACGCGCAGCCTGCGGGCGCTCATCGTCGAGGGGCTCGTCGGCGCCATCGCCGAGCGCGATATCCTGCACGCATGCTGGCGGCTGGGCCACGTGATGGCAACGCGCGGTGGCTCCCCCACCCTGCTCGGCGCCACCCTGGACGGCGCCCACGCCGCCACCCGCACCTGCGACATGGTCGATGCGCGCACGCGCGTGCGAACGTACGACGGCGCCGATCCCTGGGTCTCGATGCGGGCGGCCACCGCGGAAGGCTACGCGGCGGCGCGGGCCGATCTCGCGCGCATGGAGGCGGCGGCCGCCTGGGATTATCCATTTTGCGCCATTCGGATCGACGAGGAATCGGTCGCCCTCGCGGGTGGTTATCCCGACGATGACCCAGCGGCCATCGAAGTATGGGCGGGGCGCGTCGCGCAAGCGGTGGCGCGCGCCGGGTTTCGTCGCGCCTATGTGAGCGGGCGCGAGGAGGTTTGTCGTGCGCTCGAGGAGGCTCTTTCGCTCATGGGGGTGGAGCGCGTGGAGGAATCCCGCAAACGACCCTTGTTCGGATTCTGGAAACGATCGCTCAAGGAACGATGATCATGAATGAGTCGCGGGTGCGCGACGTGGGAGGCCGGCGGCTGCGCGCCGCGGGCCTGCGGGGCGTGTATTTGGCCGGTGCGGCCTTGGTCGTGGCCGCAGGCGGCGCGGGGACGGGGTGCTCCTCCGGCGAGGATCCAGGCCCGCGCGCCAAAGTCGGTCCATCCATCGTATTTCCGCGCGGTGCCTTCGAGAACGTGCGCAAGCTGACCCTCACCGTCTACGAGACGAGCGACGGCGTCGATTGCGGCGCCGATGGCAACGCGAGCGGCCCCGCCACGCGCCCCATCGCCACCCAGGACCTCGGGACCCGGGGCTGCGCGCAAGGGGCGAAGTTTTGCGGGGAGCTGACCTTGGGCCAGTCGAGCAGCGCGCGCGTCTTCCTGGCGGCCGGCTTGGACGCGGGCGGCGATCGCATCGCCAACGGGTGCGCCAAAGCGCTGGTGAACCAAGGGGCGGTGCCGGTCGAAATCCGCATGCGGCGCTTCATCAAACCGCCGTTCTGCGGCGATGGGGTCATCCAGCCCAGCGAGCAATGCGAGAAGTCGGACCCCATCTGCGACGGCGCATGCCACACCGGCGAGGTGTACCTCTCCGGCGGGCATCTCCCCGGCGGCACCGCCAACGGCAAGGCGGGCGACAAGAAGAACCCCGTGCTCCTCTGGCCCCAAGGAAGCGGCGATGCGGGGCGCCTGGTCGCCTTCTTCGGCGATCGAACCCCGGGCCCCACCGAGATCACCCTGCGCGTGCTCTCCGACGGGTTTGGCCGTCACGCCGCGGGCGGCGCCGAAATGGCCGACTATTCGTTCTTCCTCCCCAACGATCCCGCGGCGAGCTTCCCGCCGGCCGCCGAGCCGCAAAACCAGTTCGCGCCGTCGGCCGCGTTCGCAGCGGGAAAGTACTTCGTCGTGTACCAGGACGAAGGCGGGGGCAACCCCGAGATCCGCCTTCGCTCGATGACGTCGTCGTTCGTGGCCGAGCAAGGCCCGCAGTCGCCCATCGGCATCAACGGCGAGGGCGGCATCGGCGAAGAGGGCGCGCAGACGCACCCCGTGATGGCCCTGGGGGCGAACGGGCACTTTCTCGTGGCCTGGGAGGACTCGCGCAGCGGTACCGTCCGCGGGCGCACCTACCATCCGACCAGCGGCGCGCGCGGCAAGCAATACGACGATTGGACCGCGGGGTCCGCGCGCGGCGTCTCGGTGGCCGCGGTGGGCGGGAGCTCCGGCGCGGCCTGGGTGATCGCGTGGGAGAGCGCCGGCACCGTCAAAATACGGCTCATCGGCCATGACGGCGCCCCCTTGGGGCCGGAGCGCACGGTGCCCGATGGCTCGCACGGCGGCGCGCAGACGCACCCGGCGGTGGCGGGGCTCGCCGATGGGCGATTTGCGGTCGTGTGGAACGATCGCGGGCGCACGAACGGCGACGTCTTCGTGCAGCGCTACACCCTGGGCGCGCAAGGGGCCGAGCCCGTGGCGGGCGATCAAGCGGAGCCCCTCAACGACCGGGTGAGCGAGGGCGAGCAGCTCGAGCCGACCTTGGGGGCCTCGTCGGCCGCGGGCGGCTCGTACGTGGCGGCTTGGATCGATACGAGCAGCGGGCAGGTGCGTGCGCGCTTTCTCGGGGGATCGGGCGGGTTTCTCTTCAACCACGTCGATGGGCAAGAGACGGAGTTTCAAGCGAGCATCGTGTCGGGCCGTGCGCGCGCCAACCCGACGGTCGCCTCGGGCGGCTCCGGGCCGTATGTGGCCATTGGCTGGGAGGATACGACCAACGATGGCAAGGCCGGGGTTTATGGCCGGCGATTTCCGGTTGGGGAGTGAGCGCGGCGGGCGGCGGGGCGTCCGCGGTGGATCGCCGGATGGGTGTATGCCACGACTCCCCCGCCATTTGGGTCGATGATGCGCTCGCGCGAACCGAGTACCTCAGCGCCCACTACCGCGATTTCCGGTTTCCGCCGCATATGCACGAGACGTTCGCCATCGGCGTGATTGAATGCGGCGGGCAACGCTTTCGCCCCGAGCGGCGAAGCGCGCTGGTGATGCCCGCGGGCACGCTCTGCGTCATCAACCCTGGCGTGGTTCACGAGGGTCGGGCGGCCACGGAGGGCGGTTGGGGCTACCGCATGTTTTATCCGAGCGAAGCGCTGGTCGCGCGCGCGCTGGCCGGCGAAGACGCGCGCCCGCGCCACCTTCGCTTCCCGGCGCACGTCATCGACGATCGCGCGCTGTTCGCCGAGTTCTCGGAGCTGCATGCGGCGTCGCGCCACGGCGCGATCGCCCTCGAGCGCGAGGTGCGGCTCATCGCGTTTCTCCATCGGCTCTTCGCACGCCATGCCGATTCGGATCGCACCGAGCCGGAGGTGGCGGGAGCGCGCGTAGCGTCGGTGATCCGCGATTGCATCCTCGACGAGAGCGCCAACGATATTCGCGTCGCCCACCTGGCCGCCGAGGCGGGTGTGTCCGAGGCCCACGCCATCCGCAGCTTCTCCAAGGTCATGGGTATGCCGCCCCATGCTTTTCTCATCGCCGTGCGGGTCGAGCGAGCAAAATCCATGATCCGGGCCGGGCTCCGGCTCGCCGAGGTGGCTTCGTCCACCGGATTTTTCGATCAGAGCCAGATGACGCACCACTTCCGACGTCTGACGGGGATCACCCCCGGCCGCTACGCGCGCGAGACACATGGTGCGCGCGAGCCGCACGGCGCGAACGTCGCGCGCGGCAGGTGAGCGCGTTGAGCGGCGCACGGCGCGAACGTCGCGTCAGGTTTCGCCAAGAGCGGCGGAGGATGCATCGCTAGCTTCCGCGTCCGGAGTGCAACCCATCGGACGAGGACGCGAACATGGCATACAACGGAATCATCTCGCTGATCAGCGACACGGAGACGAGGCCCACCCAAGCGATGCGGCGGGCGATGGCCGGCGCGGAGGTCGGCGACGAGCAAAAAGGCGAAGATCCCACCGTCAACCAGCTGCAAGAGCGGGTGGCGGACCTGCTCGGCAAAGAGGCGGCCCTCTGGTTCCCGGGCGGGACCATGTGCAACTTCGTCGCAATTCGGGTCCACACCCGACCCGCCGACGCCATCCTCGCCGATGGGATGGCCCATATCGTTCGCGCCGAGTCGGCCGGCGCGGCGTTCAGCTCGGGGGTGCTCATCGAGCCCATCGCCAGCGAGCGTGGCATCTTCGGGCCGGCGCAGCTCGACGAGGCTTTGGCGCGCATCGCCACGGCGCCGCCGCCTTACGGACCGCCCCCTCGCCTCCTTTGCGTCGAGCAGACGCACAATTTCGGCGGCGGCGCCGTATGGCGTTCGAACGAGCTCGCGGAGCTCTCCGCGCACGCCCGAGCACGCGGTCTGGCCCTGCACATGGATGGTGCGCGCTTGATGAACGCGGTGGTGGCCACGGGCACCTCGGCGCGCTCCTTCGCGGCAACCGTCGACAGCGTCTGGATGGATTTCACCAAGGGCCTGGGGGCGCCCATCGGCGCGGTCCTCGCGGGCTCGAGATCGTTCATCACCGAGGCTCGGCGCCAGAAGCACATTTTCGCAGGCGCCATGCGGCAGGCCGGCATCGCCGCCGCGGGGTGCTTGCACGCGCTCGATCATCACATCGAGCGCCTGGCCGAGGACCATGAGCACGCGCGGCGGCTCGCCGCCGGTCTGCAGGAGATCCCCGGCGTTCGCGTGCGGACCGCGGTGCCCGAGACGAACATGGTCTTCTTCGATCCGAGCGCTCTCGGTCTCTCATCCGCGACCTTCCTCGCAGGCCTCGCCGCGCACGGCGTGCGGATGGGCGAGGTGCGCGGCGAAATCCGAGCGGTCACCCACCTCGACATCACGCGCGCCGACATCGACACAACCCTCGCCGCCATACGCACAGTGGCATCCACCCCCGGTGCGCCGGAGCATGCCCCGGCGGACCATCGACCTTATTGAATGATTGTGCCGGCGGACGTCCCCGCTCTTGGTTATCGAATTTCCAAATACCCATTTTTGGGTCGCGCGCGCCGGCACGGTGCAGAGAGCACGAGAGGCACGAGACGCGCGCTCAATTCGAGCCGCGGAGGTATGCGATCGTGCGTATGACCTCCACCAAACGCTCCCGATCTTGGATGCCCAGGTCCATGAAGCGGACGCCCATTCCGGGATTGGGGTTGTCGGCTTGAAGCTTGAGTTGGTTTTGCCAGGCGACCACACCGGCCAGCTTGAAGGGCTCGTAGCCCGGGGGCGCGAACGACAGGAGCAGGCGCGTGCCAATGGGAAGCGGCTCGAGCGTTTTGACGAAGATGCCCATCTCGCTGATGTTCGTGATCGACGCGTAGAGAAAGGTCTCGTCGGTCATACAGTCGACGGACCATATGACCTCGTAGCGATCGGTTCTCCGGCGATCGTCCGAAGGCGGAGCGGAGCTTTGGGTCCGGGACGCGTCATCGCTCATTCCCATCTGACCGCCTTGGCACTCAATCGGGCCGAACGCAACCCCAAACCGGTCTTTTCCCTCCAGGGGGCGGAGGAAAAGATCGAGTGAGTCGCGATCCACCCCGTTTTGCGCTGGTCACCCCAGCGATCATTGGACGACGAGGGGGCCACCGTTGATGCGATTGTCGCCGTCGCTCGGACCGCTCTTGATCTTGAGTCTGGTATCGCCCACGAAAAGGCCGAAGTAGATCGTGTACGTACCGGGCGAGAAATTCGGCTCGAGCGAGAACTCGTAGTCGTCGACCAGCAGATCGTCCCGAAGCCACAACGAGAAGGGATACTTGCCCTCCATGGGTTTGTGATCGCCGTTGTGGCGGCGGCGGTAGCCGTCGATGTGGATGAAGGCTTCCCACTCCGTGGTCACCGGCCCCAGGACTTTGTAATACGTCCGCATCCGATATTTGCGGCCCGGAGCGACGACTTTGACCGGATCGCCGTTCTTGTCGATCAGATCGAAGCCGAGCACCGCGAGCTTGTCGTCCATGTTCACGTCGAGCGGGTGCTGCGGCGCGGGCGGGGCCGCGAGCAGCATCTTGTCGAGCGGGTTCTGGTTCTTCTCCGAGCCCAAAAGGCGCGAGGACACCAGGAGGATCTGACTGGAGCGCGCGTCGAGCACGGGAAGGTTCTGCCGCGGGCTCACCCGCTCGCGGTAAATCTGATTGAGCCGCGAGAGCTCGTCGGCGCGCATGGCCAGAAAACGCCGGCCCTCCGAGCCAGAGACCAGCCATTGGTAGGCGCTTTGGGCATCGGCAAACGACGGGGGCTCGCCGCCGGCATAGTACGCGGCCGTGCGTCCCCCTACCCCAAAGAGCGCAAGCGGCTCGCCGCGCTCGTGCGTACGCTCGTAGCTCTCGAAGACCTCCTTGGGCGAGAGCTGGTTGGCGAGGGCCGGGTAGTACGCGCCCGAGAGCACCACACCCAGGATCGTGCCGAGGAACACGAAGCCCGCCGCGCGACGGCCGCGCAAAAGCTCGCCGAGCAGCCCCAGAACCAAGAAGAGCGCCACCCCCGCCGGCAGCGCCAGCGCGACCACCACCGGCAGCCGCAGATGCTGCGACAGAAGGACGCCGAAGACCGCGACCGGCGCCGCCAGGATCATCAAGGGGAGGAGGACGAACAGGAGCCCGAAGCGCTTGGTGCGGTCCTTCTCCTCCTTGATGCGGACGAACAGCTCCTCCAGCGGCTCGAAGCCGCGGGTGAACGAGCCCCAGGACAGGCTCCCCGCGCGCCCGAAGGCCCAGAGCCAGAGGTCGGACGCGAAAAAGAGGCCGAAGATGGCGACCAGCGGAACGAGGGCCGTCACCCACCAGGCGTTCAGCGCCCCCTCACGCACTTGCATGGAGATGGTCGGGAGCCACTTGGCGTGGAGGCGGGAGCCCACCCAAATGGCGAGGCCCGCGAGCGAAGCCCCCGCCACCAGCGCAAAGTAGACGAGCGCCAGAAGGCCATCCCACGCGTCGCGCAGTGCGTCGAGGATGCGGAGGTAGTTGTCGACGTCGAACGGCCGCCGCTTGGAGTCGTGCTCGGCCCACGAGAGGAGCGCCAAGCCCGCAAACCCGACCAACGCCACCGTCCAGAGGGCGAGCGCGTGCTCCTTGAAGCTCTCCGGAAAGCTCGCACCCGTTACGGCAAAGGCCTGGTACGCCTTCTCGGGCAGCTCGTGGAAGTCGTGGTGAAAGACACCGAGCAGCACGGCCGTTCCCACGCCCAGCGCGATGGACGCGTGCGCGCCGCGCTCGAAGTCGCGGATGGCGATGCCGCACGCCGCCGCCAAAATGGCCGGCCCCGAGAACGCGATGAGCTCCGTCTTGACCGCCAAGAAGCCGTGCACGGTGAAGGCCACCGCCGCGCCCACCAGCACCACGGCGCGGAAGTAGCTTTCGCGATCGCGCGCGTAGGCGTCGGCTTCCTTTCCGTTCGATGCAGGCGCAATGAAGAGGCGGCCGATGGCGAATGGAATGAAGGCGCTCCACGGCGCGAGGCCGTGCCCGAGGTGTCCGATGAGGACGTCGAAGGTCGGATAGCGCGCGGGCGTGCGGATCATCGCGCCCAGCGCCATGCTCAGGTTCTTGGTATCGCCGGCCTCGAGCGCCTTCACCGCGGAGAGGGCCGCGTAGAGGAGGCCCGCGAGCGCGAGGACGCCCGCGAGGTCGCCCAGTCGATCGATGCCTTGGTGACGGCCCGCCGCCAAGGTGAGGATCCATGCGCCGCCGATGGTGCCGAGCGGCACGCCCAAGCCCAAAAGCGCGCCGCGGCTGTAATAGCCCACGATCAGGCCGGCCGCGCCCAGCGCGAGGAACGCCATGCGCGCACGCGTGGCGTGGGGCGAGGGCTCGCGGCGGTCGAAGACGAACACGGAGAGGCCGGACAGCGCCATGGAGACGCCGCTCATGGTCACGATGTCGCCGAGCATCGAGCGCGCTTGAACGAAGAAGAGCGGCATCGTGCAAAGGGCCAAGGTCGAATAGAGCGCGGCGCGCTTGTCGACCAAGCGCGCGACGGCCGCGTAGAGCGCGAGGGCGCCGCCCATGCCCCAAAGTGCCAGCGGCAGCCGGCCGGACCACTCGTGCAGGCCGAAAAGCTTGAAGCCCAGCGCGATCGAGGTGAACGGCAGCTCGGGCCGTCCCAGATCGTTCAGGTGGGGCATCGAGTTGTCGGCGCCCGATAGGGCCAGCGCCCCTGCCTGAAACAAATTGAGCGAGAGCCGGCGGCCCAAGTCCGCGATGTTGAGCTCGTACGGATCCCAGAGCCCGCTCCGCGAAAGAGGCGGAAGGAGCAGCAAGATGATGGCCGGCAACACAACCGCCAAGGCCGTCGTCAGCCAGGGGGGGCCCCCAAATCCCGATGCGGGCGCTGATACGGATGCGGACGCGGGCGCAGGCTCCGAGGCAGCGGGGCGCGCGAGCTCGGACGGAGGCGCCGCGCCGGCGCCGGCCACGGGATCGGACGCAGGCGCGGCATCGGCCACGGGATCGGGCGCGGGTGCGGCATCGGCCACGGGATCGGGCGGTAACGAGGGCGGCATTCGCAAATGGCTGTAGCCTGGGTGGGTAGCGGGGCGCAACCGTGATAGGGTGCGCCGCCTCTTTCCTCCAAAAGCAGACCAATGCCCCATCTTCGTGTCGGGACCGTAGCCCTCGTCGGACGGCCCAATGTCGGCAAGAGCACCTTGCTCAACGCCATGCTCGGCGAGCGCATCGCCATCGTCAGCCACCACCCGCAAACCACGCGCGACCGGATCCTGGGCGTGCTCACCCAGCCGGATGCGCAGTTCGTCTTTCTCGATACACCGGGGCTGCACGCGGCAAAATCGAAGCTGGGCGCGCGCATGAACCACGAGGCGCGGGAGGCGGCCCGCGACGCGGACGTCGTCGTGTTCGTCACCTCGGTCGGGGTGGAGCCGGCGCCCGGGGTCGGGCGCTTCGACGCGGCCCTGCTGGGGCAGATTCGGGACGCGTCCCCCAAGACGCCGGTGGTGCTGGTCATCAACAAGGTCGACCGGGTCGCCGACAAGTCGGCCCTGATCGCCGTGCTTCAGGCCTACGCGGAGGCATTTCCCTTCGCCGCGCTCGTCCCCATCAGCGCCAAGAAGCACGATGGGCTCGAGCGGGTGCTGTCCGAGGTCAAGAAGCTCTTGCCGGAGGACCAGCCGCTCTACGAGGCCGATACGCTCACCGATCGGCCGCTGCGGTTCCTGGTCGCCGAGTTCGTGCGCGAGCAGATCCTGCGCGCCACGCGCGAAGAGGTGCCGCACGGGGTGGCGGTGGTGGTGGACCGCTTCGACGAGTCGGGGAAGGTCCCCAAGATCGAGCTCTCGGTGCACGTCGACCGCGAGGGGCACAAAAAGATCCTGGTGGGCAAGCAAGGCGCGGTGCTCAAGGAGGTGGGCTCGCGGGCGCGCGCCCGGGTCGAGGCGCTGATGGGGCGGCAGGTGCACCTCGCCATTTGGGTGCGGGTCACCCCCGGCTGGTACGAGTCCGATCGCGGGCTTCGGGAAATGGGCTACATCGGCGGGGCCGATACGACAGCGCCGGAGCGCGGACGAGATTCAGAGGATCCTCGATGACGAAACACCGTAAAGCGACAGAAGGCCCCCAGACCAAGAGCAAGAACCCGCTGCCCGCTGGGCTCTCGGGGCTGCCCATCGTGGCCATCGTCGGGAGGCCGAACGTCGGCAAATCGACTTTGTTCAACCGCCTGGCGCGCCGCCGCATCGCCATCGTCCACGACGAGCCGGGTGTCACGCGCGATCGCCACTACGCCGACACATCGGCCTTCGGGCGCCGTTACAGCTTGGTCGACACCGGCGGCTTCGACCCCGAGGACACCGATCCGATGCGCGCCGGCATCGCGCACCACGTGAAGCTCGCCATCGAGGAGGCCGACGTCATCGTCTTCCTCACGGACGCGACCACCTCGCTCACCAACGCGGACAAGGCGGCCATCAAGCTGCTCCGCGCGTCGAAGAAGCCGGTCTTCTTCGCGGCCAACAAGGCCGACTCGGCCAAGGTCGACGCCGACGCCTTCGAGCTTTACCGCGAGGGCGTGGAGACCGTGTACCCCGTGAGCTCCCTGCACGGGCGCGGCATCGGCGATCTGGAGAACGCGGTGGTGAACGCGTTCCCCATCGAGGAGGACACGGAGCCCTTCGAGGACGAGGGCCTTACGCGCGTGGCCATCGTGGGGAGGCCGAACGCGGGCAAATCGAGCTTGCTCAACCGGATCGTGGGCGAGGAGCGCATGCTGGTGAGCCCGGAGCCGGGCACCACGCGCGACGCCATCGATGCGTTGGTCGAGCGCAGCGATCGGCGCTACGTGTTCATCGACACGGCGGGCATCCGCCGCAAGGGCAAGGTCGCCAAGGCGGAGAGCACGGTGGAGGCGGTGAGCGTGCTCCATGCCATCCGCAGCATCGAGCGCTCGCAGGTGGCGGTGCTCTTGTGCGACTCGAGCGAGGGCGTGGCCGAGCAAGACGCCAAGATCCTGGGCCTGGCCGAGGAGCGCGCCCGCGCCATGGTGATCGCGCTGAACAAGAGCGATCTGGTGGGCAAGAAGGACATGGACGGCGTCGAGGAGCGCGCGCGCGAGAAGCTGGCGTTCGCGCCCTACGCGCCCGTCGTGCGCATCAGCGCCAAGAACGGCCGCGGGGTGAACGAGCTCTTTGCGACCATCGACCGGGTGAAAGAGGCGTTCACCAAGCGCGTCTCCACCGGCGAGTTGAACCGCTTCTTCGCCTCGGTGCTGGAGACGCGCCCGCCGCCCACCAGCGGGGGCAAAGCGCCGCGCCTCTATTACATCACCCAAGCGGAGACGGCGCCGCCCACCTTCGTCATCATCACCAACGCGCCGGACGCCGTGCACTTCTCGTATCGGCGCTTCGTCATCAACCAGCTGCGAAAGAGCTTCGGGTTCGAAGGCGTTCCGGTACGTGTATTCTACAAGGCCAAGCGCAAACGCGCCAAAGGCGAGGAAGAGGCGCGCGAATAGCCGCGCATTGCCATTTGGCGCGGATCTCCGCACAGTGGAGGGTTCGTATGCCCAACGCGAAAACGTCTGCTCGCTCGAAAGCTCCGTCCAAAGCGGCTCCGTCCAAAGCGGCTCCGTCCAAAGCGGCTCCGTCGAAGGCGGCTCCGTCGAAGGCGGCTCCGTCGAAGGCGGCTCCCGCTTCGAAAGCCCGTAAACCGGACATGTCCCGCCTTCAGCGGGACGTGCACCCCATGCCCCTCTTCATCAAGAAGGAGCTGGCCGGGCGCGGGCTGATGCCGGCCTACCGAAGCCGCCCGGCGTACCAGCAGAACGACTACATCGGTTGGATCACCCGCGCCAAGCTGGAAGCTACGCGGCAAAAGCGGCTCGCGCAAATGCTGGACGAGCTCGACCTAGGCAATGTCTATATGAACATGGCGTGGAGGCCGCGCGGCTGAGAGGCGGCGGCGCAGCGGCTACGGCCGGCGCAACGGCTACGGCTACGGCCGCCGCAGCGGCTACGGCCGCCGCAGCGGAAATGCAATCGGGCGAAAGGGAGCCGCCGAGGCGCCGCGAAAGCGCAAGGACGCGGCCACGAAGGCAAACTCGTAGACGCGGTCGCGCGACAGCTCGTCGAGGTTGACCACTTCGACGATGGGGATCCCGCGCTGCGCGAGCAGGTAGGTGTGCACCGGGATCCAGTTGTCCTTGCGCTCCACCGGAAAGTGCTCGAGGCTCAAGTTGTCGCCGCCGATGACCATGACCCGCTGATCCTCGGCGAGCCAGTGCGCGGCGTCGAGCGCGAGGCCCGGCTGGTTCAGGACGTACTTGTCGCCGTCGGGCCAGTTGGTCATGCGGCCACCGCGGATCATCACCACGTCGCCCGGGTTCAACGCGACGTTTTCACGCGCCAGGGCCGCCTTCAGATCGGCGGTGGTGATGCCGTACGAGTCGGGGAGCACCGAGACGCCTTTGAGCTTGGCCACGTCGATGAGCACCCCGCGCGCGACGATGGGCGGAAACTTTTCCACGCCGGTGCGGCGCCAGCCTTGGTCGCCCAGCTCTTTGTCGGCCTTGAAGCCGTTCCAGACTTCGCCGTTCAACCCAAAGTGGTTGAGCGCATCGATATGCGTACCGGTGTGCGTGTACATCGAGACCGCATCGCCGGTGTACGAGACTTTGTCGTTTTGCGCGGGGCCGACCTTGACGGGATCGTCCACCCCGGTTCCGCGCGGGGTGTGCGTCAGCCAAAATTGGTAGCGCGGATCGCCGAGGAGGTACCAGCTCGGCATGCCGACGAAATACTCGGTCGACAGATCGTACATCTTGCGCGCGTCGGCGCGGGCGAGGATGGCCGCGCGGCTCTCCGAGGTCATCATGTTGAGGGTACCGATTTCGTCGTTGGGTCCCCACGGGCTCTTTCCCACCACTTCGGATCCGCCGGGGCGCGCGCCCGATGCGTTGGCGGCGGTGGTCGGCACGTTCGAGACCGTGCCTTCCGCAGGCGACGTACCATGCGCCGTGTCCGGGCTCGCGGGCGGCGCAGCGGGGGCGCACGCGGCGGCGGTGGCGCCGGCGATGCCGAGGGTCGTGGCGATGGCGAGGCGAGCGGTGATGCGCAAAATTCGAGGATTCAAGCGTCTTCCTTCTTTCGTTGTTCGGAGGTGCAAAACTTTGCTCCGATGGGGGACGCTTGATAAGCGCGCAGATGGGTAACTCTTCGTTTCCGAATCGTCGAGGAATGCATGGATTTGTTTCGGTCGATGCGGGTCTTCCGCGCGGTGGTGGAAGCGGAGAGCTTCGCGCGCGCCTCGAAGAAGCTGAACATCTCCACGGCCTGGGTGAGCAAACACGTCTCTGAGCTCGAGAAGCACCTTGGCGCGCAGCTCCTGCGGCGAACCACGCGCAGCTTGAGTCTGACGGAGAGCGGGCAAATCTATTACCGGCAGTGCGCCGAGATCCTCGACGACGTCGGCCGCGCCGAGGAATCGGTGAGCGCGCTGCGCGACGCCCCGCGCGGCACCTTACGGGTGACCGCCCCCATGTCCTTCGGCATTTTGCATTTGGCGCCCCGCTTGCCCGAGTTTTCGAGCCGGTATCCCGATGTAACGCTCGACTTGGTGCTCACCGATCGCGTGGTCGATCTGATCGACGAGGCGTTCGACGTGGCCGTGCGCATCGCGGCCCAGCTCCCCGATAGCCGCCTGGCCGCGCGCAAGCTCTTCACCGGGCGCCGCGTTCTCTGCGCCGCGCCCGCGTACATCGCCAAGCGCGGGGCTCCGAGTTCGCTGCGCGCGCTCGATGAGCACGATTGCCTCATTTACAGCCTGCACGCGACACCGCACGAATGGGCGTTCGAAGCGCCCGACGGCGCCTTGCAGAAGGTGCACGTGAACGGGTGCTTCATCGCCAACAACAGCATCGTCATCCGCGCCATGCTGCTCGCCGGGAGCGGCATCGCCATCATCCCCGAGTTCGTGGTGGGGGACGAGCTGCGCGCGGGAGCGTTGGTCGAGCTGCTGCCAACCCATCGCCCGATCGGCGCCACGGCGCACGCCGTCTATGCGCACAGCCGCCAAGGCTCCCCGAAGATTCGCGCGTTCGTCGACTTTCTGGTCGAGCGGCTCGCCGACCGCCCCGCGGAGCGCACGGAGAAAAAACGGCGCGCGCGCGGCTGATGGCGGTTCACGCTGCGGGGCTAGATGCCACCTTGCAGCAAGGTTCGCGCGAGATCCGACAGGAGCTTCACATCGTGCACGTCGGACGCCAGCTCGGGCACTTTGACGACGGGGACGTCGGCCGGGAGCCTCGTCTCGAGCGCGCGGATGTGGTGCGCATCGAGGGCTGCCAGCTTGACGGCATCGTAGTGGGCGCGCGACAGGCGCTCGGGCGCGTCTTCGTCGAGGGTGAGCTTGTGCATGGCCACGGCGGCGGCCGAGACCGAAATAGGGATCGGCGCCTCGGCCGCGAACGGCGGCGGGACCCGGTAGCGGTTCACCACCAGCGCGCCGCGCGGCATATGGTGCTGCTCCAGCCGGTCCGAAAAGTAGAGGACCTCTTTGATGCTCATGGGCGCGGGCGACGTGACCAGCACGAAGGCCACGTCGGTGCCCCGAAGCGTCTCCTGCACGCGGGCCGCGCGCTCTTTGAAGCCGCCGAAGAGATCATTGAGCTCGGTGATGAACTGCGCCACGTCTTGGAGAAAGCTGCCGCCGGTGATCTTTCCGATGGCGCGGAGCACCACGGAGGCCGAGCGGGCGAGGATGTTGAGCGACAGCTTGCCGGTGGACTGAAAGGCGTCGATGAACCACTTCATCGCGGCCGAGTCGAGCGCGTCGACGAGCCGGCCGGGGGCATCGAGGAAGTCCAGCGCGTTGGCCGTGGGGGGCGTGTCGAGGAAGACCACGTCGTAGCGCGGGTCGTTCTTCACGGCGATGAGCTTCTCCATCGCCATGTACTCCTGCGTGCCGGCCAGGGACGTGGAGACGTACTGGTAAAGCTTGTTCTCCAGGAGCCGCTTGGCGCTCTCGGGGCTCGACGAGTACTTGATCACGAGCTCGTCGAAGGTGCGCTTGGTGTCGACCATCATCACCGTGAGCGATCCGGTGAGCGGCGCGCCCGCCCGCTGGAATAGCTTCGGGTCGATCTCCATCGCCTCGGTGTTCATCCGCTCGATGCCCAAGCTCTCGGCCAAGCGCTTGGCCGGATCGATGGTCATGCAGAGGACGCGCTTGCCACGCTGGGCGGCGGCCACACCGAGCGCCGCGGAAGTCGTCGTTTTACCGACTCCACCGGCCCCCACCGTGATGATCACGCGGCGCGTGTCGACGATGGTCTCGAGGGACGAAGGCATGGGCGAAAGGAGCTTCACTCCTTACCACAGGATGCAAAATTGTGCTCGAAACGTCGCACCGGAGCTCTTTCCCGCACACGTTCCCTTTTCTCGTCCCGTACACGTTCCCGTCCCCGTACGCGCGCCCGAAATCGGCAGGGAAGCGCGGGAACGGAGACCGGCGCGGGCACGGGGCAGAGCCTTTTCTACCCCGGCTCGTCTTCGTATTCGCCCTCGGCGAGGTTGTCGAAGCGGGTGTACTCGTGGTCGAAGCGGACCTTCACGGTTCCCGTGGGGCCGTTTCGTTGCTTGGCGATGATGAGCTCGGCCACCTTGGGCTCGGTGGAGCCCTCTTTGTTGTAGTAGTCGTCGCGGTAGATGAAGCAGATGTTGTCGGCGTCCTGCTCGATGGCGCCCGACTCGCGCAGGTCGCTGATCTGGGGGCGCTTGGACTTCTCACTGCGCGTCTCCACCGCGCGATTGAGCTGGGACAGGGCGATGACCGGCACCTTGAGCTCCTTGGCGAGCCCCTTGAGCCCTCGGGAAATTTCGCTGATTTCCTGCTCGCGCGAGCTCACGCCATCGCGGCCCTTCATGAGCTGCAAGTAGTCGATGACCACCAGGCCGATCTTGCGCGCGCCGCGTCCGTTGTCGTCGGGATCGCGATCGTACTCGGCTTGGAGGCGGCGCACCTTGGCGCGCAGCTCGAGGATGCTCAACGACGGCGAGTCGTCGATCCAGATGGGCAGGCTGCCGAGGAAGGCGGCCGCCTGGGTCAGGCGGTTCCAGTCTTGCTGCCCGAGGAAGCCCGAGCGCACCTTGCTGACGTCGACCTTGCCCTCGGAGCACACCATACGATTGGCCAGCTGCTCGCGCGGCATTTCCAAGGAGAAGACGGCCACCCCTGCCCCTTCTTGCTCCCAGCGCTGGTTTGGATCGTTCTCGAGCTCGCGGCCTTTGGGGCTCGCGGCGTTGACGGCGACATTGAGGACGAAGCTGGTCTTGCCCATGCCGGGGCGGGCGGCGACGATGGTCAAGTCGCCCGGGTGCAGGCCGGCGGTGAGGCGATCGTAGCGGGTGAAGCCCGTCGAAATGCCGGTGATCCGATCGCCGCGTTGCATGGCGTCGGTCAGCTGCTTGAACGACTTCTTCATGACGCTGATCAGCTTTTCGACGCTGCTCGACTCGGAGGTTCGACTCAGCTCGTAGACCGATTGCTCGGCGCCATCGATGTACTGCTGCGCGTCGCCGTAGTCGATGTAGCCCTGGGCGGCGACCCGCTGGCAGGTGGCGATCAGCTGGCGAACGCGCCACTTCTCGTGGATGGTCTTGCCGTAGGCCGCGATGTTGGCCACCGCGGGGGCGCAGTTCAAAATCTCCGTGAGGTACGCCATGCCGCCGATCTGCTGGATGCGATCGCGGTTTTTGAGCCAGCTGCCGACCTGCACGATGTCGACCGGCTGCCCATTCTGGCGAAGCTCGATGCACGCCTCGTAAATGCGCCGGTGCGCCTCGGAGTAGTAGTGCTCCGGCTTGAGGAACTCCAGGACGCGGTCGAGCGCCATGCTGTCGATGAGCACCGCCGAGAGAACGGCCGCCTCGGCGTCGAGGTCGTGCGGCGGAACCCGGCCATCGATGGTGGGGGGCTCGTGAACCTCCTTCTTCCCCCGCATTGCCCACGCCTTTTCCACAGCTTATCCTCCAGAAAGCACGAAACCTCGGCCGCGCAGGCGCGCAACCGAGGTTCGATGATGAAGCAACTGTAGCACCTCTGCCAGCGCGGGCACCCGAGGATCCGGGTGCCCGGCGGAGCCGATCGCGCGTTGCTACTTCTTGACGACTTCGACCTTGAGGGTCGCGACGACGTCCGACAGGAGCTTCACGGGGATTTCGACGGCCCCGAGCTGCTTGAGCGGCTCGGCGAGCTGCATCTTCTTGCGGTCGAAGGTGATGCCCTGGGCCTCCACCGCCGCGTGGATTTCCTTGGCGGTGACGGATCCAAAGAGCTTGTCGTCCTCGCCCACCGCGCGGGCGATGGTGATCTGGAGCGCCGAGAGCTTCTGGGCGAGCTCGCGGCTCTCCTTCTTCAGCTTCTCGGCCTTGGCGAGGGCCACGGCCTTCTCGTGCTCCACGCGGTGCACCTGCGCGATGGTGGCCGGGACGGCCAGCTGGCGCGGGAGGAGGTAGTTGCGCGCGAACCCGGGGCGAACCTTGACCAGCTCACCCGAGGATCCGACGTTCGGAACATCTTGCTGCAGAATGACTTGAATCGTGGCGGGCATGATTGCTCTCCCTAGCCTTGCTGCCGTCAGGCCGTGACGGTGAAGGGCAAGAGCGCGATGTTGCGCGCGCGTTTGATCGCCTGGGTGACCTTGCGCTGGTGCAGCGCGCAGTTACCGCTGATGCGGCGGGGAACGACCTTGCCGCGGTCGGAGATGAAGTAACGGAGCGCCTGCGGGTCCTTGTAGTCGATGACCGTGACCTTCTCCGCGCAGAACTTGCAAACGCGCTTCTTGCCAGTGCGGCGGCGGCCGGGGGCATCCTGGTTCAGATCCGGGGTACGTCCAAAATCCTTGTCGTCATCCAGCATGGCCATGGATCAAGCCTCCTCTCCGTTGCTTTCACCACCGCCAGCTGCGCCCTTGGCCGCACCGCTCTCGGGGGCTTCCTCGTCACCGAAATCCTCGTCGCGCTCGGTGTCGCGATCTTCGCGGCCGCGGTGGGAGGCTTCGGGTCCGAGATCGACCAGACCGAGGGCGCGCTCGCGCGACTCTTTCTCTTCTTCCTCGGCCGGGAGCTCGAGGCGAGCCAGCTTCACTTCCTCGGGATCGATGGTGATCGCCGCTTCGTCGACGTCTTCCTTGACGAGGACCGTCTGGAACTTGAGGACGGCGTCCTGCAGCTTCAGGTTGCGCTCGAGCTCGTTCACCAGCCCGCCACGCCCCACGTACTTCACATAGACGTAGACGCCTTTTTTGTTCTTGGCGACGGGGTACGCGAGGCGGCGGCGGCCCCAGGCCTCGACCTTGGTGAGCTTGCCGGCTTCGCGCGAGACGACTTCGGCGACGCGGTTCTGAACCTTCTCCGCGGTGTCGGGATCGACATCGCCACGAAGGATGTAGATGGTCTCGTACTCCTTCGACTTCAGTGCTTGGGTGGTGGTGGCAGCTGCCATCGACCTCTCCTTTTGGGCGTTAGGCCCCCGGCGTTGCGACCGGGAGCAAGGGGAACCCGCGGAGTCCGCGGGGATGAGGGCGGGCTGTGTAGCACAGTCCGCACCCTGCGTGCTCTATTTTTTTCGGACGTTCACGGCATTCATGGCCGCGCTCACGCCGTTCATCACCACGGAGTGCGCCGCCGTCACCGCCCCATTCACCACATCGGGCAGCTCGGCACGCTCCACCGGGTCGAAGCCGGTCAGCACATAATCGGCGACATCGCCCCGGAAGCCGGGCGGCGGCCGCCCGATGCCCACGCGCACCCGCACGAAATCCGGCGTTCCAAGGCGCTGGATGATGCTCCGCAGCCCGTTGTGGCCCGCGTGGCCACCACCGAATTTTACGCGCGTATCGCCGTAGGGCAGATCCAGCTCGTCGTGGACGACGATGATATCGGCGGGCTCGACCTTGAGAAAGGCGGCGCACGGCTGAACGCTGTCGCCCGACAGGTTCATGAAGGTCTGCGGCTTGAGGAGCGCGTTGTGCGCTCCCTTGGTGAAGACGCCGGAGAACTTCTCCCGCCACTCGGGGAACGTGCCGGCGCGATGAATCGCATCGGCGACCATGAACCCGATGTTGTGGCGGGTGTCTTCGTATTTTTTCCCCGGGTTGCCGAGGCCGACGACGAGCTTCACATCCGACGCTGCTTCTCGAAGGTCTCGACTTACTTCTTCTTCGCGTCTTTGGCCGGTGCGGCGGCCTTCGCATCCTTGGCGGGTGCGGCGGCGGCCTTGCCACCCGCGGCAGCGGCGGCCGGGGCAGCGGCGGCGCCCGGGGCGGCGGCGGCTTCGTCGGCCGAGCGATCCTTCTCGGGGGCGACGACGGCGATGAGCGTTTGCTCCGCGGGGAGACGGACGCTGACGCCCTCGTCGAGCTTCAGGTGCTGCGTGAAGATATGGCCATTGAGCTCGAGCGGGGTGACGTCGACCTCGATCTTCAGCGGGATGCGGTCCGGACGGCAGCGCACGGGCAAGGTGCGGTAAACCTGGCGAAGGAGGCCGCCTTTGACGACGCCTTCGGCCTTGCCGGTGGCGATGAGCGGGATCTCGACGTCGATCTCCTCGTCGAGCTTCACCTCGACGAAGTCGACGTGCTCGAGCTCACGGCGAACCGGGTGGTACGAGTAGTCGCGGATCATGACGAGGCGCTCGGCGCCGCTCAGCTGAACACGGATGACGGAGTTTTTTCCGTGCTCGCTCTTCAAGATGGTGATCACTTCTTTCGGCGCGACCGCGATCGGCGTGGACGCGAGCGTCTTGCCGTATGCGATCGCCGGGATCTGACCGCTCTTGCGCAAGCGCTTCGCTTCTCCCTTGCCCGCAGCAAGGCGTGCCGAAACGGAGAGCTGGGCAATCGCCGAACCGGTGGAAGCGGAGGAACTGGAGGTGGTGGCCGCGCTCATGATCGTACGTGTCTCCTGGAATGTCTCGGCTGGCTCGCTTTGGATGCCGCTAAGAGGCGGTGCCTTTAGCAGAAAGCGGGGCTTGCAGGTAGCAAAAAGGTCAAATGACTGAATTTGGGGTCAGTAGGCAGGCGCGGGGCCGTCGCACGGGTCACGCGGTACGACACGACACTACGCGAACAACGAGCTGACCGAGTCGGAGCTGTGGATGCGCTTGATGGCCTCGCCCAGAAGGCGCGCGATGCTGACCTGGCGGATCTTCGCGCACTGCTTGGCCTCGGCCGACAGCGGGATGGAGTCGGTGACGATGACCTCCGTGATGGGCGATTCGCTGATGCGCTTGATGGCGGGGCCCGAGAAGACGCCGTGTGTTGCGCAGGCAACGACCTTGGTCGCGCCGTGGTTGACCAGCGCGCGGGCGGCGCCGCAGAGGGTGCCGGCGGTGTCGATCATGTCGTCGATGATGATGCACTCCTTGTCCTTCACGTCGCCGATGAGGTGCATCACCTCGCTGACATTGGCCCGCTCGCGGCGCTTGTCGACGATGGCCAGGCTGGCGTTGAGGCGCTTGGAGTAGGCGCGGGCGCGCTCCACGCCGCCCGAGTCGGGGGAGACGAAGACCGCGGAGGAGTCGAAGCTCTTCCTCAGGTAGTCCTCGAGCATCACCGGCATGGCGTAGAGGTGGTCGAACGGAATGTTGAAAAAGCCTTGGATTTGCCCGGCGTGCAGGTCGACCGAGACCACGCGGGTCACGCCCGACACCTGGATCAAGTCGGCCACGAGCTTCGACGTGATGGGGGTGCGCGGTGCGACCTTGCGGTCCTGACGCCCGTAGCCGTAGTACGGGATGACGGCCGTGATCGAGCCCGCGGAGGCGCGACGGAGGGCGTCGCACATGATGAGGAGCTCCATCACGTTGTCGTTGACGGGGCTCGAGGTGGGCTGAATCACGAACGCGTCGACCCCGCGCACGTTCTCGTTGATCTCGCAGAACGACTCGTTGTCGCTGAAACGCGTGATTTTTACCTTGGACAGCGGCGTTTCCAGGTAACTCGCAATCGAGCCAGCGAGCTCGGGGTTCGCGTTCCCCGCGAAGAGACAGACCTTCTTGAACATGTGAAAACCCCGCTAGGTCGGAATCAGAAGCGCGTGGTCTAGCTGCCAGATCCCCACATGTCAACGTAAGGCTCGTCCGACCCCGCAACCCGCCGTCCGTTATCGATGTAAATGACACGGTCCGCGAGCAGGCGCACCTCCTGCCGGTGGTGTGTCACATGGATGAATGGCACCCCCAGCTCGGATGCCGAGGCACGCACGTCGGCACAAAGCGACTCTCGCAGGTCTCGGTCCATCGCCGAGAACGGCTCGTCCAGGAGCACCACCCGGGGCGCCATCGCAAAGGCGCGCGCCAGGGCCACCCGCTGCGCCTCCCCGCCCGAATACGTGGACGGGCGGCGGTTCTCGAGGTGCGCCACGTGAAAGCGCGCGAGGAGCTCCCGGGCCTTCGTGCGCTGAACCTCGCGCGCGAGCGTCCGGTCCATGCCGTAGACCACGTTGCCCACCGCGCTCATGTGCGGAAACAAGGCCAGCGACTGAAAGACGAAGGCGACCCTCCGCAGGTGAACGGGGCGGTCGATCCGCTGGGTCGAATCGAGCCACACGTCGGTGCCAAGGGCGACGCGTCCGCGGTCCGGGCGAAGGAGCCCCGCGATGGCCGCCAGGACGGTGCTTTTGCCGGAGCCTGACGGGCCGAACAAGATGGTGATCCCCGGCGGCGCCTCGAAGGCCACGTCCAAGTGGAAGGCGCCGCGCTGGATGGCCAGGCTCACCGTGAGGCTCGCGCCCGCGCTCGCGGGCTCGGGGACCGAGTGGGTCACGTGCGGTGCCTCTCCGTGAGCTTGTTCACGGAGTAGAGCACGGCGGTGGCGACCAAGGTGAGCACCACCACCAGCGCAAAGGCATCGTCGTCGCGCTGCGCGAGGATGGCGTCGAAGATGGCCAGGGAGGCGGTCTGCGTCTCGCCCGGGATATTTCCGGCGACCATCAAGGTGACCCCGAAGTCGCCCAGCGCCCTCGCAAAGGCGAGCATCGACGCGGCGATGATCCCGCGCGCCGCCAGCGGCAGCCGCACCGTGAAAAACGCGCGCCAGGGGGAGGCCCCCAAGGTGCGGGCGGCGAAGATCAGGCGCGGGTCGATCTCCTCCAGGGCGGCGCGGCCGGATTTGACCACGATGGGGAGCGCGCCCACCGCGGCGGCGCAGACGGCCCCCGTGCGCGTAAAGACGATGCTGGAGCCGGTGAGCGTCTCGTACACGTGGCCGATGGCGCTCTTTCGTCCGAGGAGCACGAGCAGATAGTAGCCGAGCACCGTGGGCGGCATGACCATCGGCAAGGTGATGATCACGTCGAGCAGCGCGCGCCCGGGAAAGCGGCGGGTCGCCAAGAGGGCCGCGATCGCCAAGCCGGCCACCGCCGCCACGAGGGTGGAGACGGTGGCGACGAAGAGCGAAAGGGCGAGCGGGCTCACTCCGGCTCAGTGACCGGGGGGCGGGGTGAGCGATTCGCCCGGGAGCAGGAACCCGAAGCGTCGCATGATGGCCCGGCCTTCCTCCGAGTTCACATAGGCGGCGAAGGCGCGCGCATGCTTTCGCGGCGCACCGTCCTCCTGCGAGCCCCCTTTGCAGACGACGATCTTCTGATCGAGGGGCGCGTGCAGCTTGGGGTCGACCAGCACGTAGTCCCCTTCGTCGGTGGCGATGGCGAGCGAGAGCGCCACCACCGCCGCCTCGGCGTTGCCGCTCTGGACGAACTGGAACGTCTGCTGGATGTTCTCGCCGTAGACGACCTTCTTGGACACCGCGTCCCAAGCCCCCACCGCCGTGAGGGCCTCCTTGGCCGCGCGCCCGTACGGCGCATGCTCGGGGTTGGCGATGGCCACCTTCGCGAAGCGGGGATCCTTCAAGTCGGCGAGCGACTGCGGGGCCCCGGCGCCGTCGTTCTTCTCGCCCTTGTCGTTTTTGCCCTTCTTGGTCCAGACCACGAGGCGGCCGCGCGCATAGAGGGCCTGGCCCTCCTCGAAGCACGCGCCGCTCTTGATGGCCTCGTCCGCGAACGACTGGTTCGCGGACGCGAAGACGTCGAACGGTGCGCCCTGGGCGATCTGCTTGGCCAGGAGCCCCGAGGAGCCAAAGGAGAAGACGACCTTCTTGCCCGTCTTGCCCTCGTACCCCTTCCCCACCTCTTCGAACGCGCGCGCAAGGTCGGCGGCCGCGGCCACCTTCAGCGGGCGCTCGGTGCCCATGGCGGAGGACGAAGCCTGCTCGGACGCATCCTGCTTGGCGCCGGCCGGCTTCCCTTGGCAACCTAGGCCGAGGGCGGCCAGGCTCGCGATGGCCACCAGGCTCGCGACAGACGCGACAGACGCGACAGACGCGAACGCTGGGATGCCTCCGAAGACGTTAGTCCTTGTAGATGATTGTGCCGACATCCTCTCCCTCCAGAGCACGCGTCACCATACCGCGGGTGAGGCCATTGACGATCTGCAGCTCGTGGCAAAATCGCGCGCGGGTCAGATATTCGATCACCACGCGCTCGAGCACCAGGTCCACCAGATCGCGTTTGAGCAGCTCGCGGGCGCCGATCTTGGGGATGTGCGTGGCCGACGGGTTCTTCTTCGGATCGTCGGTGTAGAGGCCGTCCTCGTCCTTGATGAAGATGGCGCGCTTGACCCCGAGGACCTCGGCCGAGAGAAAGACGCCGGCGTCGGTGCGGTGTTGGGGGATGCGACCGTTTTCGGTGGGCTTCTCCCAGTACCCGAAGGGCGGCATGCCGGTCATGATGGGGATGCACCCGAGCCGGAAATAGAGCGGGAGCTTCTCGAAGTCGTCGTGGAGCATGAAGATGCCGCCGTGACGGGCGAGCAGCATCTGCAGCATGCGCGCGTTCTGCCGGGGAACATAGCCGCCGAGCGCCGCCAGGAGCCCGGTGGGGAGCTCCAGATCCGAGGCGACCGCATAGACGTGGCGCGCGCGGGTGCCGCCGCCGCAGCAGAGGAGGAGCTTGTATTTGTCCTTGGCGGCCGCGAGCTCGTCCAAAATGGGAAAGAGCGCGGCGCGGCCCCGGTCCATCACCGATTGTCCGCCGACCTTGAGCACCTTCACGTCGGGCATGAGGGCGACGGGATCGTACGAGAACGTGGACGCCTGCGAGTGGGTCAAGGTCGAGTTGGCGAGCGGGGATTCGATGGTGCGGCGTTCGAGGCTCATCGTGGGTTCACCTTTTCGGCATTCTCGGTCTCGTGGGTGTCGTGGGTGTCGCTGCTTTTGCTCTTCGCCGGGGCGTCCGTCTTCACGATCACCGTCCCCACGTCTTCGCCGGCGAGGGCGCGCGCGAGCTCGCCGCGCCGCAGGCCGTTGATGATTTGCACCCGCCGGATGTGACGCGCCGTGCGCCATGCTTCGAAGAGCTGGCGGTCGAGGATGAGGTCCTCGGGCATCTTCTTCAGGAGCTCCGGCAGGGTGATGCGGGGAATGAGCTTCGCGCCCTTGTCCTTCTTGGGATCGCGATCGTAGAGTCCATCTTCGTCCTTTACGAAGATGAGGTTCTGCATGCCGAGCACCTCGGCGTGGATGAAGAGACCAAAGTCGGAGCCGTGCGCGGGGAGCGGGCCGTCCTCGGGGGGCGGCTCCCAGAAGTGGTACGGCGGGGTGGAGATGACGATGGGGAGCATGCCGCTCTCGAGGTACAGCGGCAGCTCCCAGAAGTGCTCGCGCTGCATCACGATGGAGCCATGCTTGGCCAGGAGCGCATTCAGGAACACGGCGTTCGCCTCCTCCATGGCGCCCACCAGCTGCGCGATACCTCCCGTGGGGAGGCCAAGATCGAGCGCGATGGCCACCGTGTGCCGTACCCGCGTTCCGCCGCCCACGCCCAGCACGATCTTGTGGTGATAACGAATCTCCGCGAGCTCCGCCGCGAGGGGGACGAGCGCCTCCTTGCCGCGATCGAAGATGGAGTGACCGCCGAGGCTCACCAACGTGACATCGGGGAGGATTTGAAACTCGTGCTCGGAGGCGGTGGTGGCCACCGTGCGGCGATCCACCAACGATTGGCGCATCAACTTGGACACGATATGCGTGCGGCCGTCACCAATCTCGATTCTGCTCTTGCTGGTCATAGGAGTCGCTCCTCTGCGCTTGCCACGATGTCATCCTCTCCATTTCGCGCCGATCGCAAACGTTCGAGCGCCGCCACGAGATGAAAGCTCACATATCCGGATAAAACCCCAAAGCTGGTGTGCACCAGAAAGCCCGGCACCAGCATCGCATACGCCACCGCAGGCGCCTGCACCGTCAAGGTCACGATAAAAATCGTCGCAAACCGCCCCGCCCCAATCGCGCCCCCCAGGATCGACCACACGAGCCTTCCCGGCTCGCGGGCGCGCATCACCAACGGCACCAACGCGTCGCATAGGATGCCCGGTGTGACATGCTTGATGATCTCGAAGACCCCATAGCGCCCATCACCTAGCAAGAACGCGACCGTCCCCATGGTGAGCCCCGTCATGGTCGCACCGAACCGGGACCGCGAGAGCACCGTCGCCGCAATGTAGAGCGGCGTCAAAATTACCAACTTGTGCCCCGGCGCAAAGGGAATGCTCGGCAAAATCTTGAGCGCCTTGATCCCCAACATGGTCAAGGCAATCCCCGCGATCACCGCCACGTCGCCGTCGCCCTTCTTCGTTCTGGGCGCATGCTCCTCCACCCTCCGAATCTGCCGCTCGATCCTCTCCGCAATGGGCCCGACATCGCCCCGCCCAATGCTCTTCACCGTCGCCAAAAAACCCCGAATCCCCCCACCCTCTCCCCCAGCCCCTGCGCCCGCAAGCCCGGCACCGGCGCCCGACCGTCGACCTCCGCCTCCCCCTCCGCCACCACCGCCCCGACCTCTTCCCCCTCCGCCACCGCCGCCGCCCCCGCCCCCAACACGATCCCCCAACAACGCCAGCACCGCATCGATGGACGCCGCAATCGTCTTCTTCAACCCCAGCTTCCCGAGCCCCGCCGCGATCGCACGCTCATCCCCCGCGCGCGCCACCTGCGACGCCAGAATGACGGCGACGACCCGGAGCAACATGGCCGCGCCCACGGCGACGCCGGTCGCGTTGAGCGCGAGCTGGTAGCCCAAAATGGGAACATGGACCCACGCGTCGGTCGCGGGGTCCTCGGAGGTCAGCGCATAGGATAGGAGGATGAACAGCGCAAAGCCCCAAAGCTTGGTCACCTGGCGCAGCAAACGCCGCGGCGGCAGGCCGACCACGAGCCACAGCACGGCCTGCGAGCCCGCGAGGAGCGCGAGCCAGACCAGGCCCTTGACGGCAAACGCCCCGAGGGCGAGCACCGCGAGGTAAAGCACGCGAAGGCGTGGATCGAGGGGGCGCTTCATGGCATGTTGGTGAGGATCGGCCGGGTGCATGTGGGGAGCTGCGCCGGCTTCATCTTGAAGCAGTTTCGGTCGCGCGGCTCGCTCAATCGCCTTTGTACTTTAGCGGCGGGCAGACGCATCGGGGGATGTTCTTCTTGACGGCCGGTAGCTTTCGCAAATACGCGATGATGGCGTCGACCTCCTCGTCGGGCATGCTTCGGTAGTGCTTCATCTGGGGGCAGAGGTTGGAGCTATCGAAGTCGATGCCGTCGCGGATGGCGAGCCTAAGCTGCCCGTCGGTCCAGTTCCCCAAACCCGTTTCGGGATCGCTCGAGAGGTTCGGCGCGTAAAGCTCGACATTGGCCGCGTAGTCCCCCAGCTTGCTCGTCCTCCCCGCCAGCGGGCTATCCCCTTCGTTGTGGCAGTTGCCGCACCCGCGCGCGTTGATCGCCTTGGCGCCGGCCGAGCCATCGTCGGGCACCATGGCCTTGGCATCCTTGGCCGGTGTGCTCGTACCGCCGCCACCGCCGCCACCTTTCTTACCACCGCCGCCGCCTTCGGACGAACCAGCCTTGCTCGCACACCCCAAAACGGTGGCCGCGACGATCGCGAGCACCACGGCCCGCCCTCCCATCCATGTATTCGGCATTCTCATGGGGTCCATCCCTTGTTTCGCCGTCCTGCAACTTCGAAAATCCCGTGCTCGGGAGCGGCCCCAACGAGCCATCGCGCGAGGGATAAAACCGCCAGGACGCCAGGGACGCCAACACGTCGAAGCTCGAAATTAGGACCCCTGGGGATTTCAAACTTCGAAGCTGGCGATCCTAGCGTCCTGGCGGTTTTATCTCTCGCTGCTGCCCGTGCCCGTCCCCGTACACGTGCCCGATCTCCCACCCGAAGGCTTCGGGCACGGGCACGGGTACGGGGCAATCGACTCAGGGCGTCGCGGGCGGCGGTGTTGCCTGGCCGCACTGCTTGTTGTTGTACTTGGTAATCGCGTCTTGCACGAAGGCGTCCAAGCTCGCCTTCATGGTGTCGTTCATCCGGTACGCCGGGTGATCCTTGTACGGCTTGCCGGCGAGGACGGCCTCTTGCTTGGCCATGATGGCGTTGGATGCCACGGGCTGCGTGCCATTCAAGCCGAGGTACTTGACGATGAACTTCGGGGTCTTGGTCTGCGGGAAGGTCTCTTTGTCGAGATTGCTCCCCACGGCCATGTAGAAGCCGCCGTCACCGTTGGTGTGGCACGTGCGGCAAGCGGCGTCGCGGCAGCCGGTGCACGTGTTCGGGTTCTCGCCTTGGCGCGGGATCGTTCGGAGATTCTGGAAGCCAATGGCGTTGAACTTCGTTTCGTCGAGGCAGTCGCCCATCTTTGCGAGGATGTTGACGGGTGCCCCTTGCCCGGCGCGCTCCTTGGCTTCGATGGCGAGCCAGTCTTGCACGAGCTTCGACTGGTTCGCGTCGAGCGCAGGAGCGGAGCCGCCCGAGTGCGTGCCCTTCGTGAGGAAAAGGCTGTTGGTCTGGATCAGACCGCGCACGCTGATCCCCTGGTAAGACGTATCCGCATCGGTGGCCAGGAATTTCGGTGCGCCCGCGGTTCCATTGGCGTGGCACTCCACGCACCTGGGGATCGCCGGAAACACCTTCTCGACGAAGAACTTGCGTCCCTCCGAGTTCTTGCTGCCCGGCCCCGTCGCTGGGGGCGGAGGGGGGTTGTTGGTGCCTCCCCCTCCGTTCCCATTGCCGTTGCCGTTCCCATTGCCGTTTCCGGTGCCGTCTCCGGTTCCATCGCCTCCTTGGGTGCCATCGCCTCCCGAGGAGTCACCGTTATCGCCCCCGAGCCCCGACGTCGGCCCTTGCGAGCAAGCGGCGGCGAGGACTGCGGCGGCCAAGGCCGAGAACAGGTGTCGATTCATATCAAGACTCCCTCTTGCGACGGACGACGGTCAGTGCAGCGAGCATGCCAGCGAGCAATGCTCCGACACCGGCCGGCGTCGTGTTCGTAGCGCCCACCGAGCAACCACCCGCGCCGGCGTTCATGTCACCGCCCTCGCCATCGTCACCCAGGCCGCCGCTGTTGTTGCCGGGATCGTTGCCGGGGCCGTTGCCGAAGGGATCCGTACCATCGGGCGACTGGCCGACCGGCGGGGGCGGCACGACGACCGTCGGCGACGGGCCGTTCTTGATGTCGGAGATCGAGGTCGCGCGACCCGGGGTGGTCTTGATGCCCTCTTGCCAGGTCGAGGGGACCAAGGTGAGGAACATGCTGTGGCGGCTGTCCTTGGTCGCCGTGGCCAGGTCCTTCAGACCGGGGATGGCCGACATGGTGAAGCTCGCGACCTCGGGCATGAAGCCATTGGGCTTGCCGAAGCCGGGGTTCTTCAGACCGCCGATGCCGTTGATGAAGCCCGCGCCCTGATCCTGCGGGTTGCGCTTGCCGCGCGCCGGGAGGTTGGCGACGTCCGAGGTCGTGGAGACTTCGTACATCTTGTACGGATCGAGGGTGCTGATCTTGCCGGTGACCGGGTCGACCGGGATCATCTGCACGCGGCCGGGGCCCGTGCCGCTGGACGAGCCGCCCATGACGGCCACCGCGGGCGTACCCGCGCCGCCGCCGTAGAGCGAGCCGATGGCGTGCGCGTGGCGCTGGTAGGGGGCGACGCGCGAGGCCTCGTCGAGCTTCGTGAAGGCGTCGCCGCCCGAGCTCACCTTCAGGGTCGTGAGCATCGAGAGGTTCTCACCGCCCGTGTGCCCGTTGCCCTTGACGCGCGTGCGGCGCGCGTTGGCGCTCTTCTGCCACTGGATGGCGACGACGTCCTCGCTCACGAAGGCGACCGAGGGCTGCACCGCGTACATGTTCTGGCGCGGCGCCGACGCGGCGATCAGCTTGCTCTTGACGGCCTTGCCGGTGTCCACGTCGAAGAGGACGGCCCGAACGCCGATGTCGGCGGGCTGGTTGTTCGCCTCCACGGTGGTGATCACGCGCGTGCGGCGCTTGACCGCGACCCCCGGCGGCTCGCACTCCACCTGCGGGCGGCTGTGCTGCGCCTCGTTCACGACCTTGGTGAGGTACGGAACGGTCACCTTGGCGGCGTTGTTTTGCATCTCGACCTTGACCTTCATGACGTAGGCGTTCTGGTTGTTGCGCTGAACGCCGACGAGGAAGGACTCGCCGTTGCCGTCTTTGCCGAGGGGGCAGATGCTGTGCGGACCGTACTGCTGGTCGTCGCCGCCGCCGAGCTTGATGAGGTTCGTGGGTTTCTCTTTGTTGTTCCCGCGGGTGGTGTTGCTGATGTTCAGCATGTTCCCCTGCTTGTCGAACACCCAAGCCACGGCCTGCGGGTTGTTGTTGTTGTTGCCGTTGTCCTCGGACGCGAAGATGTCGATGAGGAAGTTGTCACCGATGGCCGCCAGCGGGCGCATGTGCGTGCGCTCGCCGTTGAGGGCGGGCAGCGCCTTCGGCGGCACCGTCACCTGGAGGCCGCTCTCCGTGAGCTGCGCGATCGAGATCGCCCCCTGGACGCCGGTCTGGCCGTTGGGTTTGACCGAGTCGGTCCACGTCATGAAGATATTGCCGTTGGCGTCGGCCGCGACGCTCGTATCCATGACGCCTGCACCGGTTTGCTTTCCGATTTTTCCGGCAGCAGACTCCTTCACCGTCATCTGCGCCGTGCGCAGAAGGACCGCCGGTCCCCCGGTCTCATCGGCCACTGCCACACCCGAAGCAACCATTGCGAGGGTAAAGACGGCGCCTGCACCAACACGAGAGCTTTTTATCGACATAACATCCTCCACATGGCTCGACCACGCCCCGTAAAAAACGCGGGGCCGAACTTCGTTCCCTTGGGTTTCTGCGCTCCTCCGGCCCGGCCGGAGTCGCGCGTTCAGTTTTCGCGCTCGCCGCTTCCGGGCGCTTCGTTTTGATGATTATCTCGTGCGGCCACCGCGCCGTCTTCCGGCGGATCATCGACTACGGGCACGACTTGGTGCGTGCTGGCAGGCGTGCGTTTGTGAACGAGAACTGCGGTCACCGTCGAATCGCAGCTCGTTACGGGCTCCTCCCCCTGGACTTGGAGTGCGGCAGGGATATGAACGCGCACGCGGCCGTGTTGATGCTTGGGCAAAGTAAAGAAGAGGTCCTTGTCGTTTTTCATCCAGTCCGCGCGCGATGCGCGAACAATTAAGTCGTCTCCCGATACCAGCTCGACGGAACGTGCAGAGGCCACGTCCACTCCGATTGAAGCCATGAATTTCGTAAGCGAATAAAGATAATCCCCGCCGTCATTTTTGCCGATGACCACCGAATTGGCGATCGCCCGCCGCTTCACGTAGCCGGCCAGCTTGCCGTCCACGTAAATGCGCGTGCCCTTGGCCCGCTCCCCGTTCGCGTACGGATCCTCGGCGGCGCACAAATCCTCGAGGGTCTTGGGCTCGTCACCGGTGGGGGGCGCGGCGGCGGCGGTGGCCGCGCCGGGGAGCAGATGGCAAACGAATTTGGGGTCGATGGCCGGGCTCGGCTTGTCGACATAAACGGAGAGCCCGCGGATCTCGTGGATGATGTAGCCATTCTTGAGGCCCGTGGTCGACCAGCGGATTTTGGCGATGCCGGAGGTCTCGGTCATGAAATCGAAGACGAAGCGCTCCTTTTGCGCGCGAAGCTCGTCGCCCTCGATGCTGCCGATCTTGTTGCGATTGCCCAGCATATGAACCGAGCGAACGCGCTCCAGCGGGACCCCCACGGCCTTCAAATATTCGTCGATGCGGTAGAAGCGGGCCCCCGCGCTGGGGTATTCGGACGACGTGCGGGGGATCACCGTGGAGGGCAGCTCCCCATAGCGCATCACCGAAATCTGTTTTCCGTCGAGCCACACGGGGACATCGACGTTCTTCATCTTGCGCGAGCCATGCTGCTGCGCCGGCGCTCGAGCTTCTTGCGCGTCTTGCTCGCTCGCGGCAGGGGCGGAGACGGGCTGGGTGTTCGCGCGCGCCTTGGCGTGCGAGCGCTTGGAGCAGCCGCCGAGTGCCATCGCGCTCGCAACGAGCGCCAACGAGAGCCATGTGATGTGCGGCCGGATCATCGGGGTGTCGCCTCTGCAACCCCGCTTTGCACGTGATGTGCCGACGTTGTTACATGGCCCGCGGCCGGGAAATTGTCGGGGTTTTCTGCATTAACATCCGTTTAACCCCGCGCGTTCTTCGGACAGCCCAAGGCTCGATACCCTGGAACATCGGTGTAACAAGATCCAGGTCCTGGTCCGAGCTCTCCCCAGGTCGGATGGTGCGGGCGCGCGGAGTGGAAGATTCCAATGATTGTATTGAGTGCATTATGCATACAATTTACCGAACACAGGAAAGCCCGTGGATCGCCTGATTGGGAGAGGAGATGCACGGGCTGAGGTGAAGAGACCGGATTACCGGTCGATAGCAATTGGCCTGATGGAGCGTGGGTGATCCGGCACTGAGCCGGTCGGGGCTCACTTACGGAACGGCGCAATATCCATTGCCACCGCACCGCTTCGTCTCCGGGCAATCGGTGGCGGCGGTGGCCGGTTTGCAGGCGCGCGTGCAGCGCAGGCCCTTTTGATTGAAGCGGACGCACGCGAGCTTCGCGGCGCAATCGCCGGGTTCTTGGGGGGTCGTGGCCTTCGTGCAGGCCTGTCCGAAACCTCCAGCGCCGCCCGCATCCCCGCGGGGTCCGCTGTCGGCCCCTGCGTCGGTTGATCCACCCCCGCCGTCTCCGGGATCCGGGTCGCCGCCATTGTCGCCGTTCCCATCGCCGTTTCCGTTTCCGTTCCCATTTCCGTTCGGCGGATCGGCCGTTCCCCCATCCTTCGTACCTACTCCTTTGTTATCGCTACCCGAGGGCTCGTCCGCGCCTGCGCAGGCCGCGACGCCCAAACCTGCGGCCGCGAGGGCCGCAAAAACCAGGGGAAATAGTACGCGCTTTTCCATGGTGGCCGTCCTAAGCAAGAATGTGCCCAACCGAATCACGCGACATCGGTCTAGTTCTTGAAGATAGGCGGCAAAGATATGGTGAACCACGTATGGTGAACGGCGTGAGGCTGGTGGCATGGCTGATCGGTTCGCTCGCGCTATTGGCATGTTCGAACCATGACGCGCCGTCGTGTTATCGCGGTGAGTTCCTCACGTGCGCCTGCAACGGTGCGCGATCGGGGTTGGCCATGTGCCTGGCCGACGAGAGCGGATACGGCACCTGCGACTGCAGCGGCGCCGTTCCCGGGCTCGACGCGTCCGTCCCGCCGCCCGGCGAGGGCGATGCGGGGGCGGGCGACGCGTCGGGCGGCAAGTTGCCATTCATGTCGGGGTGCGATCAAAACGAGCAATGCGAAACGGGGCTTTGCTTTCCTTTCAACGCCAAGGGCCCCCACTGCAGCAAGCGATGCGCGGGGGACGGTGATTGCCCCTCCCCCTCGCCGGGATGCAACAACCAGAAAGTCTGCAAAGCCCCGTGAATCCTGCTCTCCGTTTCGCGCTCCTCCTGCTCGTTCCATCGGTCTCGTGCCTCACGGCGACATCGGCCTTCGCGCAAGCGAAGAAGAAGGACAACGGCGACGTCAAGCCCGCCGCAAACGGCAACGGCAACACCGATAACGGCGCCATCCCCGAGGTGCGGGTCATTGGCGAGCGCGCCGATTCGCTGCAGAAAATTCCAGGCTCGGGCAATCTGGTTACGCAGACCGACATCGAGCGCGCCCAGCCCTACGATTTGGCGGAGATGGTCCGGAGGGTCCCCGGGCTGACGGCGCGGCAGGATTACGGTGGAGGGCTGCGGCTCGATATCGGGTTACGCGGGCTCGATCCCGGCCGCAGCCGGCGGGTGCTCATCCTCGAAGATGGGATTCCGCTCGCCATCAATCCGTACGCGGAGCCGGATATGTATTATTCACCCCCCATCGAACGGATGCGGGGGATCGAGGTGGTCAAGGGCAGCGGGAGCATTCTATTCGGCCCCCAGACCATCGGCGGGGTCATCAACTTTTTGACCGCCATGCCGCCCGACAAGCCGCACGCGGTGGTCGACGTGGAGGGCGGCAGCTTCGACTACAAGCGCGCGATGCTGAGCTGGGGCGACTCCATCGGGGCCACGCGCTACCTGGTGCAAGGCGTCTACAAAGAGGGCGACGGGCTGCGCGCGGAGGCGTTCAAGTCGGCCGACGTCTTCGGCAAGGTGATCTTCGAGACCGGCTCCAAGGGCCAAGCCACCTTGAAGATCGGCCTCCACGACGACCGCGCCGACTCCGACGACGTGGGCCTCACCCAGGCCATGTACCGCGCCGATCCCCGGCGCACGACCTTGGCGCCTTACGATCGCCTGGCGCTCCGCCGCTACGATATCTCGCTCACGCACGAGCAGCGCTTCAGCAAGAGCACCAAGCTCAAGACGCTCGTCTACGCCTACACGACCTCGCGCATCTGGCGGCGGCAGGACTACGCGCGCGCGCCGCAAGCGGGCATCACCTACGAGCGCATCATCGGCGATGTGAATGTGCCGGGCGGCGCCATCTACTTCAAGAACACCAACACGATCCTCGACCGCAGCTACGACGTGGCGGGGGTCGAGCCCCGCTTCGAGCACCGGCTCCACACGGGGCCCGTGGCGCACACCTTCGACGTGGGCGCGCGGCTCCTGTTCGAGCGCGCGCACTACCAGCAGCGCACGGGCGATTTCCCCACGTCGTACGCCGGGAGCTTGATGCTCGAAGAGTTCCACAGCACCGCCGCGGTCGCGGGCTATGTGCAAGACCGCATCGCCTTTCGCGACGATTTGATGGTCACCCCGGGGGTGCGCGTCGAGCACGCCGACTTCACGCGAAACGTCACGCGCCAGGGGAGCGGCAGCGCGGTGAGCGATCGCGATGTGGAGGGCAAGAGCTCCAGCACCGCGGTGGTGCCGGGCATCGGCATGATCTTCGGCTCGCGGCTGGCGCACGTGTTCGGGGGCTTGCACGTGGGGTTCTCGCCGCCGCGGGTCACCAGCTCCGTGAGCCCCAAGGGCGAGAACCTGCAGCTCGACTCGGAGCGCAGCATCAACTACGAGGTGGGCACCCGGCTCTCGGACAAGAAGCGCAATCGGTTCGAGGTCACCGGCTTTCTGTCGAACTTCCAGAACCAGCTGATCTCGTCGAGCGAAGGCGGCTCCACCGAGCTGGTGAACGGCGGCAGCACGCGGCACATGGGGGTGGAGGCGGTGGGCGCGCTCTCCATCGGCAAGCTGCTCCACTTCGACGCCGACACGGATCTCGATCTGGGCGCGCGCTACACGCTCGCGCGCGCCACGTTCACCGGAGGCCCCAACGACGGGATGCTCCTCCCGTACGCGCCGATGCACACGGTCTCGACGAACCTGGACTTCGGCTACCGCGGCTTCATGGCCGAAGTCGCCTACAACTACGCCGACTCCATGTACACCGATCCGAAGAACACGGTCCCCGAGGACGTGAGCGGCCGCACCGGGCGCATCCCCGGCTCGCACCGGGTGGACGTGGCGCTGAAGTACAAACACGCAGCGAGCGGGCTCTCCGTTCGCTTCCTCGTGAAGAACGCCCTCGACGATGTGTTCATCATCGCCCGGAGGCCCGAGGGCATCTTCGCCAGCGGGTTTCGGCAGTTCATCGTGGGCGTCCGGTGGGACTTCGAGGGCAAAGGGCGGGCGGGCGCCGCCGAGTGAAGCGCGCATGGCGCACGGCGATCGGCCGTTGCTTCCGCACCGGCCGACGCAATCCTCATGCTCGTGCAACGTCGGATCGACGCCGCCGAGGGGAATCGCGCGTTTGCCCGCATGAACGGTGAGCGCGTCGGTCCGCGGAGGAACGATGCGAACATCCATCCCGACAAAAGAATTGAATCGAGGGCGGATGGCTTGACGGGCTCGGGTCGAGTTCGCACTCGTTAGCATCGGTAATTGGGGAGGCCGATGTTGCCATTTCGCTCATCGCTGGCGCATGCGTTGAGTACGGCCTCGACGTCCCAAGATGCGTTCGAGAGGGAGTATGAAGAAGCATGGTCCGCGCTCGCGAGGGTCGCGATGCGATCGCTCGTTTTCCCGGAAATCGTTGCATGCATTCGCCATCGGCTTGCTCGTTCTCGCCGCGGGCTTCGGCGCGATGGCGTGTCTCAACGCACGCAGCCGCACGGAGGGTGATGGAGGATCCGCCGCACCCATTTTGCAAATCCAACGAGGCGGTCCGGACGATCTGCTCGACGATCCGCCGGCCGCGCCGACGCCACCGACCAAACCCGCCACACAGCTGAAAACGTGCGCGGCCCGAGACGGCGCGGCGGGCAAGGCCGAGTGGGAGCGCGCCCGTAAACAGCGGCCGTTCCATGTCCAGGCCATTGGTCTCTCCGCGCCGCTCGCGGACGGATGTCGCACACTCATCGTCTTCGAGCCGCCACCGGGAACGACCGTCGATCGACTGATCGCCCTCGCGCCGGCCGTCTTGCGTACGTACTGGGTTCTCCAACACCCCGTGGGTTTCGACGGCTGGGTGCGCGATATCGTCTTCACGATTCCTCCGCTCGGCGAGGATGCGGGCGCCGAGCTCATTGCCTCGCTTCACCTCGAGCTCTTTGGCACGACGTATGGGGCGGATATCCTCGATACGTCCAAGCGGGTGATCCGCCGTCCCATCGAGTACGATCTCAAAATTGGCCCGAGCGAGCTCGCACAATGGCTGCTCGACGAAAATCCGACGGTATCCGCCATCGCCGGCGGGTCTTTGGCCGACGTGGCGACATTGCTCGGTGGTCGTCAATCGGGTGTATTCGTCACCGGCGATTCCGCGCTCGTGATCTGGGCGCTCCCGCGCAATCATCAAAAGATAGCCAAAGCCGAGGCGCGCGAGTTCGCGGTCGCGTCCGATCTCATCGTCGGTGCGCTATCGTCGGGGAGCTCGCTCCTCATCGTGGCGCGCGGCCGGCAGATGTCGTTCGACGAGCTCGCACCGCTGCGCTTCGAGACCTTGGCCATGCTCGCATCGACGAGCTCGGCCGAGCTGGCGCAGAGCTATGAACGAATGAACATCTTCGCCGGTCGCTTCGATCTCCATCGCGACTGGGCGCCCATCCTGCTCAGCCCCGAGCTGGTGGATACGGAGTACGGAAGCCTTCTGAATGTCACCGATCAGATCCTCAAGTCGTGGTCGAATGCGGGGCAGACGCATTACATCCGTTTCGATTACCCCGTTCCGCACAAATGGCCTTTTCAGACGGCCGTCCCCAAACAGCTTCGCGCCTCGACCCTCACCTACAACTGGAACACGAAATCCGCCGGCGCGGCGGTCGCCCTCGCGGAGGATGGCCGCGAGGTCTTTTGGCTGCGGCGCACGGGCGCGCTCAATGTCACGTACCTTCCCGAGCAGGAGAACGCGACGAAGAGAACGGACGACGTCGATCCGGCAAACGCCAGCGCCGTGAGCCTCGCCGAGCTCGCGTACGACGGATTCGCCGCATCGCACGATCCATATCTGACGCGCGTCGTACAATACAATGCGCTTTACCAGATCTTTCGGCACTTTCGAGCGCCCGCCGGCGCGACCGAAACCCAAGCGACCCATCCGCTCGCCGCGATCGCCACACGGCTCCAGCCCGCCGCCGCGGCGCTGTTGACGAAGCTCACCGATGCGCCGCCGCCGGTGCTGGAAGCCGCCGTGACCAAGGCCATCCATGACTTGGCGAGCGATCTCCAACGGCATCATTTGGCAAACGCGTCGCCGAGGCTGCGCGCCTTCGTGGCGGCCTTTCCGTCGCTCGAGCAGAAGGTCCTGGGACGCCTGAAGGCACACCTGGGCGTGTCGCTGCGGGCGAAATACATGAACGAGCTGAAGTCCGTTCAGGACGCCGTCACCTCCCTGTCGGATCACGATCGCGAGAGCTTGACATTTGCGCTCGCCAGCGGCCGGCCGCCCCTTCGAGGGTCCGCGCGTGTCGCGGCCTTGCACGGCGACATCCTGGAGCAGCGTGAGGTGATCCAAGGCCTCATCGATGTCTCCGAGGTGATGAGGAGCTACCAAAGCGCGTTCACGCCGACTCCCGATGCATGGGTGCACACACCGTCCGTCGTCGTATCGTGGAACGAAGGAGGGATGACCGGGAGCTCCGGAGGACACAACCTCGACTCGGCCCTCGCCCGGATCGGCAAAAGTGCCAATCTCGCGCCCGCCGGCCGAGATGGTCTCATCAAGGTGAATCGTCTCGCCCTCGCGGGCGTTCGCCTGGATGCCTCGGGCATCGCGACAGGGCCGACCATCGCGCCGCGTCCCCTCACCACGGCGCTCGGGATCGTCCAGGCCAAGGGCGCCGTCTTGCCCGCATCGAAACAACACGCGCTCGGCTGGAGACCGCTCACGGCGGACGTCGGTCGGACGAAACCAGCAGGGCACATCGGGATCGCGCGACAAACGGGTGGATACCGCGTCGCCATCGGCGGAGCGGGGGACAACTACGAGACCTCGACGATGTCCGACGTGGTCGAGCTGATCGAGCGGCACCCGGTCTCGGAAGGTCGGGCGGTGCAGCTCGAGTTGGACGGCTTCACACCGGACGAGGCGCGTGGCTTCGTCAAATCCGTCGAGCTGCGCTCCCGCGCGAAGATTTCCGGTGTGCTCGAGGCAGACAAGGAGCTCGCGGGATTGCGGCTCGACTTCTCGAAGGCGACGGTGTTCGAGCCCAGGGTCAGCGAGCTGCGGGGCGGCGTCGCGCGGATCGGAATGGCGGTCGAGGTGCCCGTCAGGGGCCAACCTTCGGTGTGGATGCGCATCAAGCTGTTCGTCCGCGGGCTCACCCCCGAGGCGCTCGCACGGGTGGTCGAGGACGTGAAGGCTGCGGTTCTTCGGGTGGTCCAGCGAGCTGCCGGCGGACAGGCGGCCGCCTCGGACGTCGCGACCGATCTTCGAACGGAGCTCGGTGTGCTGCTCGGGGGCGATGGGAAGGTCGAGATCCGCATTCGCAAAGAGGCGACCGACATCATTATTTTGCAAGCGCCGAAGCGAGCACCGCGCACCCCCGGGTCCAATGGCCGAAGCGACCGTGTCCCCGCGTGAGTGCGCGCTCGCCATCGGCGTGCCGCTCACCGAGCGCTCGTTTCTCGACGATCTCGGTCGCGCGAACGCGGACTTCGCGCGGCACGTCCTCGCCGAAACGGGGCTTTCCGCCAGCACCTTTTGGGCGAGGCTTTACGAGCTGCGCGTGGTCCGCCCGGCGCGCGCGGTCATCGAACGCGTGTCGCGCTTGGGGGTGACCGTGGTGCCTTCGGCGACGCTCGCGGATCTCGCCTTGCTCTTCCAGCGTTTTCGCGTGGTAACCCTTTTTACCCATTGCCGTTCTCCGGGGATCGTTCCAGAGGACATCGAGGATCCGGCGGCGTGCATTCGAGCACTGGCCACCAACGAATCGCTGGTGGCACGTCACCTTCGGGCACGGCTCGCGGACACGCCACCGACGCGCGCCGCCTTGGCGCGGGCCCTCGAGGAGGCCATGCTCCCAGCGCGCGCCGTCTACGAGGCCTTGGCGGGGACCGCCGCGAGCGGAGCGGGACAGCCTCCGGCCTTGCTCGTCGACCGCCTCATGATCGAGCTGGAGTGCGGGAGCGCCATTCGTCCCGCGAGCTACATCGAGCTCCGCGACGGCGTGGCGACGTTTCGAGCGTTTCTGGCGACGATCCCGCCCGTGTTCGACGGCGTCGTCGATCTTTCGACGTGCAATTCGGCCATGCTCGCCGAACCGCTCAAGCGACGGCGTCCGTCGTGCCTCGCCATCGCCAACAGGCACCCCGCGACCCCCGCGTTCCGGCTGGCGCGGTACGCCCTGGTGCAGAGGCTCCTGTCGATGCAGCCGCAACGTTTCACGGACGCCGTGATGCGCGTCCACCAGCTCGTGATGGAGGATGGTCGATGAAGGTAGCCGAAGCGCTCGACGATTACGTGAACACCGTGACCCTCGGCCCGGCGAACAAAAAGGCGGCGCTGCGCGAGAGCCTCGATCGCGTTCGCAAGCGCAACGAGGTGTACTTCGTGCTCTGCGCCGGGTTCGTCGTCGTCATGTTCGTGGTGGCGATGGTGCTCATCGTTCGCCACGCGGGCGAGGGATCCGTGTGGGCCGCGACGAGCGTGGTCTTCGGCGCCAGCTTGGCCGGCATGGTTCGCATGATGCTCGGCTTCTGGCGCGAGAAGGTGACGACCGACATGCTCCTCGAGCTCTCGGTCCTCGACGATGCCATCCTGAAGGAGGTGTCGCGCACGCTCCTCGAGCGCCTCGGCGGCTCGGGCAGCGAGAAATCGCGCGGAACGAGCCGCGCTACTTCTTGAAGCTGGTGGTGAACGTCGCCGCGCGCTCCTTGGACTCTTTGCGGAGATCGGCGAGCGCCGTGGGGGCGTTGGGCTTGACGGAGAAGGTGACCCCGCCGGGGACGTCTTTGGCGGCGACGACGGTGTCCTTGAGGACCACCGGGCAGCGGCCGAAGGTGCCTCCGCCGGCGCCGGCGCCGGTGTGGTGCACGCCGGCCGGATCTTGCTTGGCGGCTTCCACCAGCGCCTTGCTGCGGTCGCGGATTTCTTTCTCCGTGGCTTGATCTTTCTTCTCCGACACGACGGTCACGTCGACCCCGTCCTTGCTCTCTTTGACGGTGGTCTTCGCGCCCTGCACGGCGCTCGGGCAGTGCGCCATCTTCCCCTGCCCGGCCGATTCGGCGCCCGGCTTGGCGAGCTCCTGGAGCCGATCGCGCGACTCGCGTTTGAGCCAGTCGAGCTCCTTGGGCTCGCTGGGCTTGACGGTGAGCGCGGCCCCGTTGGGGACCTCGGCGACGGTGACCGTGGTGTTGCGCATCACCACCGGACAGCGCCCGAACGCGCCGCCGCCTTCGCCGCTGCCCGTGTGCTTGACCTCCTGGGCGGCCTTGCTCGCGGCCTCGGTGAGCACCTTGGAGCGCGCGCGGATGTCGGTGACGGCGGAGGGATCGGTGGCCGTGATGGTCACGACCACGGCGTCTTTGCCGTCTTGGATATCGGTCTTGGCGCCGGTGACGCTGCTGGGGCAGTGTGCCATGTTGCCCGACTTCGCCGGCGGGGTGGGCGCCGGAGGCTCGGGCGCGGGAGGTGGCGCGGACGGGGCGGCGCTCGGTGCCGGCGCCGCGGGCTTCGTCTCATTTCCTTTGTCCTTGCAACCGATGGCAAGTACTGCGACTACGCCCAACGCAAGAATCGTCTTCGTTCGCATGGAAACCCTCCCGAGCTCGTAGGCCCAACGGGATCCCAAGACTAACCGACTTTCGCCATGATGTGGCGAGCGCAACGAACTTCCAAACCGCACGCCCGACCTCGAGTACGATTTCGACCATGCTGAGCTCTAGGAGAGAATGAAAAAGACCGCGCCGAAGATCCAACATGGCGTTACGAATCGGCCGCAAGCAGCAAAATTTCGGGCGGACAGCGATTCGGGCAAGCTCGAAGTGGGCGCCGGGGCCGTTGAAAAACTGCGTCGAGGTCACCCGTGGGTTTGGCAACGCACGGTGCAGCGCGGGCTCGAACGGGTTCAGGCAGGCGACGACGTCCTTGTGGTCGGGCCCGACGGAAGCGCGCTTGGCCGGGGCCTCGCCGATCCCGAATCGCCCATCGCCGCGCGGCTGTTCACCAACCTGGGGCAGGCCGACGTGCCCATCGATCGGGCGCTCTTCGCGGAGCGGGCCCGCTCCGCCTTCGCCATTCGCGCAAAGCTCTTTCGCGATGGTGCGACCAATGCGTACCGGCTGCTTCATGGCGAAGGCGACCGGCTCCCGGGCTTCGTGATCGATCGTTACGATGACGTGGCCGTGCTGCGCATCGACGGCGACGGAGCCCATGCGCGGCTCGCGGAGCTCGTGGACGCCGTGTGGCCTCAGCTCGAGGCGCTCGGCGTCGTGACCTTGCTCTTGCGAACCCCGAAACGGCAGGCGCGCGAGCGCGAATCGAAGGCCCCGGCGGACGCCGGCAAGACCGAGACCCTGCGCGGGCGGGAGCCCTCCGAACGGGTGTCGGTGCGCGAGCATGGGGTGCCGTTCGTGGTGGACGTGCTCCACGGGCAAAAGACGGGCGCCTTTCTGGACCAACGCGAGAACCGAAGGCGCACCGGAGCGCTGGCGCCCGGCCGGCGGGTGCTGAATCTATTCTCGTACGCCGGCGGCTTTTCGCTGTTTGCCGCGTTGGGGGGCGCGACGCACGTGACGAGCGTCGACATGGCCGCCGGCGCCCACGCGGCCGCGCAGGCGAGCTTTCGCTTGGCGGGGGTCGATCCGCGCGCCCACGCCTTCGTCACCGCCGACGCGTTTGCGTTTCTCGAAGGCGCCAAGCGGCGCGGGAGCACGTGGGACCTGATCATCAGCGATCCCCCGAGCTTTGCGTCGAACGAAAAATCGTTGCCGCGCGCGCTCACGGCCTACCGCGCGCTGCACCGCGCGTGCGTCGATGTGCTCGCGCCGGGCGGCGTCTTTTGCGCCGCATCGTGCTCGAGCCATGTCGACGCGGAGAGCTTCTTGGCCACCCTCGACGACGTCGCCACCAACCGCAGCGATCTTCGCCTGCTCGAGCACCACGGGCCGCCGCCCGATCATCCGACCTTGCCGGCGTGGCCCGAGGGCCGGTACCTCAAGTTTGCGGTTCTTGGATAGATCATGGACGAGCTCTACAAGGTAGACAACGGCGCCGGCTGGCGCATTTCCCTCAAGCGCGTGGCCCCCGCGCCATCGGCCGCCGGGGCCAAGCGGCCGGCGCTCATCGTGCCCGGCTACGGGATGAACTCGTTCATCTTCGGCTTCCACCCGCGCGGGCTCTCGCTCGAGGGCTACCTCGCCTCGCGCGGCATCGAGGTGTGGAGCGTCGATTTGCGCGGCCAGGGCCGGGCCGAGCGCCGAGGCGGAACGGATCGCTTCGAGCTGGCGGAGATGATGGACGACGTCGACGTGGCCGTTCGCCATGTGCTCTCGCATACGAAGACGGGCGCCGGCCAGGTGGACCTCATCGGCTGCAGCCTGGGCACGGCGCTCATGTTCGGCTATGTCGCGCACCAACCCCAGGCACCGGTGCGCTGCTTGGTGAATGTGGGCGGGCTGGTCACCTGGGTGAAAATCCATCCGGCGCTGCGCGTCGCCTTTCACTATCCGTGGCTCGTCGGCGGCCTTCGCATCCGCCACACGCGGAAGATGGCGGGGGTCGCGCTGCCGGTGCTGGCCCGCTACGCGCCGAAGCTGCTCTCGGTGTACATGAACGTGAGCTCCACCGACGTGACCGAAGCCGCCACCATGGTGCAAACCGTGGAGGATCCGAACCCCCACGTGAACCGCAACATCGCGCACTGGGTGGCGGAGCGGGAGCTCGTGATGCGCGGGGTGAACGTGTCGCGGGCGCTGCGCGGCATGCACCACCCCTTCTTGTGCATCGTGGCCAACGACGATGGCATCGTCCCCCCGGAGACGGCGCGCGATCCGTACGATGCCATTGGCTCCGACGACAAAGAGCTGCTCGCCGTGGGCGATCCGACGTTCCCCATGGCCCACGCGGATTTGTTCTTGTCGACGGGGTGCCAGGAGAAGGTCTTCGAGAAGCTCGCGGCGTTTCTCCTGGCGCGGTAGCGCTCGTGAATTGCGTTTTGCGTTCTACGCCTTTTCGAGCTCGTAAAACGTCAGCGGTCCTTTCTTCGAATAATAGAGCCCGCACCCGAGCGGGGTGAAATGGCGATCGAGGCGGGTGCGGTACCAGCGGGCGGAGCGGGCGCGCTGCGTGGTGTCCGTGAAGTCACGGTCGCAGACCTCTTCGAGATCGCGCTTGGTCACCGCCTCGAGGTAGAGGAAGCCGCGGCTCATGGCGGCGATGTTTTCGATGGCGCGGGTGGCGCCGTCGTCATCGAGGTACGGGAGCACGCCTTGGCAGATGATCAGGTCGAACTGCTCGCGCGTGCGCCAGATGGAAATGTCGCAGCGTTTGTGGCCGTATTTTTTGCAGGCGTGCTCGCTGATTTCGGTCGACAGATAGCGAATGGCCTTTTTGTTGGCGCTGGCGTGCGCGGCGAACCAGTCGCGCCAGAGGCCCGTGCCGGCGCCGACGTCGAGGATGGAGCGGAGGGTGCCGCCGTACCAGGCGATCATGCCGGTGACGCCGCGGGCCAAGTGCGCGATGGACTCTTTGCCGTAGACTCTCGTCTCTTTGGATTCGTAATAGCGCTGGTAATAGGCTTCATCGAAGCGCTCGGCGCTCTCTTGCGTGCCGCTCATTCTCGTCTCTCCACGTTGTCCTCGTTGGCCGCGCCTGTTGGGTCGCGCCACAATGGGCTCTGCTGAAGTAGCTTTGCCACGAGCGCCGTCCACCCCGTTTGATGGTTGGCGCCCAAACCTGCCCCCGTGTCGCCGTGAAAGTATTCGGCGAACGTGAGGTAATCGCGAAAATGCGGATCGGTCGCGAGCTCGCCCAGCGCGCCGTCGGCCGGGCGCCTTCCATCCCCGTCGCGCAGAAAGATGCTCACCAGGCGGCGGGAGAGCTCGGAGCTGACCTCCCACAGGTTCATCCACTTGCCCGAGCCGGTGGGGCACTCCACCTTAAGCTCGTCGCCATAAAAGTGGTGGTACTTCTGCAGCGCTTCGATGAGCAGATAATTCACCGGAAACCAAATAGGCCCGCGCCAATTCGAATTTCCGCCGAAGAGGCCACTCGACGACTCGCCCGGCTCGTACTCCACCCGGTGGACGGCGCCATCGAGCTGCACCGAATACGGATGATCCTTGTGCACCCGCGAGAGGGCACGAACGCCGTAAGGGGATAAAAACTCGTTCTCGTCCAGCACCCGCCGGAGGATGCGCACCAGGCGCTCGGGGCCCACCAAGGACAAGATATGCCGCTTCCCCGACGCGCCCAGCCCCTCGAATTGAGCGACATAGGCGCCGAGCTCGGGGCGGTTGACCACGAACCAGCGCACCCGCTTCATGAAGGCCGGAAAGAGCTGGAGCAGCTCCTCCTCGATGGTCTCCACCGCGAACAGCGGGATGATGCCCACCATCGAGCGCACCTTGAGGGGCGCGTACTCGCCGCCGGGGAGGCGGAGCACATCGTAGAAGAAGCCGTCTTCTTCGTCCCAGAGGCACACGGAGTCGGCTTCGTCGCTCGGGAGCGCGCGCCTGCCGCGCCGGCCCAAGTTGCGCGGGGCGCCGTTCATGGCGCGGGCGATGTAGAGGAAGTGCTCGAAGTATTTGTTGGCGACGTCTTGGTAGCTGGGGTTCTCGCGCGCGAGCTCCAACGACATGTTGAGCAGGTTGAGGCAGTACATGCCCATCCAGCTGGTGGCGTCGGCTTGCTCCAGGGTCCCGCCCTCGGGCAGCGCGTTGCTGCGGTCGAAGACGCCGATGTTGTCGAGCCCCAGAAAGCCGCCCTCGAAGACGTTCTTGCCCTCCGCGTCCTTGCGGTTGACCCACCAGGTGAAGTTGAGCATCAACTTGTGAAAGACGCTCTCCAGGAAGGCGCGATCGCGGTGGCCGGTCATGCGCCGCTCGATCTGGTAGACGCGCAGCGCGGCCCACGCGTGGACGGGCGGGTTCACGTCGCCGAAGTTCCACTCGTAGGCCGGGAGCCGGCCGTTGGGATGCATGTACCATTCACGCAAAAGCAACGTGAGCTGCGTGCGGGCGAACTCCGGGTCGATGAGCGCGAATGGCAAACAGTGAAAGGCGAGATCCCACGCGGCGTACCAGGGGAACTCCCATTTGTCGGGCACCGAGAGGATTTCGCTGTTGTAGAGGTTTCGCCAATCGTGATTGCGCCCGCTCTTGCGCTCGGGCGGCGGGGCCGGAAACGCAGGATCTCCGCGGAGCCACCGGTCGACGTCGAAGGAGTAATATTGCTTGGTCCAGAGCAGGCCGGCCATGGCCTGGCGGTAGACGTTGCGCTCCTCGGCGGTGAGCTCGCGCGGCATGATGGCGTCGTAGAAGGCGTCGGCCTCGGCGATGCGCTCGCGGAAGACGGCGTCGAGGAGCTCGGGCTCGAGGAGGCCATCTTCGAGGCGGCGGTCGGTGAGGCGCAGGTGCAGGACCTTGGACTCGCCGGGGCCCAGCTCCCAGCGCACGTGCGCGGCCGCCTTGGTGCCGCGCCTTTCGGGGTCGACGGCGCTCTTTTCGCCGGCGATCACATAGCGGTGAAAGGCGTCTTTGGTAAAAGACGCGCGGTTCGGCGCCCCGTAGAGGCGCTCGAAGTTGGTGTCGTTGCCGGTGAAGAGCAGCTCGGGATCGCCTTCGATGTGGAGCCAGCGCGCGCCCAGGTGGCTCTGGTCGAGCGCGAGCGCAAGGTGGTTGTGCGGGGCGCGGGGGCTCGGCTCGGCGCGGACGATGCCATCGGGCACCGCGGGCTCTTGCCAGCTCCAGGTGTTGCGGTACCAGATCGTCGGCAAGAGGTGCACGGGGGCGCGGGCCCGTCCGCGGTTGGTCACCGTCAAACGAATCAGGATGTCCTCGACATCGGCCTTGGCATACTCGATGAGCACATCGAAGTAAGCGTCGTCCTCGAATACGCCGAAGTCCCACACCTCGGGCTCGGGGACATTTCGACCGGCGCGGGCCGAGGCCTCGCGGATGGCGTCGCACGGGATGGGGCGGTGCGGATATTTGTAAAGGGCTTTTGCGTAGCTATGTGTGGGGGTGGCGTCGAGGAAGAAGTAAACCTCTTTGACATCCTCACCGTGGTTGCCTTCGGGGCCGCTCAGGCCGAAAAGGCGCTCTTTTAGGATGGGATCGCTTTCGTTCCAAAGGACGGGCGCAAAATGCAAGATGCCGCGGTTGTCCGAAATACCGAAAAGGCCGTCTTCGCCCCAGCGGTATGCGCGTGCGCAAGCGTCCTCGTAGGACAGATAGCGCCATGCGTCGCCGTTGACCGAGTAGTCCTCGCGAACGGTGCCCCACTGCCGCAAGCTGAGGTACGTGCCCCAGCGGCGCCACTTTTTTCCGGTGCGGGCCTCTTCGAGGCGGGTGCTTTCTTTCGTCGGCGCGGAGCGGCTCATCGTGGTGATGACTATCACGCCGATGCTAGTATCGAACGCGTGACCGGCGGACCGCCTTCGAAGACTGGAACCATCCCGCCCGTTTCGGCCCCGCCGCCGAGTTATCGGGAGGGCCCGCGTTCACCCGCGCATACGCCGCCGGCGCCGGTGAGCACGCATGCGCCATACCCGCCGCCTCCGCCGAGCTTGCGGGATGCGGGCGCGGGCGGCGCGCCACCGCCGACGCCCAATCATGCGGTGCCCCATCCTGCGGCGCCCCACCATGGGACGCCCAACCATGAGGCGCACGCCACGCCGCCGTGGCAAGCGACGACCGTTCCGCTTCCTCCGGTTGCTCCCCTGGCTCCTCCGGCTCCTCTGGCTCCTGCGCAACCGCATCCCCAAGCGCAGCCCCATCCGCCGCCGCCGGCGGGCCGGGATCCGGCGCACGCGCTGCGGTCGAGCGCGACCTTTGCAGCGCCGACGATGGCAGCGCCGACGATGATCGGCCCGCCGCCAATGAGCTACCGCGAGGGCGCACCCTCGACGAGCATGCAAGCCGTGCCGATGCCGGCGGGGTTTCACTCGACCCCGGCGATGGCCATGCCGCGCATCACCGTGCAGTACCCGCAGGTCGGGGCCATTCTCACGTCGGCGCGGGGCCACTACGAGGTGCAGTCGGTGGTGGGCTCCGGGGAGTTCGGCGCCGTTTACGAGTGCGTGGGCCCGTTCGACCAGGTGTACGCCGTCAAGATGATCCGCCCGGCGAACCGCCCTTATGGCGAGGTGCACGCCGAGTGGGCGCGCGAGGTGCAGCGGCTCATGCTCCTACGCCACCCCAATGTGGTGTTCATCTACGACGCGTTCGAGGAGAACTTCCTCTATTACCTGGCGCTCGAGCGGTGCGATCACCCGCTCACGGCGATGCTGGGCCACCCGATGCAGGAGGGGCTCGTGATCGAGCTGGCGCGCCAGCTGCTCGCCGCCGTTCAATTCCTGCACGACAACGATATCGTCCACGACGATCTGCACCCGGGCAATGTGCTCATCTCCCATGCCGATCGGCCCATCGTGAAGATCAGCGACTTCGGCATCAGCCACGAGCTACGGGGGGCCCCCGCCATCCGGCCCAATGTCGTACATCACAAGATTATGGCGCCGGAGGTGGTTGCGGCTGGTTATACAAGTAAGCAGAGCGACCTTTATCAGGTCGGGCTCCTCCTCTACTGGATGCTCACCGGCACACCGGCGCTCGCTCTGGAGCTCCCGTATCAAGAGCTGATTCGCCAAGTGGGCGGCGGGGAGCCAAGGCGGCGGGCGGAGCAAATCGGGACCCCGCTCGGGCATCTCATCGCCAAAATGCTGCGCCGGCGAGAGGTGTACCGTTACACCTCGGCGCGCGAGGTTTGGGCCGACCTGCGAGCCCTGCCAGCGTGGCAGAATCGCGATCTCTTTCGCGCGAAGTAAGTTCGGGTTCTCCCGGGCGCCAAAGGACGCCGCGAGGCTGAAACTTACGCTACACTTGGGGGCGACATGGCCGCTGCGCCCGCTCCTACGTTGGTGCCGTCGTCCATTGGAAAGTACGCCGTCGTGCGCTTTCTGGGGACCGACGCGGATGTCGAACGCTTCATCGTGCGGGCGGAAGCGGGCGGCGCGGCGGCGCCACGTCTGGTCCTCGAGCGGGTCAACCGAGCGAACGTCGAGGCTGCCGATTTCGACGCCTTTACGCGGCGGGCGCGGCGCATCGCCATGCTGCGGCACCCCCATGTTCCGCGCGTACGCGATGTCTACACCACGCAGGATCACGCGGTGGTGGTCACCGAGTTCATCGAGGGTGCGACCTGGCCCCAGCTCGATGTGCGCGCGCAAAAGGACGGGAAGAAGCCGCTGTCGTTCGAAGGGCGGCTCAAGCTCCTGGTCGACGCCGTATCGGGCCTGGCGGCGCTGCATGCCCTGCGCGAGCCGGGCTTTCGCGCCGAGGAGACGGGCAAGATCCCGTCGATGATCCATGGCGATGTGACACCGTCGGGGATCTTGATTGGCACCGACGGCCTCGCGCGCCTGCTTCGCATCCACCGCCGGCCGCTGCGGCCACCCGCGGGGCCCCTCGACGAGCGCAACGCGCGCAGCGCCCCCGAGATCCTGCTGGGCGACGGCACGGCCGATGGCCGGGCCGATGTGTATTCGCTGGGCGCGATGCTCTGGGAAACACTGGCCGGGCGGCCCTTGTTCACGCAGCGGACGGTGACCGAAATGTTGTCTCGGCAACTTTCCGGCGATATGCCGCTGGCGCCCTCCCCGCCTTCGACGCCTTGGGCGGCGATGCTGGTGGAGATCGCGGCGACCGCGCTGGCCGTCGATCCCAAGCGGCGCTATCCGACCGTAACGGATTTTGGCGTGGCGCTGCGCAACATCGCGGCGCACCACTTGCCGGGGGATGCGGAGGTCGCGCGGGAGGTGTGCGCGATCCTCGGCGTCGAGGAGCGACCGGCGCCGGTGGCCACCGCGTCCCAGCGGCATCCCCCGAACGGGGCGGCCACGCTGGCCGGGTTGGTGCCGGATCTCGAATCCATCGACGAGCGTTGGTCCAAGGCCCCCTCGACCTTGCCGCCCGCGGCGCCTGGGCCCCCGGCGCCGCCAATGCCCACCGCCGCACCCGCCCCACGGCACACCGCGCCGATGTTGCCGCCGCCATTGCGGCAGTCCTTGCCGTCCGCAGGGCGTCCTTCTCCGCGGGCGCAACCGCCGCCCGTGCCGTCGTCATCGCGGGGGGCGGCCGCCGCGGCTTCGATGCGAGGAGGCGCAACGGCGTCACCTCGGGCGGTGCAGGCGGCGGCGCATACCGCGGCGGCGGTGGCCGTGCACATGGCGCCGTCGGCGCCATCGCCGCACGGCGCGCAGGCGGCCGTGCAGGTGGCGCCCGTGCGCGTCGTCGAGCCCCCACCGTCGTTCATGATGAAGGTCCCCGGGGCGGAGATCCCTACACCGGCGCCGCCGACGTACCGTGAGCCGCCGGGGGTCGGGCGGTCGCGCACGAGCGAGATTACGGCGCTCAAGGATCGCCCGGCGTGGCGGCGGCGGCGCATCATGATCGTGGTGGCGCTGCTGGTGCTCTTCGTCTCGGTCACCGTTTGTTCGCTGACCTTGCTCTTCCGGGGCTCGAAGGCGCCCGAGGGGATCGCGGCATCGACGGCGCCTGCGGCATCGGCGCAGGGCGCGCCGCCGGCCGAGGCGCCGGGGGCGCGGGGCACGGCGGCGGCTGCACCGTCGAAGGCGTCGGAGCCCGCGCGCGCGACCGCTGCGCGGGAGCCCGCACCGGTGGCTGCGCCAACGCCGCAGCCTCCTCGGGCGCAGCAGCCGGTGGCGGCATCGCCACGGAACGAGTCTCCGGCGCGTGCGCGCGGGCCGTCGGCGGCAGCGGCCTCGGAGAGCGCGGAGGACGTGGTCCCTGCACCTCCGGCGCCGCCGCCGAAGGCGGAGACCGCGGCGCCTTCGAAGGCGCCGGCGGTGTCCAACCCGGCGCCGCCGAAGAGCTCCGCGCCGCGCTCGAAGCACAAGGTCTACGTGCCTCTGGGGATCTAAACGGAATGCGCTCTCCTCTCATTCGCCTCATTTGCCTCACTCGCCCTCATCGCGGTTGCATCCCTCGTCTCGCTGCCGTCTTGCTTGCGTCATCCCTGGTCGTGTCGGCGGATTGGGCCTCGGCGGCCGGGGTCGATCCCTCGAAGGCCACGCCCGTTCAACGCGAACAGGCGCAGTCGCGCTTCCTCAAAGGGCGCAAGCTCTATGACGCGCGAAACTATGCGGGGGCGGCCGAGGAGTTTCGGGCGTCGCACGACATCGTGGCCAGCCCCAACTCGCTGCTCTTTCTGGCGCGGTCCCTTCGCCAGAAGGGCGATCTGGTCGCCGCCTATGTCGAATTCGACAAGGCGCGCGTGGAGGCGAAAGAGCTCGCCCGCGACGACGTCCGCTACGAAAAGGCGGGCGAGGCGGCGCAGCTCGAACGCGACGCGCTGACGGGCAAGCTCGGCTTCGTCATCGTCGACGTCGAGCACCCCACCGACGAGACGACCCTGAAGATCGCCGGCGATACCATGCGCCGCGCGGGATGGGGCGAGCCTGCGCCGGTTCTCCCGGGCACCACGCAAATCGAGGTGAGCACGCCCGGCAGGCCGCCGGTCACCACCTCGGTCACGGTGGCCGCAGGCCAAACGGAGCGCACCCGGCTCGACGTGAACTCCGTGGCGCCGCTCGCGGAGAAGACGGCGCTGCCCCCTCCCCCTCCGGCCAGCGACGATCGCTCGACCTTGCGGACCGCCGCCTATGTCGCGGGCGGCGTGGGCGCCGCCGGGTTCCTGACATTCATCGTCTTCGGGCTCCTGAACAACGGCACCTACGGCGATCTGGAGTCGGCGTGCGGCAAAGGCCCGTGCCCGGCTTCGCGGAGCGGTGACATCGACAAGGGGAAGTCGCAGCAGACCATCGCCAATGTCGGCCTGGTGTTCGGGCTCCTCGGCGCGGGCGCCGGGGTCACCTTGTTCGTCCTGAGCCAACCGCGCAAAGGCGACGCGGCGGGCGCCCCGAGCACCAGCACGAGGCCCCGCCCCCAGGGCGCTTGGTTTACCGCGCCGCCCCGCACCGAAGCGGCGGCCTCGGACGGCCGCACCCGTATCGTCTTCGGTCCAACCGGGGTGGAGATGCGAGGTACGTTTTGAAGAGCATGCGTCGTGTATCTTGTCTCGCGGTACCGGTGACGCTCTTCGCCTTTGCGGCGAGCCTCGTGCTCGGTGCCTGCACGCACGACTACGACGTCTTCAAGCCGCGCGGCGACGCCGGGCCCGATGGCTCGCGTCCTTCGCGGCTGGAGACCGCGAACGACGCCGACGACGCGGACGAACCTCCGTCCGAGTAGGGGTCGCGTTCGAGTAGCCCCGATCGGAGTCGCGCGCGTTAGCGGAGCGGGCGCTCGATGGCCTGCTGGCATTGCGCGCGGAGGACGGCGCGATCGAGCTCCCAGACGGCCACGGTGCATGCCGCCGAGGGCGTCGGGGCGAGCGCGCTGCCGAACGTGTGCACGCGGCGCGTTGCGCGGGCGAGGTCGTCGCGGCCGTAGATGCCGTGTGCGGGCTCGGGCTCGCCTCGGCAATGGCTCTCCACCAGCACATCGGCGCCCGTCGCGGCGATGTAACACGCCGTGGTCCCCGCGAGGAGGTACGGGTGCACATCGTCGTTGGCGAGTCCGTCCAAATTGACGACGTGCGAGTCGGACACGTACCCGGCGATCCCGGCTCGGTACGAGACGGCGCGCCTTCCCGTCGCCCGCACCCACGCACCGGCGGCGGCCAGCGCGCCATGGTGCGGCCAGATGGGGGCGCCCGCGGCCACGAAGCCGGCGGCCGTCATGACGGCGAGCGCGCCGCAAGGGACGGCGGGGTGCGTCGCCCGAAAGAGCGCCCGCGAGGCCGCGCCCAGGAGGATCGCCAGGGGGACGATGAAGTGCGCCGTGTACCACGGCTTTGGCTCGTTGATATCCATCGCATACACGGCGTACGTGCCCACCGCCGTGACGAGCGCCGCCCAGACGGCCACCGTATCGCTGCGCGCGAGGCCGTACGCGCCCGTTCGGAGCGGCGGCGGAATGGCGAACCGCGCGCAGCGCCGATTGATCCACGCCACGAGGATGGCGGCGCCGCACGCGAGGGCGCCCGCCCAGAGGCTCGCGGGGGCCGGTGTTTCGGTGGACCACCACCCGAACGGGAGCGCACGCCACGCGACGCCCAGCATTCGAAGCGGCGCGATCCCTTGGGTGACGGCCCAATGTGCCTTCATGCGCGCGCTGCCTTGAAAGAAGGAGCCGGTCATCCACCAAAGGCAGAAGCCGTGGCCGAGAAAGGTCGAAAGCGCTCCCCCGACGGCCAAGCGGGCGGCGCGCAGCCGGGGCCCATCGGCCAGCGCGCATCGGCGCGCGTCGAAGTGGATGGCCGTAAACACACCGAAGGCCGAGAGACCGACGGGGACGATGGAGTCGATGCGCGCGAGCACCGCAAAGGCGCCCACGGCGAAGCAAGGACCACCGTCCCCGCGCAGCATGAGCAGCATCAGCATCGCCTGCGACGCGACGGCCAAAGGCCACTCCACGAGCATCAGCGGACAGCTCGCGCACGCGCCGCCCGTGAACACGAGCAAGGCGCCGCACGCGGCGCGCGGATCGTTTCCCGCGATGCGAAGCACGCACGCGGCGGCCGCGAAGGTCGACGCAAAACCCAGCGCGCCATGGATGGCGAGGAGCGTATTTGCATCGGCCGTCGTTTGCGCGACGAGCGACGCGATGAACGCGTAGAGCGGGTGAAAGGACGCGGTGCGGCTGATGCCGGCGTCGAAGGTCCACTGGCCGGACCCGACGAAATTTCGAGCCAGATTGAGGTAATAGAACCCTTCGTCGGGGACGCGGGCGATCTTCGACTCGAACGGGAGCCGGCAAAAGCGCACCAGGCAAGCCAATTGAACGACGCCGAGCGCGAGCAGGAAGAGACCTCTCACGCCCCGGCTCGAAGCGCGCAACGTAGTTCGGTTCATTTGAAATCGCTCGCCGCGTGAGGCGGCGCCGGCGCAAGGAGCAGAGAAAGTTTCGAGCAAGGCCCGACACGGTCGAGTGGGCCCGACACGGATGGATGTCCCGCCCTTTGCGCGTGGATCGACCTTTCTCGCGGCGCGGGCCTTTGGCTGCTATTTCTTCGGCATGCCCAAACAAGCTTATCCACTTCCCACCGCGACGGCGGCATGGTCCGTTCGCGACGCGGATCTTGCGGACCAACTTTCGACGGAGCCCGGCGACGCGTTCCCACCGGTGTTCGCCACGTCGAGGATGATCGCCTTGATGGAGATCGCCGCCGCGCGCGCCCTCCACCCCTTGCTCGAACCCGGCGAGCTGTCGGTGGGCGTGAAGGTCGACGTGCACCATACGGCGCCGACCCCTCCGGGAGCCACCGTCACGGCGACCGCCCGCTTCATCGAAATGGCCGGCAAGCTCTATCGCTTCGAGATCGACGTCCGCGATGACGCGGGCGAGATCGGACGCGGCACACACGAGCGCGCCATCGTGCACGTGGCGCGGCTGGTGGACGGCGCCTCGAAACGACAACGCACGTAGATGCACGCGGCATGTCGCGCGCGCCGCTCCCTGCGCTCGACGCGTTGCACGGCATGTCGCGCGCTGCGCCCTGCACGCTGCGCCTTGCACGTCCGCGCGACGCGTGACGCGCGCTCGACGCCTTGCACGCGGCATGTCGCGCGCTGCGCCCGCACGCTGCGCCTTGCACGTCCGCGACGCGCGCGCCGTGCCCTACTCTCGACGCCTTGCACGCGGCATCTCGCGCGCGACGCGCTCTGCGCTCGACGCGTTGCACGCGGCATCTCGCGCGCTGCGCCCCGCACGCTGCGCCTTGCACGTCCGCGCGACGCGTGACGCGCGCTCGACGCCTTGCACGCGGCATCTCGCGCGCTGCGCCCTGCGCGCTGCGCCTTGCACGTCCGCGACGCGCGCGCCGTGCCCTACTCTCGACGCCTTGCACGCGGCATCTCGCGCGCCGCGTGTTGCGCCTTCGAGCTAGAGCGACACGTCGTCGCCCGGCGACGGAAGTTGCGGAGTTTTGCCCGGCTTAATGCGCTTTTCGGCGTCGAGGCGCTCGTTGTGAACGAAGTCGCGATGCGCCTTGGCGCGGGTGCGCCAGGGATCGGCGGGGTCGGCTTTTTCGTAGTAGCCGTTCCACAGTTCTTCGGCTTGACGCAGATGGAGCAGCGCCTCGGGCCCGCTCTTGGCGCTGCGCGCCAGGGCCATCTCGCGCAGACCGAAGTACCAAAGGCGCTCGTAGGCGGGGACGAAGAACACGTTGACCCTGTCCTCGATGACCCGGCGATGGTCGATTTCGGTCGCCCACTTGGCCTGGGCCATGGCGCCCGAGGTATCGCCGGAGCGATCGAGGGCCACCGCGAGACCCCATACGGCCAACACGCCGGTGTCGCTGGCGCTCGCCACCAAGCTGGCGAGTTGAATCGCCTCGCGGTAACCGGTGATGGCGTCCTCGAGGTGACCAAGGCGCATCTCGGCCTCCGCCAAGTTCAACGTGGCCGTGACCCTCCCCGAGCCGTAGGTGGAGCGCTCCAAGTACTTCGTGTACGCGTCGCGCTCTTTGCGCGGCTCGTTGCCGTGCGCGTAGGCGTACGCCAAAGTCAGCCACGCATCTTCGGCCGCCGGATGATCGGGCGCCATCGCCAGCGCCTTTTCGAGCACCTTGGCCGCCGCGGCATGCCGGCGAAGCGCCTCGTAGACGGTGCCCAGATCGAAGCGCAGACGCACATCCGGGCTCTCGGCCGCGTTGGCCTCCTCGAGGATCGCGCGCGCCTCCTCCAGGCGCTTCTCATGGTCCATTGCCCCGGGCTGCACCGACTCGGACTGGATCATCCGCTCGCGCGCGCGCACGTGCACCTCGTAGGTGCGGCGCAAGTACGGTTTTTTGACGGAGTCCCACGCGCTGGGCGGCGTGTCGGCGCGCGCCGGCTGCACACCGGCCGAGAGCGATGCCACGGCCACCGCCAAAACCGCAGCGGCCATTCGACCGCGAAGGAGCCGGACGATGCGCTTCATGGCTGGGACCTCGCCGCTTTCTCGGCGCGCTTCGGGCCCAAAGCGCCTGCCGCATTGCCGCCGTGTGCGCGCGCGCGGGCGTGCGCCACCCAAGGGGCACCCGGTGACGTGTCGGCGTATTTCTGCCACGAGAGCCTCGCCTTGGCGGGATCGCTCGCCTCGAGCGCGATGGCCGCGAGCGCCTCCGTCTCGCCCTCGCTCACCGGCGGCGTGAGGAGCTGGCGCGCGCGCGCATCGGACAAAGTCGGCCAAGGGTTGGCGAGCGGCCGCTCGAGCAGCACGGCGCGCGCTTCGTCCCGCGCGCCCAGGCGGTCGAGGGCCAGCGCCAGGCCCAAGATGGCCACGGCTTGCGGTGTATCTTGGGCATCGCGTCGCGCCTGGCGGAAGATGGAGATGGCCTCGTCGAGCCCGCCAGGACCGCGCCACATGGCCAAAAATCCGGCTTCGACATAGGCCGGCCCGCGCTCCGCGAGCGGAAGCAAGGTGGCCCGCGGAAGGAGCATGCGATAGGCCGCATGTCCGTCGTCGGGGTGCCCCGCTCGAACGGCAACGCGCGCCCACGCCAGGAGCGCCACCGCATCGTCGAGGGCGCGCGGATCGCGGATCCGCGCGGTGTTCAGGGCGTTGTAGGCCTCGAGCCAGCGTCCGAGCTTGGCGTAGGCGCGGCCGCGCAGCACGGCGGGCGCGGTGTGCCCGGGCACCATGCGATCGGCTTCATCCGCGATGCCGAGGACCTCGTAGGCCATGGTGGCGCTGGCGGCCAGCTTCGAGGCGCCGCTCGCCAGCAGATCGCAGTACTTGCGGAGCGCGGGGGTCTTGGCCCGCTCCCAGACGTTGCCGGCGTGCGGCCCTTCGGTCGCCGTGCACTCGAGGGGGCGGGCGTTCGAGACCAGCTGCGCGATCACCGCCAGTGCGAACAAGCTCGACGTCACCCGCGTTCCCTCCAAGCTCCAAAGGAGCTACGTAGCGCTAACCGAACACTTCGTCGACGAGGATGGTCTCGTCGCGGCGGGAGCCCACGCTCACCAGAACCACGCGGCAGCGGGTCTCGCGCTCCACGAACTCCACGTATTTGCGGGCGGTCTCGGGCAGATCGGCCAGGGTGCGGGCGCCGGAGATGTCCTCTTTCCAGCCCGGCAAGGTTTGGTAGACGGGGCGCGCCCGGTCCGCATCTTCCAGCGGGAACGAGGAGCTCACGCCGTTCGGCGTCTCGTAGCCGGTGCACACCTTGATTTCGGAGTGCCCGGTGAGCACGTCGAGCTTGGTGAGCGCCAGGCCATCGAGGCCGTTGATGCGCGCCGAATAGCGGACGGCACAGGCATCGAGCCAGCCGGTGCGACGAGGCCGCCCGGTCACCGAGCCGAACTCGGCCCCGGCCTTGCGCAGGCGCTCGCCCACATCGTCCGTCAGCTCGGTGGGGAACGGACCGCCACCGACGCGGGTGGAGTACGCCTTCACCAGACCAATGACCTTCCCCAGCCGGGTCGGACCGACACCGGTGCCCGTGGAGGCTCCGCCGGCGCTCGCCGTCGACGACGTGACATAGGGGTACGTGCCATGATCGATGTCGAGCAAGGTCCCTTGCGCGCCCTCGAAGAGCACATTTTTTCCGGCGCGAAGCGCCTCGTCGATCATCTCCCCCGTATCGGCCAAGAGCGGAACGATGCGCTCGCGCACCGCATCGACGCTGGCCATCACCTCGGCCAAGGACGGCAAGGTTCCACCGAGGGCGGCCACCGACGGCTGCCACGCCTCGAGCGCTCGGCGCACGAGCTTCTCGGTGCGCGCGCGGTCGCGGAAGGTACCCAGCGGGATACCGCGACGGGCCATCTTGTCCTCGTAGCAGGGCCCCACACCGCGCTTGGTGGTACCGATCGCGTCCGCCCCCTGCTCGCGCAAGGTATCGACGGCAACATGGTACGGGAGGATGGCGTGTGCCCGCTCGCTCACCACCAGCTGACCTTCGCCCACATAACCGCGGCGTTGCAGCTCATCGATCTCGTTCACCAACGAGGTCGGGTCGATCGCCATTCCTTGCGCCAGTACGCATCGGGTATGCGCGCGCAAAATGCCGCTCGGCACCAACCGCACGACCACCTTGTCGTTGCCTACGACCAGGGTATGCCCCGCGTTGGGACCTCCGGCGTAGCGCACGACCATCTCGGCGTGCTCGGTGAAAATATCGACGATCTTCCCCTTACCTTCGTCACCCCATTGGGCTCCAACCACGACGACAGCACTCATTTTGCGGGAGCCTACAACAATTGAGTCGCTCCGCGGCGCGAAACGCACGCCTTCGCGCACACCATCCAAGAGATATCGGCCGCATCCCGCCGTGTCCGTACGCGCCCCGCGCGAACGCGCACGTGTTTTCCACTCGGGCTCGCGATCGATCTTGCCATTCTCGAGAACTTGCGAACTCTTGCGCTCGTAACGATGCCGCTCGCGCAAGCGCGGGCATCAAGCGCCCCGTCCGCTCGGCTTCGTCGTTCGGCTCTTCCCGTCGTGCCCGTCCATTCGACCTTTCGACCCTGACGATGCTTACGAGCAGCGACCCTGCGGCATCCAAGCACGGGACAACGGTGAAGTCGTCGGCGACGCGCGCAACGGTCTGCGGCTCGTAGAGCATGGCGGAGTGCGTGGCGGTTTCGCGGGACTGTGGCATTGTTGTAGCCTCGGACGATGTTGGAGTGAGGCCAAAGGCGGCCCTTTCGACCTCGTTTCGATGGCGCGGCCAGCCGCATAAAAACTGAATATTCTCCAGCATTTGAAAGTGTGGAGGGCGCTATGGATCCGCCGGCATCGGGACGGCTTGAGACGCGCTCTCCCGCACGGCTACGGCTGACGCACAGTCCTCGGAAATTCCATTGAGGGAAGCGACGTCGAGCGCGGTGATGCTCAGTTCGAAACGATGTACCTGTGCCTCGACATCACGGAGCGTCCATGAGGCCGCCGCCCGAGCGCGCGCGATGCACCGACCTGCTTGGGTGCTGCGCGATCGTCGACGAAAGCGGCTTTTTCGCGTCGCGATTTTCGGGTCGAGCGAACGATGGATGCGCGTTGCTTACATGCGTGTACGAGTGGCGAGTCCGCCTCGGCACGGGACTCGCATTGGGTTCGGCCGTACCCGTCGTCGAGATCGCGCAGCGCGGTCACCGTCGGCGAGGTGCCGTCCCTATCGAGCCTTTTGGCTCGCACCACTCTCCGAGGAACGACCCATGGCATTTGCGATCGATCGCACCCTTCTCCGGCGCGCCGTCGACGGCGAGACGAGCGCCCTCAACTCGCTTGTACAGGAGCTACGGCCACACATCGAACGGCAGCTTCTCCGCTACCCCGTGGCCGACGAAGATCGGCGCGATCTCCTCCAAGCGACGTTGATGCAGGTCATCCGCCGTCTCGGCTCTTTCCGCGGTGATTCCAGCTTCTCCACGTGGCTCTTTCGGGTCACCGCCAACGAAGCGCTCATGATGATGCGGTCGCAGCGCCGTCATCGCGCGCGTCTGGTCGAGGGGCTCGATCTCGAGGAGCTCGGATCTCTCCCGGCGTCGAACGACGGTGAGCTCACGGCACGCGGCGATGTGGGTGCCGCCAACAGCGAGCGCGATTCGCGGGTCCGCAACGCGCTCGAGGAGCTGCCCGAGGACTACCGCAACGTGGTGGTCGCGCACTACCACTTGGACCTGGGGCTCCAGGAAATCGCCGACCGCTTCGAGCTGAGTGAGAGCGCCGTTCGTTCGCGCTTGCACCGCGCTCGCTCGCGCCTGCGCACGATGCTCGAGGCCACCCCGCTCGCCGCCGAGGCCCGCGAAGAAGCCGCGCGCGCGCGCCGCGCCAGGGTCACCGCCCGCCCGGTCGAGGCTCCGATGGCCGTTGCCGCAGCAACGATGGACATGGTCGTCGCCTCCGCCGAGATGCCGCCGGCGCCGCCCATCAGCAGCGTGAACCTCACCGAGGCCGCCGCCGCGGAAGCCGCCGCCGAAGCGGTCCCGGCACCGGCCGCGAGCTCCACCAGCCTCGAGAACGCCGCCTAAGAAGCTTCCAGCGGGGGGAAAGGCTACAGATCGCAGTCGGGGCTACGGGCTTCCGGCTGCCGGCTACAGGGATAACGGTTCTTCCTTATCCGTAGCCGCTTCGCGCTCGGCGCGTCTGTAGCCGCTTTTGCGTTTGGCGGGTCGGTGGCTGTTCGGGCTTGGCGCGGCCTCGTACGCGCTTCGCGCGCCTGCAGCCGCTTTTGCGTTCGGCGTCGCTGGCAGCTTTGGGCTTGGCGGGTGGGCCCGCTTCGCGCTCGGCGCCAACCGCTTTTGCGTTTGGCGGGTCGGTGGCTGTTCGGGCTTGGCGCGGCCTGGTACGCGCTTCGCGCGCCTGTAGCCGCTTTTGCGTACGGCGTCGCTGGCAGCTTGGGGCTTGGCGGGTGGAGGCCCGCTTCGCGCTCGGCGCCAACCGCTTTTGCGTTTGGCGGGTCGGTGGCTGTTCGGGCTTGGCGCGGCCTGGTACGCGCTTCGCGCCGGCGCGGCGGTGGTTGTTCGCGTGGGCGCGGCGGGAGGTGGGGCGGTGAGATGGTCGCATCTTGCGTGGAGCGTGGTAGTGACTCAGGCGTGAGCTCTGTTCGCCTTGCCACCCCCGATGCGGTTCTCTTCGACCTCGACGGTACGCTGATTGATTCGTGCGCCGATATTGCGGCTGCGTGCAACCATGCGTTGGTCACCCATGGCCGCGCGGCGCTCGCCGGCGAGACCATTCGAACGTATGTGGGCGATGGCGCCCGTGTTCTGCTCGCGCGGGCCTTCGGGCTCCCGCGCGAGTCGACGGAGCTCGACGCCCCGCTGGCCGCCTTTCATGCGTACTACCGCGCGCACCCGGTCGACCAGACCACCTTGCTCCCCGGCGCGCGCGCGTCGCTCGATGCCCTCCGCGACCGCAAACGCATCCTGGCGACGAACAAACCGCGCGATACCACCTTGCTCGTGCTGGAGGGGCTCGGGCTCCTCGGCGACTTCGACGCGATCCGCGGAGGCGGGGATGGCCCGCTCAAGCCGCACCCGTTCACGCTCCTCTCGGCCCTCGAGGAGGTCGGCGTGGCGCCGGCGCGCGCGTGGATGGTCGGCGACGGCCCGCAGGACGTGGGCGCCGGAAAAGCCGCGGCGTGCGGCGCGACCATCGGCGTGCTCGATGGATTCGTCACCCGGGAGCGGCTCTATGCCGCGGAGCCGGACGTCGTCCTCGGCTCGCTCGACGAGCTGGTGCCGCTGCTGTCATCGGCTATGTGAACGCGTGCGCGGACGTGCACGCGTCCACCGGCGCCGGCTCGCCGGCTACGGCTCCGGCTTGACGTCGATTTCCTTCATGCGCGCGCGCGTCGCCTGAAACGCCTCGTAGACCGGGCGGAAGCGGGCCTTGTCCTGCGCGAGATCGTCCTTTTCGTCGGGATCGGCGGCGAGGTCGAACAGGCTGTAGTTGTTTCCGCCGAAGTGGATCAACTTCATCCCCGGCGTTGGGCCGTGGAGGATGGCCCGTCGCATCCCGGTGTAGGGGCCGAGCGGCATATCGATGTAGACGTCGCGCTCGGCGAAGGTATCGCCCTTGGCCCCCAGGAGATCGTCGATGAGGCTCTGGCCGGAGAGCTCCCCCGGCGGCGCCTCCACGTGCATGATGTCGAGCAGGGTCGGCACCAGATCCACGGCGCCGCGCTTGACGGGAACATGGTGCGGCGAGAGCCCCGGCACATAGACGAGCAGCGGCACCCGGATCAGCACCTCCCAGATCTCGTGACCGTGCCAGTTCATATGGTGCTCGCCGAACGCCTCGCCATGGTCCGCGGTGACCACGATGGCGGTCTTCTTTCCCCAGGGCTGCGCCGCCAGCTGCTCGAGGATGCGGCCGATGTGGTGATCGACGAACCACACCTCGCCGTCGTAGGCCGCCTTGGAGATCTTGCTCGCCCCCTTGGCACCCTCCGGTAAAAAGTTCGGAGCCTCCGCGTGCGGCGCATATTGCGCGTGCGGATCGAAGTAGTGGAGCCACATGAAGAAACGGCCCGAGACGTTCTCGGGCTTGGCCAGCAGCTTGAGCGCGGCGTCCGTGAGCTCCTTGCTGGTGACCGAGGTGTCGGTGTCGCCTTGGCCGGTGGCGGGCTTGGCCGAGGTGTCCCACTCGTCCATCCCTTGCGCGAGCCCGCTGCGCTTCTCGAAGTACCAGTGCGAGGCGGCCCCGAAGGTGCGGATGCGCGCGTCGTGGAGGCGCTCGGTCACGAAGACGTTGGCCTTGTCGTAGGTGTTGAAGTGGGAGCCGTTTCGAAGGGTCTCGCTCGGGTACTTGCCGATGAGCAGCGGGCCAAGGCTCTTTCCCGTGTAAGAGGCGAAGCTGTAGGCCCGATCGAAGATGACCGACTTCTCCGCCAGGCGGTCCAAGTTCGGGGTCACCGCCTTGTCGTACCCCATGAAGCCCACGTCGGGCCGCAAGGTGTCGACCGTGATCAAAATGAGGTTCAAGTCGTTCGGCAGCTCCGCCTTCGCACGACCCGCGCCCCCGGCCGCACCGTTCGCCTTGGCGCCGTTGGCCGCGTTGGCCCCGCCGGTGCTCGAGGATCCTGGCGCAGACGGCAGGGGGGTGTCGCTCCCGGAGCAATCTTCGTCGATGCCATTTCCAGGCACGTCGAGGGCCAGCGGCGAGCGCTTCGGATCGCGATCGTCGCAGTCGCCGCCGCCGAAATACGCCGATGCGCCATCGTGATCGCGGTCGGTGACCTTGCGCAAAACGGCGATGGCGATGCTGCCCAGCGGCGCGTCGCGCTCGAGGCTGCGCGTCACGAAGGGCGCGTCGTTCAAGGCGCGGGCCTCGCGCGCGGTGAGGCCCAGCGGCGCGAAGGCGACCAGCGCGCACACCACCCAACGAAACACCGACACCCGGCGGCGCGCCAGCGCGATCGGCGCGGTGTAGGCGCCGGCGGTGATGGCCAACAGATCGACGATGGGGCGCAGATCCAGCTCGGAGCGTTTCAGGACGCCGAAGATGCCGAGCGCGCCGCCGCCTTCACCCCCGGTGTCCCCCGCCGAGACGCCGTACGCGAACACCACGATGGAGAGGAGCAACGCCACCGCGCCCGTGGCCACCGGATCGATGAACCAGGGGTGCTCGGCGGCGCCGGTGGCCAGCACCCGGCGCAGCGGCGGAACGAAGGAGAGCGCCACCGCCGAGAGCCCCGCCAGGATGGCCATCGAGGCGAGCGAGAGCTCCATCCCGACCTCGAGGGCCGCCCCGCGCGCAAAGAGCTGCCGCGCCAGGTTGGCGACCAGCACGATCCAGAGGAGCCCCACGAAGATGGCCAAGGGCACGATGGCCGCCGTGCGCGAGCGCATCAGGACGGGCTGCGCGCGCAACGTGGCCAGGTGCTCGCGCCAGGAGTACGGGCGATCGGGCTCCAGGAAGGACATGACGCAGCCCAAAACGGCCGCCAAAAGGAGGGCAATCGGCAGGACTACCGCGGCGTCGGCCAGCAAGAGATCGATGTAGCGGGGCGCGTTGGCGCCGCTTCCAGCCGAGAAGCATGCGCGGGCCTCCATCGCCGCGACCAGCATCGCCGCCACGGCGCCCCCCGCGAGCGCGACGGTGAGTCGTTTGAGCCAACCGAAAAGTACGGGCGCCATCCCCGCCCTTGTTACTTCGGAATTCGCGCGCGGGCGAGAGGGTGCGCGGCGTCGTACACCCGCATCAGGTGATCCATCGAGACGTGGGTGTAGCGCTGCGTGGTGGAAAGCGAGGAATGGCCGAGGAGCTCCTGGATGGATCGCAGGTCGGCGCCTCCTTCCAAGAGGTGGGTCGCGCACGTGTGGCGGAGCGCGTGGGGGTAAAGATCCGCCCGGCCGGCCCCGAGGGCGCCGTACTTCGCGACGATGCGCTCGATCGCACGAACGCCGAGCCTTCGCCCGCGGGTGCTGAGAAAGACGGCGTGGGGGTCGATGGCCAGGGTTCGGCGATGCCGGAGCTCCGAGCGAACCGCCAGGTACTCGGTGAGGGCCTCCACGCAGAGGCGCCCGAGCGGCACATAGCGTTCTTTGGAGCCTTTGCCGAGCACGCGCGCGGTCGCGCCCGGCAAATCCAGCTGCGAAAGCGAGAGGCCCGAGAGCTCGCTCACGCGCAGGCCCGAGCCATAGAGCAGCTCGAGCAGCGCCCGATCGCGCTTGCCCGCGGCGATGTCCGTCTCGGGGGCCTCCACCACTTGCTTGGCGGCGTCGACCGACACGAATGTCGGCAGCGGCTTTTTCACCTTGGGGCTGGCCAGCTCGTCGGCGGGGCTGGTCTCCAAAATGCCGCGCCGGCGCATCCATCGCATCCACGTGCGAAGCGCCGCCAACTTCCGCGACATGGAGTTCGGCGTCACCGTGCGCGCCAGCTGCCCGAGCCACCCGCGCAAAAAGTACACGTCCAAATCCTGCACCCGTCCGGCGCGGGGCGCGCTCGCGCGGGGGTTCTTGGGCAGCTCCGAGCCCCGCTCGCGAAAAAACACCACCAGGCTCGTCAAGTCCCGCCGGTACGCCGAAACCGTGTGCGGCGACGCCCGCTTCTCATCGCGCAAATACGCCACGAAACCGTTCAGCGCCTCTTCGATCTCCACGCCTTTACCGGCGTAGCACCCGGGCCGGCCGGGGGGCAAAGTTAAGTGGGGCCTCCGGCTCCCGCACCCCAATCCTCCCGCTGGGGAAAGGGAGCTGCCCTCTGGGGAGAGCGGCCCTCGGGGGAGGGAGCTCCCCTTTTGGGGGAGGGCGCTGCCCGAAGGGCGATCGGCGAGGCGCGGCGCGGCGGGATGCTAGCCCCGGCACGCGCGTTCCACGTCGTCCACCGACTTTGGAATGGCCCCCGTCAGCACCTCGGGCTCCCGCTCCGTGATCGCCACGTCGTCCTCGATGCGAATGCCAATCCCGCGCCATTCGGGCGGCACGTTCGTGAAGTTCTTCGATATGTACACCCCCGGCTCGACGGTGAGCACCATCCCCGGCTCCAAAGGCCGCACCTTGGCGCCGACGAAGTAGCCGCCCACGTCATGGACGTCCATGCCGAGCCAGTGGTTGGAGCGGTGCATGAAAAACGGCTTGTACTTCTCCTCGGCGATGAGCTTCTCCGGCTCCCCCGAGAGGAGACCGAGCCTCACCAGACCGCGCGTCACCACCTCCACGGCCCGATCGTGCACGGCGTCGATGGGGGTGCCCGCGCGGCACGCCGCGATGGACTCCAGCTGCGCCTCGAGCACGACCTCGTAGAGCGCGCGCTGCTCCCGCGAGAACGTCCCCGAAACGGGGAAGGTGCGGGTCACGTCGCTGGCGAAGTATTCGTACTCGGCGCCGGCGTCGATGAGGAGAAGGTCGCCCTCCTCCATCATCCGACCATTCTCGATGTAGTGAAGCACGGTGGTGTTCGGGCCCGAGCCCACGATGGGCTGGTAGGCCGCGCGCTTGGCGCCCCGCCTTCGGAACGTCTCGAGGAACATCCCCTCGATTTCCGCCTCGTTCATCCCCGGGCGGGCCATGGCCATCGCGCGCACGTGCGCCTCGGCCGTGATGGCCGCCGCCTTGCGCATCTTCACCAAGTCGTCCTCGCTCTTGAAGAGGCGCTGCTCGTGCAGCACCACCCCGGGGTCCACGATCTCGCTCGGAAAATGGTGCGGGCTGCGCCCTCGCATCCGCCCGCGCTCGATGGCCGCCAGCACCCGCGCGTCGAGCGAGCGATTCCGGCCGATGCGGTAGTAGAGGCGGTGCTGGTTCTGCAGCAGCTTGACCAGGTTCGCGTCGAGCTCGGCCAGGTTGAACGCCTCGTCGGCGCCGAAGTTGGCCTTGGCGCCGTCGATGCCGGCGCGGGCGCCGTCCCAGATTTCACTTTTTGGATCGCTCGGCCGCACGAAGAGCGTGGTCTTGCGCTCCCGGGTGGTCATCACCAGGATCGCGTCCGGCTCCTCGAAGCCGGTGAGATAGTAAAAGTCGGAGTCTTGGCGGAACGGATGATCGACCGTGTCGTTGCGCACCTGGGTCTGCGCCGCCGCCACCACCGCGATGGCATCGTCCCCCCGCGCCTCTGCCATCCGAGCGAAAAATGCCTCCCGCCGCCTTCGGAAAATCTCCTGCATCCGTCTCCCCTCGCCCGTCATCCGAACTTCTCAAAACTTGGCCCACATCGCCCCACAGACGAAACTCGGCGTATGCTCCAGACCGAGGACCGTCGCCGAAAGCGTAGCTCCGATCCGCTCATTGCCCTTCACTACCAGCTTTCGCACGCGCGCAGCGACGCTTCCCTGGAGACCCTGGTGCTCGCCGACCCTTCGGGCGTGGTGGTCGCAGGAGCCGGATCGTGGGCTGCATGCGAAGAGCTCGCCGCCTACGCGCCCCTCCTCGCGCGGATCCCATCGTCCGAGGGTGGAGCCAGCTTCGAGGACGGCTCGATCTCGCGCATCCTGGCCATGCGTAGCGAGGTCGAGGTCCGCGAGCTCACGATCTCGGGACAAAATGTTTTCCTCGCGGCCCGCGGCCAAGGAAGCGGGACCACGATCGCGATGGATCACGCAGCCCAAGGCATCTCGCGGATTCTCTCCGCGGCGTAGAGATGCTAGTTCCCATGTCCGCATGGGCGTGGGCACGGGCACAGGTGGTGGTGGTGAGGGCGGCGGCGGCGGTGGCGATCAGGGCGAGCGCGGTGGCAGCTCGAGACGCCGTCGTCTCGAGGGGGTCATCCCGGACCTGATCAAACGCGCCGTGGAGATCGGCGTGGAGAAGGCGGCCGAGGCGCCCGACACGGTGAAGCACCTGATGGGCGAGCTCAAGCTTCCCAAGGAGATCGCCGGCTACATTTTGGCCCAGATCGACGAAACCAAGAACGGGGTCGTGCGCGTCGTGGCCAACGAAGTGCGCGATTTTCTCGAGCACGCGAACTTGGGGGCGGAGGCGGCGAAGATCCTCACCTCGCTCCAGTTCGAGGTCAGCACGACCATCCGCTTTCGACCGAACACCGCGCGCCCCGACCGCGGGCAGCGCGGCTCGCGCCCCCGCGGCGAGGGCGAGGGCGAGGGCGACGATCAAGACGAAAATGGCAATGCCTCGGGGGAGGAGTCCGCGCTCCCCAAACCCGAGGTGAAAACGGATATCTACGTCAAGCGTGACGAGCGGCGCGACCGCCGTCGGAGCTCAAAGGAATAAGAAGGAAAGAAGGAATGACCAGGAGCCCGCGTGCTGGGGGGGAAATCGACAGTTACTGCACGAAATGTCGTCTCGTGCTGAACCACCGCATCATTGCGATGGTGGGCACCAAGCCCGTGAGGGTGGAGTGCTCGACGTGCGGCTCGCATCACAACTATCGACCGCGTGCTCCGGGCGACAAAGGCGAGCCCGCAGTCCGCACGCGCGCCAGCGGTAGCGGCATCTCGACCCCGCGCCCCGCCCGCATTTCGGGCGCCGCAAAGGCCGAACAAGCCAAAGTGTCACGCGAGCAAACGTGGGAAAAAGCCATCGCCGGCCGCGGCGTCTCCGATTTTCGCCGCTACAGCGTGGTGCAGACCTTTCAAGAGGGCGATCTGATTCACCACGCCAAATTCGGCGACGGAGTGGTCACACGTGTGCTGGATCCCCGCAAGGTCGAGGTTCTCTTCCGCGATGAACCGCGCACCTTGGCACAGGGTATGATTGATTGAATGATGGACGAGTCGCCATGCCGGCTCGTCCATCGTGTTCATGCGGTCCGCACGCCTCTTCGTATCCGTAGCTCTGCTGGCGCTCGCAACCAGCGCCAACCGGGAATCTCCGCTGGCCGGGGCTCTGCTCGCATGGAGCAGCCCCGCCGGGTCGATCCCCGTGCTCGCGGCGCCCGAACCGCTTGCGCCATCGGCCAGCCGGGGCGAGGCTCCTCGGAGTCTTGCCGCGGACAGCACCTCGGCCACCGCGGGCGGCGCGCCCGCGGGCGGCGCGACGGCAGGGGATCCCGTACGGCTGGCGCCGGGCCCCGATGGAAGCCTGGGCGCTTGGCTGTTCGTCGGCCCATTTCGCTCCGCGACCTTTGCGCCCAAAGGCATGAGGCCCCCGCCGGGTGTCGACGCGCTCGGAACGGCGCCCTTCGGCATCGATGAAAAGGCGCTGACCCCCGAGCTCGGACGCGCCGAAGGCGGCGTGGCGCGCTGGCGGATCGGCTCGAGCGCCGATGGCCCCATCGACGTCAAGCGCGCGCTCGATGCCCGTGAGAGCGATGTCATCGGGTATGCCGGCGCCACCTTGCACATCGAGCGCGCGGGCCGGTACCACCTGCTCGTCGGCGCCGACGATGGCATCCGCCTGCGGGTCGACGGCAAGACCGTGCTCACGCGCGACGAGCCAAGGCCCGAGCGCGACGACGACGATTTGCTCGCGCTCGATCTCGCGGCCGGCGAGCACGCGATCTCCATGAAGCTGCACCAGCGCGACGGCGCGTGGTCGCTGCACGTGCGGCTGCTCGACGAGGAGCTCCGCCCGCCCGCCGGGGCCTACCTGACCTTCCCCGGGACCACGCCAAACGATTCACGGGCGCTCGCATCGAGCATGGCCTCCGTATCCTTGGACCGCGGGGTGCGCGGCGACGGCTACCACCCGCGCCTCACGGTGCGCTTCGCCGAGGGGCTCCCGCTGGGCGTTCCCCTCCCCGTCCGCGCGCGGCTGCTCCCTGGCCGCGCCAACGCGGTGAGCCCGAACGGCGCCACCGCCGCCGCCCCGCTGTTCGACGTATCGGCCGGCACCTTGGCCGCGGAGATGGGCGAGATGCAGATCACCCTCCCCGTGCTGCGGCCCGAGGAGACGCCGGTCGAAGACCAGGACCTGGTGCTGGAGACCGCGGTGGGCGAGCGCACCTGGCGCTCCCCGTTTGCGCCGCGCAAATTCGTCCGCGAAGCGATCGCGCACCTCGAGCGCGCCATCGCCGGTTTGGGGATGCCCACGCCGCCGGCGGTCTTGCCCGCGCCGTGGCTGCGCCGGGGCACCCTCGAGAGCATCACCCACCTTCGCGATCGCCTGGCGGCCTACGCCTCGCGCGGCGACACCGATCTGGAGGCGCAGCGCGAGGAGGCGCGCGAGCTCGAGGCGGCGGCGGCGGCGCTCGAGCGAAAGGCCGACCCGTACGCGACCCGCGCGGGCCCCCAGCGGCGCGCGTACCTGGCCCCCGAAGACGATCACCTGGCCGAGTATGGCCTCTACGTGCCAGCCCAAGCGGCGTCGGCGCCGAGCGGCTCGACGCGCAAGTGGCCGCTGATCGTGGCGCTGCACGGGCTGAACGGAAAGCCGATGGCCATGCTCCGCTACGTCTTTGGCTTCGACGATCCGGCGCGCGACCACGAGTGGGAGGACCGCCACTCCATGGCCTTCCCGCCGCTCGACGCCTTCGTGGTCACGCCGAACGGCCACGGAAATACCATGTACCGGCACCTGGGCGAGGCGGACATCCTGCACGTCATCGAGGAGACGATGGCGGCCTACCCCATCGACCCCAGCCGGGTGACCATCACGGGCCCATCGATGGGCGGCATCGGCTCCGCCGCCCTCCCCTTTCGCCACCCCGGCATGTTCGCGGCCGCCGCCCCCTTGTGCGGCTACCACAGCTACTTCGTCCGCCGCGACTTCATCGGCAAGCCGCTGCGGCCTTGGGAGCGCGCCTTGGCCGAGGAGCGCTCCAACTCGGAGTGGGCGTTCAACGGCAAAGATCTGCCGCTCTACATCGTGCACGGCACCTTGGACCAGCCGGAGATCAACAGCGGCGTGCTGATCGCGCGCTACGAGGAGCTGAAGTACTCCATCGTCCACGAGCACCCCAAGCTGGGGCACAACGTGTGGCAGACCACCTACGAGAACTTCAAGGGTGCCAACTGGCTGCTCGCCAAGAGCAAAAACCTGCATCCTACATCGATTCGATTTCGCACCATGCGGCTCCGTGAAGAGGGCAACGCCTGGCTCCACGTGGCCGAGCTCACGGCGCCCGATGTATGGGGCGAGGTCGACGCGCGCATCAAAGGCCGGAGCGCGTTCGAGCTCACCACCAAGGGCGTGAGCGCGCTCGGTCTCGATCGCGACGAGAAGCTGGTCGACGCGCAAAAGCCCATCACGGTGACCATCGACGGCGCATCGCTGACCTTCGAGCCAGGCGTACCTCTGGTGGCGCACCGCGAGGGCTCGAGCTGGAGAGCCGGGCCGCGCGAGCAAGCGGGGCTCGTCAAGCGCGGCGCCGTCACGGGCCCCATCCGCGACGCCTTCCACGAGCCGCTCTTGTTCGTCTACGGGGCCGATGATCCGGCGCAGGCGCGCGCCAACGAGGAGGTCGCGCGCGCCTGGGCGAGGGTGGGCGGCGGCGTGGACATTCACTACCCGGTGATGAGCGACGCCGAATTCTTCGCCAAGGGCGAGCCGCTCGACAATCCGCACGCGCTCTTTCTCGTGGGCAACGCCAAGTCGAACCGCCTCGTTCGCGAGCTGGAGCCCGATTTTCCCATTCGAATCGACGGTGACACCGTGGTGGCCGAGGGCCGAGTGTTCAAGGGGTCGCAGCTCGGCACCGCCTTCATCCGGCCCAACCCCAAGCGCACCGATCGCTACGTGGTGGTCGTCGAAGGGGTCGATGCGCTCGGCACCTGGCGGTCGCTGTCGCTCCCCGATCTCATTCCGGATTTCGTCGTCTACGACGAAAAGGTCGCGCCCTCGCGCGGGCAGGTGCTGCTCAACAACGGCGCCGTGCTGGCCGCCGGCTTCTTCCGCAACGATTGGTCGCTCCCGTCGACCATGTCCGATCCGCTGGCCCGCACCGCGCGTCCGGCCGCAAAGACCGAGCACGACGCCACGCCGTATCTGCCGTGAATGCTCGGCGGTGCGGCCGTGCCGGGGGGTGCGGTCGCGCCGGGGGCGTGCGACGCGCGGCGCAAAAGTTGGGGGCCGGCAGGGCGACGAGCGCAGGTGGCGAGGGTGGGGCGTCGTGATTTAGCATGGTGGGATGAGCACGAACGGCGGATCGTGGGCGCCCTTTCCGCGGCGGTACAATGCGGCCGTCGACCTCGTGGATCGGCATGTGACCGAGGGGCGGGCGGAGCGCATCGCCTTTCGTGACGATCGCCGGACGGTGACGTACGGGGAGCTCGCGCGGCGGGTCAATCGGGCGGGCAATGCGCTCTTGGGGTTGGGGATGGAGCCGGAGCAGCGGGTGATGCTGCTCATGCACGATACCATCGACTTTCCGGCGGTATTTTTGGGGGCCATCAAGGCGGGATTGGTTCCCGTGCCGGTCAATACGCTCCTCACGACCGAGGACTATGCGCACTTTCTGAGCGACAGCCGAGCGCGGGCGCTGGTCGTGAGCGAGGCGCTGCTCCCCAAGGTCGAGGCGGCGCTCGGGGGCGCGGCGAAGCTCCGGTCCGTGATCGTCGCGGGTGCGGGAGATGCGCTCGATGCGGCGAACGCGGGGCGTGGGGGCGGCGTGCCCGAAGGGTCGCGGTACGAGCGGCTCGAGGTGCTCTTGGAGGGCGCGGACGACGCGCTCGAGGCGGCGCCGACCACCCCCGACGATGTGGCGTTTTGGTTCTATTCGTCGGGCTCGACGGGCGCGCCCAAAGGGGCCATTCACCTGCATTCGCATTTGATGCAAACGGCGCGGCTCTATGCGCAGGGGGTGCTGGGGATTCGAGAGGACGATATCGTCTTTTCCGCCGCCAAGCTCTTTTTCGCCTATGGGTTGGGCAACTCGCTCACCTTTCCACTTTCGGTGGGGGCCAGCTCGGTGCTCATGGCCGAACGGCCCACGCCCGCGTCGGTGCTGCGGGTGCTCCGCGAGCATCGACCGACGATTTTTTGCGGGGTGCCCACGCTCTTCGCGGCCATGTTGGCGGACGCCAATGTCACGCGGGAGGCGGGCTCGCCGGCGCTTCGCGTTTGCACCTCGGCGGGGGAAGCGCTGCCCAAGCACGTCGGGGAAAAATGGCGGAAGCGCATGGGCTGCGATATCCTGGACGGCATCGGCACCACCGAAATGTTGCATATCTTTCTCTCCAATCGCCCGGGCGAAGTTCGATATGGCACCTCGGGAAGACCGGTTCCCGGCTACGAGCTGAAGGTGCTGGGGGACGATGGCGTCCCCGCCGCCGCGGGCGAAGAAGGCTCCCTCTGGGTGCACGGGCCGACGGCGGCGATCGCCTATTGGAACCAGCGCGACGCGAGCCGCGCGACCTTCCACGGTCCGTGGACGCGCACGGGGGATCGGTACGTGCGCGACGCCGAGGGGTACTTCACGTACCTGGGTCGCACCGACGATATGCTCAAGGTGGGCGGCATTTGGGTCTCGCCCTTCGAGGTGGAGTCGGCGCTCGCGGCGCACGAGGCGGTGCTGGAGGCGGCGGTGGTGGGGCACGCCGACGCCGATCAGCTGGTGAAGCCAAAGGCGTTCGTGGTGCTCCGTCCGGGGGTCGAGGAGAGCGAGGCGCTCTCGAACGAGCTCAAGGAGTTCGTGAAGAAAACACTTGCACCTTACAAATATCCGCGTTGGGTGGAGTTCGTGGCGGAGCTGCCGAGGACGGCCACCGGGAAGATCCAGAGGTTTCGGCTTCGTGGGTGAGCGCTCGTACATCGTGGCGGGCGGGCACCAGCTCGAGGTGGAGCGGCATCGCGCGCAGCCGCGCCACGGCGGAGCGCCGCGCCCGGTGCTGGTGTTCTTGCACGAGGGGCTGGGGTGCCTCGCGGCGTGGCGGGATTTTCCCGAGGCGCTGGCCGCGGCAACGGGGTGCGATGCCCTCGTGTACAGCCGCTGGGGTTACGGCGGCTCGGAGGCGGTGTCGCTCCCGCGGCCGCTGACATACATGCACGACGAGGCGGTCACCCTCGCAGAGGTGCTCGAGGTGTGCGCCGTCCCGCGCGCGATCGTGATCGGGCACAGTGACGGTGCGTCGATTGCCATTTTGCACGCGGGGGGAGGACGGGCGGGCGGGCGTGTTCGCGGGTTGATCCTCGAGGCGGCGCACGTCTTTTGCGAGGACCTGTCGGTCCGGAGCATCGCGGCCATCCGCACGGCGTACATGGAGGGCGATCTTCGCGAGCGGCTGCGCAAGCACCACGGCGACCAGGTCGATGGCGCGTTCTGGGGGTGGAATCGGGCGTGGCTCGATCCGGATTTTCGGCATTGGAACATCGAGTCGGCGCTGCCGGGGATCGAGGTGCCCGTTCTGGTGATTCAGGGGGAGGAGGATGTATATGGGAGCATCGCGCAAATCGAGTCGATCGAAGCGCGCTGCCGCGGCCCGGTGACACGGCTGCTGCTGCCGCAGTGCGGGCATGCGCCGCACAAGGATCAGCGGGAGCCCACGTTGAACGCCATGGCGGGGTTCGTGAGCGCGTCGATGGGTTCGTGAGCCGGTCGACGGCTTGGCCCGCGCTGCGCGGCGCGTAGGTCAGGAGCGGCGGCGGCCCGCACCACGACGGGGGGCGGGACGCGGCGCATCTTCGTACGACGGCGCCGCCGAACGCCCGCGTGTCGGGGCTGCGCCGCGCTCATCGATGGCGCGTCGATCGCGCGCACGCGGCGTCTTTTCGAAGACGCGTTGAATGGCTTCCCGCACATGCGATCCATCGTGCCCTCGCCCCGAGCGCTCCGGCCCCTCGCTCCGCGGTCGCTCGCCGCGCTCCGAACGCGCCGGGCGCTCGCTTCGCTCTCGCCGCACCGGCCGCTCCCCCCGTTCCGCACGCACCGGCCGCTCCGCACGCTCTCCGCGCACCGGCCGCTCCCCGCGCACCGGACGCTCGCCCCGTTCCGCACGCACCGGACGCTCGCCCCGTTCCGCACGCACCGGCCGCTCCCCGCGCACCGGACGCTCGCCCCGTTCCGCACGCACCGGCCGCTCGCCCCGTTCCCCGCGCACCGAACGCTCGCCCCGTTCCGCACGCACCGAACGCTCGCCCCGTTCCGCACGCACCGGACGCTCCGCACCATCCCCCCACCCCTTGGCCCCCGCGCCTTTTGCAACCCGACGCCGATCGTGCGCCGCCGCAGGCCGCTGCGGACGCCCGCCGGAGGCAGCCGCCGCGGGCAACGTCGGCATCCGCTTGGGAACCCCATACTCCTTGCGGAGCGCGACCAGCTCGTCGCGCGTCAGGTGGCGAAAGTCACCGGGGCGGAGCCCCTCGCTGGTAATGCCGGCGAACGACAAGCGCGCCAAGCGCATCACCGGAAAACCCGTGGCCTCGCCCATGCGACGGATTTGTTGGTTGCGGCCCTCGCGGATGGTCAGCTCGAACCACGTTTTGCCGTCCTCGTGCCGCAGGAAGTGCAGGTCGGCGGGACGGGTCACGCCATCTTCCAGGCGCACGCCCTTGGCCCATCGTTCGAGATCGTTCGGCTGCATCTCGCCCGAGACCTTGACGACATAGGTCTTGGGGGCCGATTTGCGCGGGTGCAGAAGCACGTCGGAGAAATCGCCGTCGTTGGTGGCGAGGAGCACCCCGCTGGTCGCAAAGTCCAGCCGGCCCACCGAATAGACGCGACCGGGCACCTTGGTCAGGTAATCGCGTACCGTGGGGCGGCCCTCGGGATCGCTCATGGTGGAGACCACCCCGCGCGGCTTGTGCAGCACCACGTACACGAAGGGTTCGGCGATGACCCGCTTGCCGTCGACCTCGATCTTGTCGGAGGATGGATCGGCTTTGGCGCCCAGCTCGGTCACGATGCGCCCGTTGACGCGCACCCGACCCGCCGAAATCAGCTCCTCGGCCTTTCGCCGGGACGCGAGCCCGCCTTGGGCCAAGATTTTCTGAAGACGGTAGGTAGCCATGCGAGCCGCTTTCTCTTATGAATTTCCACCATGCGTCGCGTGGAAAAACCTTGGGGGTACGAGATCATCTGGGCCGAGGCCGAACGTTATGTGGGCAAAATCTTGCACATCAACGCCGGCCAAAGGCTCTCGCGTCAGTACCACAATCGGAAGGAAGAGACCTTCTTCATCCAAGAGGGCGAAATGGATCTCGAGCTCGGCCAAGGCGCCGACATCAAGACCATCCGGATGAAGAAACACGACAGCTACCACTGTCTGCCAAAAACCATCCATCGCATGGTCGCCGTCACCGAGGTCGACGTCATCGAAGTCTCCACCCCCGATCTCGACGACGTCGTCCGCCTCGAGGACAGCTACGGCCGCGAAGGCACCAGCAAGCCCTAGCGAACCGAACCAAAACCGGTCCCAAAGCCGCGTCCGACCCGCGCATCCGGCGCCAACACGCCCGCCCGGGGCGGACGCCCCTCGACCGTGCCCGACCGGTCACTCGAAGACGATGGCAACCTTGCCAAACGCCTCCCCGCTGGCAAGCCGCGCGAGCGCCTCATGGCTCCGCGCAAACGGAAAGACGCTGTCCACCACGGGGTGCACATCGTTCACCTCGACGGCACGAACCAGCGCCTCGAAGCTGCTCCGGCTGCCCACCCCAATGGGCCGCAGGATCGTCTTTCGAACGATGGGCACCACCACGTCGAACTCGGCCACCCGTCCCGCCACATAGCCAATCAAGCTCACGGTGCCCCCGATGCGCGTGGCCGCGATCGAGCGCGAAAGCCCTGCCCCGCCGGCCACATCGAGGATTTGATCGGCGCCCCGCCCCTCCGTGAGCCCGAGCACCCGCTCGTGCCACCCCTCCGCCCCGTGATCGATCCCGTGCGAAGCGCCGAGCCCGAGCGCCCGATCGAGCTTCGCCCGCTGCCCCGACGTCACGATCACGCGCGCACCCGCGAGCTTCGCCAGGAGCACCGCAAAGAGCGACACACCGCCGGTGCCCTGCACCACCACCGTGTCCCCCGGCCGCACCTGCCCCGAGACGAAGAGCGCATCCCACGCGGTCACCCCCGCGCACGGCAAGGTCGCCGCCTCCACGTCCGACAGGTTGCGCGGCGCGCGGACCGCCGCGTGCTCGTCGACCACGATGTACTCGGACAGCACGCCATCATCCGGCAGCGCCAGCCGGCGCCGCCGCACCTCGTCATTGGCCTCGCCGCTGATCCAATCGGGGAAAAACGTGGGTGATACGCGATCGCCCGCGGCAAAGCGCGAGACCTCCGCCCCCGCCTCCACCACCTGGCCCACGCCATCGGAGAGCGGAACGAAGGATGGGGGCAAGGCGCCGTGGGCCCCGCGGAGCATATCGACGTCGCGGTAGTTGAGGGAGAACGCGCGCATGCGAACCAAGAGCTGCTTGGGCCCGGGCTTGGGGATGGGACGCTCCTCGATGCGAAGTCCACCCTTGCCGCCCGCGTCTGCAATCATCGTTTTCATGCGCCTGATTGTGCGGCCGCGCAGCGCCCTGCAAAGATGACGCATTCGCCCGACGGACATGCAAGAATGCACGCGTGGAATCCTGGGACGATTTACGCTTTTTTCTCGCGGTCGCGCGCCACAAGACCCACGCCGCGGCAGCCAACGCGCTGCAGGTGGACGCCACCACCGTCGGCCGCCGCATCCGCGCGCTCGAGGAGCAGTTCGACTCGCGCCTCTTTGCGCGCACGCCGAACGGGCTCGCCTTGACGGAGGCCGGCCTCGCGCTCGCGCCGCACGCCGAGCGGATGGAGTCGCAGGTGCTCGCGGCGGAGGGCGCGCTCGGCGGGGTGGATTCGCGGCTCGAAGGGGTGCTCTGCCTCACGGCCGGCGAAGGGCTCTCGAGCTATGTGCTCGCGCCGAAGCTCCTGGAGTTCCGGCGCGAGCACCCCGCCATCCGCATCGAGATCCGCGCGGAGAACCGCACCCTCGACCTCTCGCGCCGCGAGGCCGACGTGGCGGTGCGGCTGTTTCGACCCAAGGAGCGCTCGCTCGTCGCCCGCCGGATTGGAAACCTCACCCTGGCCGTGTACGGCAGCCGCGACTACCTCCAGCGCCGCGGCCGCCCTCGAAAGCTCCGCGATCTCGCCGCGCACGACTGGGTCGGCTTCGACCCCTCGCTGGATCGAACGCCGCCGTCGAAGTGGATGCGCCGCCATGTGCCCGCCGAACGCTGGGTGCTTCGCTCCAACACCACCACCGTCGTTCTCTCGGCCTGCGCCGCCGGCCACGGGCTCGGCCTCCTCCCCAGCGCCTACGTCCCCTTCTACCCCACGCTCGAACACGTCGTTCCCCAGGTCGCGGTACGCGCCGAGATCTGGGCGGTCACCCACCCGGACATCTACCCGAGCGCGCGCATCAAGGCGCTCCTCGCATGGTTAGGCCGTGCCCTACCCAGCGACGAACCCGCCACTACGAACGCGACCCCGGCCGCTCGAAGGTCCGCTTCATCACCTCGAGCCCCCTCTCCATGAACCCGTCGATGGTGCTGGCCGGATCGTTGGGGAGCAGATCGGCCGTCCAGACCACCAGGCTCTGGTCTTCGCCTTCATCGAAGATTTGCAAGACGCCGTTGTGATGCTCGAGCCCGAACGGGGACTCGACCACCGTCCACGCCAAACGCCGCGTCTCGTCATCGAGGTCGACCAGCCGCTCCCGCGCCACCGCGCCGTTGGAGAACGTGACGATGCGGGCGTCGCCATCGAGGCGCGCGTCGGTGACGAACCCCGGCACCAGCCGCCGGTGCAGCGCTCCAAAGTCGCGGGCCGCCGACCAGATGCTCTCCGGCCGTGCGTTGATCACTACTTCTTTGCGGATGGATGCCATGAGCCGTCTCCTTCCGACCTTTCGTCGAACCTTCGCCCGAGGTCCAAGGTAGGGAGAGCCGCCTCGCGCGGCTTGGAGAAACTTGCGCTCGCGGTTTACTTCTTCTTCTTCGGCGCGCTCGGCGCGACCGAGCTCGCCGGCTTGCCGGTGGAGGGAGGTGCCCCCGCGTCCTTGATGAACGCGTCTTGTCCGGGCGCGGCGCTGGGCTCGACCGACTGACCGAGCTTCTCCCGCGCCTTGCGCTCTTCGTCGTCGAGCTCGGCGCGAACGAGCTCGTCGCGGTCCCAGCGATCGACGTGGCCATCGTTGGTCTCGTCGAGGCCCATGCGTTCGAGCTTGCCGCGCGCGTAGATCTCCCACACATCGGGCCGGCCGTCGAAGTTGCGGTCACGCTTGATGCGCGAGAGCTGGCCGTTGGTGTAGACCTTCCACACATCGGGCTTGCCGTCGTGGTTGGTGTCGACGTTCTCCTCCGCCAGCCGGCCGGCGACGAAAGCGAGCCAGAGATCGATGCGCCCGTCGTAGTCGGTGTCGGCCTCCTCTTTGAGGGCCTCCCCCTTCTCGTTGAAGGTGCGCACGTCGTCTTTGATGCCATCGAGGTTCGTATCGACCTCGCGGCAGACCAAGGTCTTGTGCCGGGTCTCCCCCTCGCCAAACGTCTTGAACACGCGGCGAATGTTGGGCTTGAGCGCCCCGGTGCCCGCGGTCTCGCTGACCTCGAACTCCGGCTTGTTGCGCCAGTCGCACATGGTGCGATCGTCTTTGGGCCACTGGCTCGGATCCTTCGAGCCGCCCGGGGTCACCTTGGCGCTCTGCGGCGCAGGGGTGCCGCCGCCGCACCCCGCAGCACCGAGACCGGCGAGCGCGGTGCTCCCCAGGGCCACGGCCACAGCGAGGTACGCCAACGGCGATCGGGGCGAGGAGAGCGTTTTCATCGGGCCTTTCCTCCGTCTGCCGGGCTTTGTTGGCCTTGCCGGCCCTTGGCCCCCGCATCTTTTCCGCCGCTGGTGCTGGTGTCGAGGAGCTGCGACTCGGCGCTCGACGGGACCACCGGCTTGCCCGCTCCACCATCGCCCGCTCCGCCCAAGGATGCCGCCGTGCTCAAAGGAGGTGCTCCACCGTCGACGGAGGCCGCGGTCGTGATGGCGGTGCCGGACGCATTCAAGGTGACGGTGTCGTTGGGATCGGGCTGGCCGTCGTTGTTCTTGTCGAAGGCGATGGTCACTTGGTCTCCGTTCCACGTCCACCACTGGTCGACCCGGCCATCGCCGTCGTTGTCGCGCTCTCGTTTGGTGCGCTTGCCGGTGGCCGGATCGAAGTAGTCCCAGGTGTCCAGCCGGTGCTGGCCGGAGATGTCGAGCTCACGACGAACGAGCTTGCCGCCCTCGTAGTACTCGATGGCTTCGACCACGCCGTCGCCGTCGTAGTCGGCCTCACGGCGGCGAAGCTGTCCACTGGGGTCGTAGTATTGAAACATGTCGGGCCGGCCGTCGTAGTTCAGGTCCGTGATGCGGCAGACCTCCTTGCCCGACTTTTGATCGTAGACCATGCGGATGTCCGGCTTGGAGTCGCCGTTGGCATCGAACAGGGTGACCTTGTTGCCTGCCTCCGTGCAGGCCTCGTGTTCGATGGCCTCCGAGCGGGCGCCCACGGGGAGCTTCGAGTTGGAAACTCCGGAGGAGTCGCCGCCGCATGCAGCCAGCGCGACCATCAAACCTGCGACCCCGGCGCCTAAACCCAAGGCCGCGCCGGTCCATCCAAGAAAGCGAACTCGCATATGGGGCCGCGGCCACCATACCGAGCGGATCGACCCCCGAGCAAGCAAGACTGGCCCGAGGTGGCAGGGACTTTCCGCGCTTGTCTGCATGAGCTGAGGCCCTATCTGGGCGTTTCCTCGCATTTTGGGCTTGGATTTTCACGAACCGAAAGCGGTACCCAGCTCAACTATAGAGGCGGTTGGTCTCCCCTTGAACCGACACGTATATTCACGTAGTGTATGTTGCTGCCGCTGGGCGCGAGGTTACCACCTCGCACCTGCCCGACTCGAAGGAGGTACTTTTCGAAAAGGGTGATGGCGGCAGGCGTTCGCGTCGAGTACTGGAGGTTCGCGGGCAACGCTCAGGTTTTTCAGCGGCGCGTGGGATTTCAAGGGGTTTTGGCGTTCTTGCTCTCGATGAGGCACTGGCGATGTCGCGGAAGAAAATCTCGACGACCATCTACGTGACCCCGGAGCAGAACGACAAACTCAAGCTCCTGCACGAGCGGACCAAGGTGCCCGTGGCGGTCTACATCCGCGAGGGTATCGACCTGGTGCTGCGCCACTACGCGCACCTACTGCCGGGTCAGCTCCCCCTCGAGACGGGCAGCCGCCCCCGCACCGACGTTCGTCCCTCCGCCACCGACGGCCGCGACGGGCGCGATCCACGTGACGTGCGCGAGGTCCGGGATGTTCGCGATGGCGGAAGCCGGCCCGATCGAACCGACCGCGGCAGCGACTACCGCCTGGACTCCCAGCTTTCGCGGAGCGAGCCCCAGCGAACCGAGCGCGGCGAACGCGTGGAGAAGGCCGAGCGCCTCTCGGCGAGCCGGCTCGAAGGGCTCGATACGCTGGACGAAGGATCGCGGTCGGGTCAGGACGAAAAGGCTGCCGCCGGAAGCAAAAAGTAGTATCGGCATCCTGCTCGAATCCGGGGACTCCCGGGAATGCGCTTGCCGTGCTCGAACGCATCGGAGCAAGCCGGACACCCCACCATGCCTACGCCGCAAGAGTACATCCGCAACTTTTCGATCATCGCCCACATCGATCACGGAAAATCGACGCTGGCCGACCGCATCCTCGATGTCACGGGCGCGATCACGGAGCGCGAGGCGCGTGCCCAGTTCCTCGACAAGATGGACATCGAGCGCGAGCGCGGGATCACCATCAAGGCACAGAACGTTCGTCTGAAGTACACAGCCAAGGACGGGCAGACCTACCAGCTCAATCTGATCGACACCCCCGGCCACGTCGACTTCAACTACGAGGTGTCGCGCAGCCTGGCCGCGTGCGAGGGCGCCATCTTGGTGGTCGACTCGACGCAAGGAGTCGAGGCGCAGACCTTGGCCAACGTCTACTTGGCCATCGATCAGGGGCTCGAAGTTCTTCCGGTGCTGAACAAGATCGACCTCCCCTCGTCGGACGTCGCCGGCACCAAGCAGCAGATCGAGGACACCATCGGCCTCGATTGCTCGGAGGCCATCTCCTGCAGCGGCAAAACCGGGGTGGGCGTGGCCGAAATCCTGGAGCAGGTGGTCACCAAGATCCCGCCGCCGAAGGGGAACCCCGACGGCCTCCTGCGCGCCACCATCTTCGACTCCTGGTACGACAGCTACCGCGGGGCCATGGTCATGGTGCGCGTGGTCGACGGCACCCTCCGCCGCGGCGACAAAATTCGCTTCATGGCGACCAAGCGCGACTACGAGGTCACCGAGCTGGGCTCGTTCCAGCCCTTTCCGGTGGCGCTGGACGAAATCGGCCCCGGCGAGGTCGGGTTCATCGCGGCCAACATCAAGAGCGTGCACGACACCAAGGTGGGTGACACCGTCACCCTCGCCGGCAAACCGGCGGAGGTCCCCCTACCCGGCTTCAAAGACGTGAAGCCGATGGTGTTCGCGGGCATCTTCCCCACCGACAGCGCCGACTACCCCGACCTACGCGACGCGTTGGAGAAGCTGCACATGAACGACGCGGCTTTCTCCTTCGAGCCCGACTCCTCGGAGGCGCTCGGCTTCGGCTTCCGCTGCGGCTTTCTCGGCCTCTTGCACATGGAGATCATCCAGGAGCGGCTGGAGCGCGAGTTCAACCTCGATCTGATCACCACGGCCCCCAGCGTGGTCTACCAAGTCTACAAGAACGACGGCACGGTGGTGCGGGTCGAGAACCCGGCCAAGCTGCCCTCGCCGCAGTACATCGACCGCATCGAAGAGCCCATCGTCAAGATGTCGATCCACGTGCCGGCGGAGTTCGTCGGCGGCGTGCTGGCGCTCTGCCACGACAAGCGCGGCGTGCAAAAGGCGCTCACGTATTCCAGCTCGGACCGGGTCATCGTGACCTACGAGCTACCGTTCGGCGAAGTGCTCTTCGACTTCCACGACAAACTGAAGAGCATCTCGCGCGGCTATGCCTCGATGGACTACGAGCTGATCGGCTACAACCCCGACACCCTCGTCAAAGTCGATATCCTCGTCAACGGCGATCCGCTGGACGCGCTCTCCATCATCGTGCACCGCGAACGCGCCCAGCTGCGCGGCCGCGCCCTGGCCGAAAAGCTGAAAGAGTTCGTGCCGCAGCAACAATACGAAGTGGCGATTCAAGCCGCCATCGGCGGTAAGATCATCGCCCGCGAGACCGTGCGCGCGCTGCGCAAAGACGTGACGGCAAAGTGCTACGGCGGTGACATTTCGCGCAAGCGTAAGCTCCTCGAGAAGCAGAAAGAGGGCAAGAAGCGCATGAAGCAGGTCGGCAGCGTGGAGATCCCGCAAAAGGCGTTTTTGGCGATTCTCAAGGTCGACTGAGGGGCGCCGGCCTCCCATGGCCGGCGCGGTGTCCGTCGCAAAGGCATCGAAGGATGTGAGGCTCATCGGTCGATGTCGGAACTGCCGGTGTCCGGGCTGCGAGGGCACGAGCGTGGTAGGCTCGTTCCATGGCCGCGACCTCGTTTGCGTTTCGTCCGGTGACGCTCGATGACTGGGCGGATCTGCCCGAGGACGATGATCGCGAGCTGGTCGATGGTGTACTCGTCGAGGCGGAAATGCCGAACACCCTCCACGAATTCGTCTTTGCATGGCTCTTTCGCTTGCTGGGAGCCTGGACGGTGTCTCATGGGGCGATGCTGTTCGGCTCGGGCTTGAAATTCGTCGTCGGCCGCGAGCGCGGGCGGATGCCCGACATGAGCATCTTTCTCACGGGTCAGAAGCGTCCACCCGTCCTAGGTGTCACCCGGACGCCTCCGAGCATCGCCGTCGAAATCGTTTTATCCTCGGCCAACGACGAGCGCCGCGATCGGATTCATAAGTTCGCCGAGTACGAGCAGTTCGGTGTCCCTTGGTACTGGCTCATCGATCCGGAGCTGCGATCGTTCGAGATCTTCGAATTGGGCACGAACGGCAAATACATGCGCATGGTCGCGGCCACCGAGGGCACCATCGATGCGGTGCCCGGGTGCCCCGAGCTCACCCTCGACGTCAGCGCACTTTGGCGCGATCTGGACGCCTACATCGCCGAAGCGGGCGAAGAATAACGAGCGCTGCGAGCATCCCCAAGGTGAGAGCCGCGCCCGCGCGCGATGGCGCGGCGCTCGACATGGCGCAGGAGCCGCCGCCATTGGCGGTCGTGTCGCTCTCGCCGGGGTTCGTCTGGGGCTTGTCGCCGCCGATTCCGGCGTCGAGGAGCTCCGCGCCCGCGTCACGTTCGGCCCCGTGTCCGGCATCGCGCGCGGGGCGTACGCCGCCAGTGGGATCGCCCGACGCGTCGGGAGCCGCGCCTGCGTCGATCGGGGCACCTGCGTCGACGGGCGCGCCTGCGTCGGAGCCGAGGGAGAGAAGGGCCGATGCGATGGGTGTCCCCCAGCCGGTGGGCGCATCGAAGCCAAGGACGCCGTTGCAGAGGTTGTTCGTTCCCGCCGAGCACGCGGGCCCCGAGGCCGGTTGTCCGTTGGCGTTCGTGCCGCTGGTCACGTCGCGAAAGGCGGTGCGGTGGCTCCAGATGAATGAGCCGTTGGAGTCGCCGCGGCCGGCGAGCGCAAAGATGGCCGCGACGATGGGCGAGCCCAAGCTGGTGCCGCCGAACGTGGTCCAGCCCGAGCCGCCATAGGTGTCGTAAACGGCGACGCCCGTGCGGGGATCGGCCACGGCGGAGACGTCGCTCACGGTCTTTCGAGGACAGTTCGGGCTGTCGGCACCGGTCACCCACGCGGGCCGCGGTGCGTAGTTGCTGCACGCGCTGCCCGTGCCGGCCGCCCCCGCGCCGCTGCTCCCCCAAACCGTCTCCGCCCAGCCGCGCGCGTTCGAGGAGCGCACCAAGGTGGTGCCGCCAACGCCGATCACGTTCGCACCCGACGCGGGGTACGAGGCGCCGGTCGCATAACCTTTGTCGCCGGAGGCGGCGAAGATCGCGACACCGGGGTGCGTGAAGTACTTGGCGTCATACGACGTGGCGTTGCTGGTTTCGAGCGCGCCGTAGCTGTTGGACACCACGTCGGCCCCCAGCCGAACTGCCGTGTTCACGGCGGTGCCCAAATCGGCAAAGGTGGCGTCGGTCGCCTCGACGAGCAAAATCTTACATGACGGACAGATGGCGCTCACCATATCGGTGTCGATCGCCACCTCGCTCGCCCAGCTCCCGTTCGGCTCGGGCAACGGGGATGCGGCCCCGGCTTGATTGACCTTTCGGAAACAGCCATTGGCCGTGGTGCACGGAGGAAGACCGTAGGTGGAGCGATAGACGGCGAGATCCGACTCGGCGTTGGGATCGTCGAAGGCGTCGATGATGGCCACCGTGGCACCGGCGACCGATGCGCCGGGCGGCACGTCGTAGGCCGAGCGAAGCTCGGCCGGGCCGAAGCCCGCGGGCGCGGCGAGCAGCAGCGCGTTGCCGCCGTCGTCGGTGCGCACCTTGGCCAAACAGTGAACGACGTCGGGGCCATGGGCGCGGCTGCAGACATCGCGGTAAGGATGATCGACCACGGCGCCGAATGCCGCTTCGTCCTCGAGCGCTCGGCGCGCTGGCTCGTTCTGCGGATTCGCCTCGTGGGAATCCGCGCACGCGTGATCGCTCGAACAGGCAAATCCAACCATGGGAAATGCCACTACGAGCGCCAATACCCGATTTGGTATCAATGATGAATAGCGGAGTCGATCGATCCCCATGTACGAGCGCCTCTAACGGGGACAATCCCTTCGTAGCGAACGCTCGAAGTATATACCGCATCGATTGTGCGGGCTCCTCAAATCGGTCGATCGGAGCGCCTCCGGCGCGCTGCAACGAGCATGGCGATCATCGCGACCACCACCGACAACGGAATCGCGTTCTTTCCTTTACCTACAACCACACATGAGCAACCCGAGCTCTCCGATTTCGCAGCCGGCGCAATCTTGGACTCGGGATCGCTGTCGTTCTTCGTTCCCGTCGATGCATCGGCGAGGGTCGGCGCATCTTTTTTCACGCCCGCATCGGCCTTGCCCGCGCCAGCATCGAGCCCCGCCGCACCGCCGCCGTCCGATCCGCCGACGCCGCCCGCTTCGAGCAGCAACGCCGTGTTTGGCGATCCCCACCCCGTGGGACCATCGAACCCCACACGCGCGTTGCACAGATAGCTCCCGCGCGGGCAGACCAGACCGGCGTCGAACCAGCGGCTCGCGTTGTTGCCGGTCGTAACGTCGTAAAAGAGCTTCGGGTTTTGCCAAATGAACGAACCGTTGTAACCCGCCTTGCCCGTGAGAACGAAGATCGCCGCCACGATGGGCGTGGCCGCGCTCGTTCCTCCCACGATGGCCCAACCGGAACCACCAGACGGGACGCCGTACGAGTTGTACACGGCGGCGCCCGTCGCGGGATCGCCCACGGCCGAAATGTCCGCCACGGTTTTCTTTGCGCAGTCGGGGCCATCGTTTGCCCATTTGGGTTTCGCGATATGCGTGCTGCAGCCGCTGCCGGCCCTCGACCACGCGCCCTCCACCCACCCGCGCGGGTTGGTGCTCGAGCGAACGAGCCGGGTGCCGCCGATGCCGATCACATTCACGCCCGACGCCGGATAGGACGTGCCCTCCTCGAACGCGTTGTCGCCGGAGGCTGCGAAGATGCCGACCCCTGGGTGATTCGAATAGTAGAGCGCGTCGGCCTCCTCGATGGAACCGACGCCGCCCTCGCTGTCATCGCCCAGTTCGGGCCCGCCATAACTGTTCGACACGACGGCCGCGCCCATTCGAACGGCCGTATTGACGGCCATGCCCAAATCCCGGAGCGTGGGCGCGTCGCCCTCCACCAAGAGGAGATTGCACGCCGGGCACATGGCGCTCGCCACGTCCAAATCGAGCGCAATCTCACCGCCCCACCCCACGTCGGGAGCAGGCAGCGGCGAGGGCGCGCCGTTTTGATTCACCTTTTTGAAGCAACCGTTCGCCGTCGTGCACGGCGGAAGTCCATATTGCTTGCGATAGACATCCAAGTCTGCTTCGGCGTTGGGGTTATCGTACGCATCGACGATGGCAATCGTGCCCGTGCGCGTCCCCGACGAGGGCACGTGGTAGGCCTCGCTCAAATCCTGTGCGCCAAGCCCCCTTGGTGCGGCGTACGCCAACCGCTGGCCCGCTTCATCGGTTCGCAACTTGGCAAAGCATCGAACTGTGCCGGGCCGAGGGGCACCGTTCGGTGCAGGGCACGAGTCGCGGAAAGGAACTCGCGGAACGGCTTCGAGGGCCGCGATATCGGCCTCCGAAACGCCGCCCGACGCCGTATCGGTGAGCAGCGATGCGGCGGTGTCTGCCTTCTCGGCGCCCTCGCTTCGCTCGCCCTTTTCGCTCTTCTGGCCCGCCAGCGCGTGCTCGTTCGTCGAACAGGCCATGGCGATGGACGCCAAAAGCGGCAACGCCAGCCACGCGCGCCGTCCGGTCCCCCTCGTATTTTTCATTCGTTTCGCTCGCTTTGTGGACTCCGGCCTACGGCCTCCATGAGCCTTCGGCTCGCTCGCGTACTCCATCGGTTCGATGACCACACGAGCGACTCGGGGCCCGCAAAGCGCGAGCGTCCCCCACATGGCCCCTTACGCGAGCGCAACCGCGGAGGGGCTCTGTGCGATCCGGCCGAGCCGAGGCATGATTTCGTCCGATGGAGCCCGGCTTCGAGATCGACGTCGATGAAAAGCACGCCATCCTCCGCATCCGCGGATGGGGCGTTTGGCCACGCGCGTTGGCCGAGTCGTATCGCGAGGCCATGATCCGCGCGATGGCGCGGCTGCGTCATCGAAGGTGGGCCGTTCTATCGAACCGTACAGGCCCCCACGTTCAATCGGAGGAGGTCGCGGAGATCGTTCGCGACATCATGGCGCGCGCCTCGGCTGCCGGCCGGGTGCGAACGGCGCTCGTGGTCGACAGCCCCACCACCTTGCTTCAATGGCGCCGCATCTACCGCGGCAACGAAGGCGTGCAGCGCCCTTTCTCCGATGAGGCCAGCGCCATGGCGTGGCTCAAATCCGAAGCGCAAAAGGATCTCGCCGGGAGGTAAAGCCGCGGCTCACGCTATACAAAGCGGCTCACGCCGTACGAAGCGGCTCACGCCGTACGAAGCGGCGGCGCGCGCCTTATGCTGGAAACGGCTGCAGAAGGAGCACCGACGGCGCACGGCGCGCGCCGTTCGACTCGACCCAGGCCGCCGCCCCCAGAAGCGCGAGCCCCGCTCCGGCCAAGCCATTCATCAAACCGGGGGTGGCGATGCCCAACGGATCGCCAGGTAAAAAGCCGGTGCGTGAAGCGCGATCGACGATGGCCGCGTAGGCGCGCGCGAGCTCGGCTTCGCCGAAGGCCGGCGCCGCTGGGGTGCCGGCCACGAGGCGGAGCAGCTCGAGGTTCCCGAGATCGCCGTGGCAGAGGCCATCGTTGCCCACGCCGTGAAATTCCTCGGCGCCAAAGCCGCCGTGCAGGATCGTGGCGCGGATGCTGGTGCACAGCTCGTCGTCCACCTGCTGCGTCCGCAGCGACTCGCGGATGCCGAGCCGCGCGAGCCCGATGCCCGGCGCCCCCTGGCACCAGCCGGTCATGAAGCTGCGCTCGGCCGCGCACACGTCGCCCGCCCGCACATCGCCCGCCCGCACATCGGCCCAGTCGCCCTCGGCCGGATCGAACAGGCGCTCCTCGAACGCCAGCGCGGACACCAGCGCCCGAGGGATGCGCGGATCGTGGGAGACGGCGTTCCATCGCGCGAGCGCCAGCGCGATACCGCTCGCGCCGTGGCCCATGCCCGCGAGCGGACGCGAGGCCGCGCGAACGGGCCAGCCGCCCACGTGCACTTCGGCGATCCGGCGCGGCGCCGCCGACGCCAGGATTTGCGTTTCGAGCAGACGATCGACGGCCGACCGCGCCGCGGCGCGCACATCGACCAAGTCGCGGACGGAGAGCACCGCGAGGAGCGCGCCCGCCGATCCGCCGATGACGTCGATGTGAGGATCATGCGCGCTGCGGTACCGCATCCACGCGACCAGTCCCTCGATGGCCGGAACCCAACGGTGATGCCCCACGAGGCGCACCAGATTGCCCAAGAAGTACAGCGCGCCCCCGAGTCCATCGAAGGCGCCGATCGGCATATCGCTATGGTACGGATCGATGGACGCAAAGGCCTCGGGATCGACGGTGAGCGGCGCGAGGCCCGCCACGATTTGGTCGCCGATGCGCTCCGCCGTCCGCAGCGCCGCGATGTTCGAGCCCCGGCGGCCGAGGACCGCCAGAAAGAGCCCGATCCCCGCCAGGCCCGCGTACAGATCGGCCCCGACCGAGCCCGGAGTCCAGACGCCCTCGTCGAGGTTCTTCGCGGCCATCCAGCCGATCTTGCGCGCCCGATCCACGCGCTTCGCCAGCAAGACCGCGCCGATGCGCCGGGCCGCCTCGTCGAGCTCGGGCGCTCGAATGGACCTCGACGTGGACATGGGGCCGGGCTCGGGCCGCCGCACGTTCGGCGGATCGAAGCACGCCAGGGTGAGCTCGATGGCGTCGCACTGCCGCTGCAAATCGTCGCTCGAGAGCTCACGAAGGCGCCGCGCGATCGCGTCGAGCGGGCGCTCCGGCAAAAAATCGGGGACGCGATCGCCGCCCGAGAGGATCACGTCGCGCGCCTCGGGGCAAAAGGTGAAGAGCGGAACGTCGCCGGACTCCATTTGCCGAATTTCGTCCTCCACGATGCGCGCCATGTCCGGCACGTGATCGCGGGAAAAGAGTCGGTCCAGGCCGATCGCTCGATCCATGGCGCCGCGCAGAAAGTCGGGGTGGAACGAGTTACTCCGAACGCGCTCGTAATACAGGATCGGGCGCAACACCAGGCGCAGCTCCGCGCCGCGCAGCCCTTCGAGCAAACCTCCCGGCCCTAGCCATTCGTCGCGGCCTTGCACGAGCGCGCGGTAGCCCGCCTCGAAGCCATCCACGACGTCGCGGATGAACGCCGTCGGGGACGACTCGGGGGGAAGAAGGTGCGCCTCGCCGACCTCGCCGCGCTCGTCGCGGATGCGAAATTCACCGGCCAGGGCGGAGATGTCCGCCCGGCGCCAGCGCGATTGCTCGTCTTGGTAGAGCATCGGGTCCGGAAGGAGCCCGACCCGAACGACGCTCTGCTCCAAGAACGAGCCGACGGGATCGGAGTCCTTCGCCGGAGAAACGCCCGGCGCATGCGGCGTAGGCAAATGGCAAAGCGCCTCGCAATCGATGGCGACGGGATACGCGCCCTGGGCGATCAAATTCTCACGATGGAATTCGATGCCCCCGAGCACGTGGAGCAGGGAGAGCATGGCCCCCGCCCGCCAATGGAACGCAGGCAAGAGCGCTTCGTCGGTGCAGGGCTCGTGCGCGAGAAACTCCGTCCAGCCGTAACCGCCGCGATCGAGCACGCGCAGCCCGCGCAGATCGTAGGCGAGCCCGCGCGCGTTGAACCAATCGAGGAGCCGGTTCACGGCGCGCTCGGCGCCGAGGGAGCGCGGCTTGTACACGAGCTTCGCGTTCTCGAATGTCGCGACGGCGGCGCTCTGGCCATCGCGGCGCACGTCGCCCTGTTCGACGGCGAGATCGAGCAGGAGACCAGGCGGATCCGGCAAGAGCCCTGCGGCGAGGAGCGCGTCCCAATCGTCGACCAGGCGCTGCGCGACCTCGGCCGCCCGGCGAACCCACTGGTCCAAAAGGGTGACGACATAACGGATCAGGACGGGATACTCCGCCCAGAAGAGTTGCCTCGCGCGAGGATCTTCCAGGGCGACCGCGAGCTCCGCGAGGCGCCCCTCCGTGCTCTCCTCGTGGATTTGGCCACGCCGCTCCGCCGCCTCGAGCTCCAAAAAGAGCGTCTTGTGCAGCGCCTCCCAGATGCGGGCGGCGGGCGGCGCGTTCACCAGACCAAAGAGCGGCAGGAGCGGCGCGGGGGCTCGGGCCACGAGCGGCTCGAGCTTCGCCAACAACACGCGCTGCGCCCGCATGATGAGAGGGGCCACGACCGAGAACAGATCCACCTCGTCCGGGTCTGTGCCGTCGGGCTCGAGGGGCTCGGCGCTCGCCGCGACGGCGAGGTGGAACCATGCGGGGGCCGGGCCGAGCCGCGCGTCGAGCACGCGCGGCTCCCCGTTCGCCTGCGGCTTATGTCGATGCGGGTTCACGGCGCATCACCAGAGCTTGTAGCGCTTGCCCGGCCTCCAAGGATTGGTGCATATGAGCCGGTGGCTCGCCTGCCCGGTGCCTCCGCCGCCCTTGCACGCGCGGATCCCCATCGATGCCGCAGGCCCCCGCACGCACCCCGTCGGTGCGATTCCGCCCTTGGCGTCGTCGAGCTGCTCGTCGTTCAACGCTACCTCGCCTGCCGGATTGGGTTGTACTTTCTTCGTCATGAGAGGACCTCCTTTCGATTTGCGATAACGAGAAAAAGAAGCAAAGAAGAAGCGAAGCGCGTTGGACTCATTGGAGAGGTTGCAAAAGCAGGGCGGAGGGGGTGTTCGCAGCGCCCTCCGACTCTGCCCACGTCGCCGCGCTCAAGAGCGACAAGCCCATGCCGGCCAGCCCATTCATCAACCCCGGGTTCTCGACCCCCAGCGGATCGCCCGAGCGCCAGCCGTCTCGGTGCGATCGGTCCAAAACAGCGCGGTAGCAACGAAGAAGGGCGTTCGTCTCGATCGCGCCCGCGAGGTGCGGGCTCGCCAGCCGCAGGATCTCGAGGTTCCCGAGATCGCCGTGGCACAGGCCATCGTTGGGCGCCCCCTCGAAGGTGGAGCCGGCCACCCCCGTGTGACGGAGGGCGCTCTGCAGCGCGCGCTCGAGCCGTTCATCGCAGCGCCCCGACGACGGTAGCGCGAGGCGCGCGAGCGCGATTCCGGGTGCGCCATGGCACCAGCCGGCCATGAACTCCCGCTCCTCGGATCGCGCGTCGCGCCAGTTGCATTCGGCGTCGTCGAAGAGCGTCTCTTCGAAGGCGAGCGCCGACGCCACCGCATGGGAAACACCGTGGCTCGGTCGAACGGCGTTCCACTGGGCGAGCGCGAGCGCGATACCGCCCGCGCCATGCCCCATACCCGCGAGCGGGCGCGGTGCGGCTGCGGATTGCCAGCCGCCCGCGTGCTCCCCGCTCGCCGACTGCGAGCTCGTGAGCCGCGCGACCGCCGCGCAGGCCGCGGCCTCGACATTCACCAGATCGCGGACCGATAGGAGCGCAAGAAGGGCACCCGCGGACCCGCTGATGACGTCGAGGTGCGGATCACTCGGGCAATGACGCTCGATCCACGCGACGAGCGAGGCGATGCACGGGAGCCACCGCGACTCGTTGGCGAGCCGGGTGAGGTTGCCCAAGAAGTAAAGGATCCCCCCCGCGCCGCTGAACGCTCCGACGGGCCACTCGACCTGCGCCGGCTTGGACTTGCCCGCGTCATCGAGGATGGGCCGCACGACGTCGACCAGCTGATCCCCGATCTGGGTGGCCGTGCGAAGCGCGCCGGGGTGCGAGGTCGCGCGGCCGAGCGCCGCGAGGAAGAGGCCGATGCCGGGGAGGCCATCGTAAAGGTCGGCGCCGACGGGGCCCGGGGTCCAAATCTCGTCGTGGAGATTTTTGGCGAACACCCAGCCCGCGCGCCCGCCGCGTTCGAGCTTTTTGCGCATCACCGTTTCGCCGATGCGGACGGCGACCGCGCGAAGCTCGCCCGGGAGGGCAAGGGTCGACGTGGCGACGGGCGCGCGCGACGGGCGCGGCATGCTCTCGGGATCGAAGCAGGCCAAGGTGAGCTCGATCAAATGACGTTGCCGGCCCATGTCATCGTCCGAAAGATCGCGCAGGCGCTGTTCGACGCACGCGAGCGGCACCCGCGGCAGAAAGCTCGGCACCCGCTCGCCACTCTCCAGCACGAGATCGGGCGACTCGGGGCGAAACGTGAAAAAGGGAATATTGCCCGTGACCAATTGGCGAATCTCGTCTTCGGCCACCGAGGCCATGCCCGGCACATGCCCTTTGGCAAAGAGCCGATCCAGGCAAATGGATCGGTCCATGGCGTCGCGCATGAAATCCGGGTGCAAGCTGTCCAAGAGGACGCGCTCGTAATACATGGTCGGCCGCAGCAAGAGGCGGAGCTCGACCCCGCGCAGCCAATCGAGCAACTCGCCCGGCGCGAGGAGCTCGTCGCGTCCTTGCGCGAGCTCGCGGTACGCGGTCTCGAAGCCGTCCACGACCTCGGGGGTGAACGCGGTGGCCGAGGAGTCCGACGGCAAGTTCTGCGTGGCCTCCATCTCGCCGCGCCGGTTGCGCACCCGGAGCTCCCCGTCTTCGACGACCAAGGTGGGCGCGGTGATGGGGGTGCTCTGCCCGGCGGCGCCGGAGAGGGCGGAGAGATCGGAGCGCTGCCACTTCGACTGATCGTCCTGGAAGACGAAGGGCACCGGGAGGAGGCCCACCCGCACGACGCTATCTGCCAAGAACGCATCGGCCGGCTCGAGGTTGCGCGGCCCGGGAACGCCCGTGATGTCGGTCTCGGTGATATGGCACAGGACCTCACAATCGATGGCGACCGGATAGGCGCCGTGCGCGATCAGGTTTTCGCGATGAAAGTCGATTCCCCAGAGCACGTGCAAGAGGGCGAGCATCGCCCCCGCGCGCCAGTAGAAGCCCCGCAGCTGCTCGTCGTCCGTGCATGGCTCGTGGGCCAAGAACTCGGTCCAGCCGTAGCTGCCACGGTCGAGGAGGTGCAGCGGGCGCAAGTCGTACGCGGGCGCGCGCTCATTGAACCAGCCAATCAGCCGATTGACGACGGCCTCCGGGGCCAACGATCGCGGCTTGTACACGAGCTTGGCGCGCTCGAAGGTGGCGATGGCCACGCTCTGGCCATCGCGGTGCACGTCGCCCTGACCGACGCTGAGCTCCAGCAATTCACCGGGTGACTCCGGCAAGAGGCCGCTCGCGATGAGCAGGTTCCAATCGCCAATCCATCGCTCGGCCACCTCGGCGCTCCGGCGCACCCATTGATCCAATATTCCGACGACATATCGAACCAGGACGGGGTACTCGGCCCAGAGCTGGGTGCGGCCCCCCGGCTCCTCCAGGGAGCGAACGAACTCGGCCAGACGCGCTTCGGGGTCCTGCGTCTGGAGTTTACCATTCAGCTCCGCCACCTTCAGCTCGAGCACCAGCGTCTTGTACACCGCGTCCCAAATCCGCTCTTCGGGCGGCGTGTCCGCCAGGGACGCGAGCGGCATGAGCTCCACGGGGACACCCTCGCGACCGAGGAGCGCCTCGAGGCGCTCCGCGAGCTCGTTCTGCGCGTGCTCGATCAGGGGCGCCACCAGCGAGAGAAAATCCGCCTCGCCTTCGCTTTCGTTCTGATTCTGATCCTGATTCGCGTTCTCATTGGCGCTCGTGCGCGGCAGGCTCGCGGCGTGGGACGCGAGCGCGGTGCACGCGCTGTGGAACCACGCGGGGGCGGGGCCGAGTCGTTCGGCGAGGGCGCTCTTTTCCTCGCCGAACATCGAAATGAATTCGGGTTCGTCGAGGCCGAGGGCGGCGAATCGCGCTGGAGCGCGCTCGGGATGCGCTTGAACCCATCCCAATTGGCGCCAATACGCGTACCGCGACTCGGCCGTTCCATCGGCACTTGCGACCCCGAGACCCTTTGCCAGCCGTTCGTGCGGGGTTGCTGCGAGCTGCCAGGGGATGACCTGCTCGCCCGTTCGATCCATCGATTGCATGTCCGTGTCGTTCACGATTCGATCCTTTGCTCGTCGAGGGGCCGGGGGCGGCCGATGGTCAGGGGTGCGATCCGTGGCTCGTCCTCGCGAGGAAGGAACGAGCCACGGTGCCTGCGCGCGGCATCACCAATGGAACCGGCGCTTGATCCAACGAAAGCCACGGGAGCAATACTTGACGCTGGCACCGATGGTCGCAGCAACGAGGGGCGTTCCTGCGCCGCTGACGTCCTCCAGCTCTTCGTCGCTCAACTGCACCGGGCCGGCGGGGTTCTTGGTCGGGTCGAGATCCTTCGCGGTCTTGTTGTTCATGATGTCCTCCAAGGTTTCGATTTCGGGAAATGGGTTGGGGGGATGCTGCGATGCTCGAGGTTGCGATGGGCGACGCGAATCAGCGGCGGCGGAACCAGCCGCGGACCTTGCGGAAACCGCGGGAGCAATACTTGACGCTGGCGCCGATGGTCGCGGCAATCAGGGGCGTCCCTGCGCCGCTCACGTCCTCCAGCTCTTCGTCGCTCAACTGCACGGGGCCGGCGGGGTTCTTGGTCGGGTCGAGGTCCTTCGCGGTCTTGTTGTTCATGGTGTCCTCCAATGTTCGATTTCGTGGAAATGGTGTTTGGTCGGTGCTGCGATAGGCGATGAATGCGATTCGTAATGCGATTTAGCGGCGGCGGAACCAGCCGCGGACCTTGCGGAAGCCGCGGGAGCAATATTTGACGCTGGCGCCGATGGTCGCGGCAATCAGGGGCGTCCCTGCGCCGCTCACGTCCTCGAGCTGCTCGTCGCTCAGCTGCGTCGGACCGGCGGGGTTCTTGGTCGGGTCGAGGTCCTTCGCGGTCTTCTTGCTGTTGTCCATGGTGGTCTCTCCATCCGTTGTTGCGAACTTTCGTGTTCGCGTTTCGTGTCAGGCGTTATTGCAGTCGCCGTGCCGAAGTTGGATTCGAGGGAAATACGGGATATGCGATGCTCGCGATGATTCGATGTGTCTCCTTCACGCTTCGTGTGTCCTTTCCGGTGTTCACTCGATGGGAGGTGGGCGATGAATCGGTCCTCGGGCGCGCACCGACGGAGGTGGGAACGGCGCCGAGGGCCCTCGAAAATCCGGCCCACAAAACGACTCGTGGCCTGCATCCGGCGGGAGGCAGGCCACGTGGCGTTCGAGGTCGTCGAATCAAGGGAGGACCGGTCAGCGCCGGCTCCGATAGGCGCGGTAGGCCTGGTAGGCCGTCACCCCGGCTCGATAAACGTCTTTGCAGACCTTCATGCTGACGCCGACGGCGACCCACGCCCATCCGCCCTGGATCCGCTCCAGCTGGTCGTCTTTCAAATCCGCGGGACCGGCCGGATGATCGTCCGAGTCCATGCCCTGCCGCTTTCGATAATACGGATCTTTGAGTGCTCTCACGTTGCTCATGGCCAATCTCCTCGTGCGCCGGACGAACCGGCAGTGTGGTGACCTGGTGACCGTCCGCTCAACCCGTCAGGCCGCGCCCCAGCTTGCGGATGAAGGGCATGATTTGTTTGAACCACGGATACGGGGCATTCGCTCGTCCGCGGGCGACGGTCCCCGCGTGTTGGGGCACCATGGGGCGATGGGAATAGCGACCGTGTTGGTGCGCGAGGGGCTGGGCGTAGAACCCGGCGCCGCCGATCTGGGCGAGTACGGCGTCGTCGATGGTGGTCAGGATTCGGGCTTTGGGGTGGCTCTTGGTGTTCATCTCTCGTCTCCTCGGGGTTCAATCAAACTCGATGGGTTACTCCGGCCTACGGCCTCCGTAGGCCTTCGGTTCGCGAGAGGTGCCTCGGAAGACGGTCTCGCGTGTCTCGTGGACGGCGGTTGCATGGAGTCATTGCATCGGGCGTACCGTCCATGATTCGAGGCTTTGAACGACGATCCCGCCGTGCCTCGGCCGAGCAGGGGCCCCGAGCTGTCGCCCGAAGGCTCCGCGTGTCCTCCCGAGTCTCCACCCTCCGTGCCTCGCGCCGCGTGTCGCGCGCTGCGCGCCCGGTGCTGCGTGCTGCGTGCTGCGCGCCGCGTGCTGCGTGCCTCGCGCCGCGTGCTGCGCGCCCGGTGCTGCGTGCTGCGCGCCGCGTGCTGCGTGCTGGGCGCCCCGCGAAAGGCTGCGCGCGGGCGCACAAAAGCAAGAACGCCGAGGCGCATCGTTGGCGCTCGGCGTTTCGGCCTACGGGGCTGCGAGGACGACGTATCAGCCGCTGGTGGGGTTGATCGCAGGGATGCCTTCGGTCGGCAACGACACCGCGGGCGCCAGCTTCACCCCCACGACCCGCCCCGCGAGGGCCGTGTGCTGGCTCTCGTGAACCCCCTCCACGGAGGCCTCGACGAAGATGGTCCCCGACGAGGACTCGACCTCGGGCGCGATGCGATCGATGGCCGCGCCGAGGGTCTGGCCATCGCACTCGAGGAGCACCTTGGACGCGAGCTGCACGGCACCGGCTTCGGCCTCGGGGACCGCGAAGCGAACGCGGAGCCCCCCCTGCCCCACGAGCCGGATGAGCGACATGCCCGAGCGAACATGGGCCCCCGGCTCCAAGTAGCGTGTGGCGACGGCGCCGTCGAAGGGGGCTCGGATGGTCGCTTCGTCGACGGTGGCGCGGAGCTGCTCGAGGCGCGCGACCCGCTCCTGGGTGTTGGCGGCTGCGGCCACGAGCCGGCTGCCCGCCGCCTTCTGATCGAAGTTCGAGCCGACGAGCTCCTCGGGCGAAACGATGGGCAGCTCCGTGTCCCCGTATTTGACCACCATCTTGCGGCGCTTGGCCCGATCGGCCGCCTGGGCGAGCGACACGCTGGCGGCCCCCGCCTCGGCCCGGGAGGCGCGCAAGGCGGCTTCGGCGGCGGCGATCTCGTGCAGTTGAACGGTGATGTCGAGCTGCGCAAGGACGTCGCCTGCGTGAACGGTGTCTCCGACCCGCACCAGCACCTTGGCGAGCCGTCCATCGTTGCGGGCCGTGAGCTCCACGGCGGGGGCGAGGATCACGCCGGTCCAGGGCTCGGCGATCGAGCGGTCCTCGCTGGGGCGCGGGGCCGGGGGCCGCTCGGGCTCGCCCGAATCCATCTGCGCGCGCGCCTTCTCCAGCACGATGGGCCAACCGTATTTGGGCACGGTGTACGCGGAAAAGGCGGCCATCACGGTCAGGGAAAGGGTCCTCAAGAGCTTCACGCGTCACCTCCGAACTCGTCGTAGTTTGCTTTTTCGTCCTCGGCGGGCTCGTGGTCGGAGCTCTGCGCGGCGATGAGGGAGGCGTAGAGCCCACCTTCCGCGACCAGGGACTCATGATCGCCTTGCTCGACCAGCACACCGTCGTTCATCACCAGAATGACGTCGGCCCGGCGGATGGTGCTGAGGCGGTGGGCGATGATGATGCGCGTGCATCCGAGCCGGTCCAAGTTGTCGTGCACCGCGCGCTCCGTGAGGTTGTCGAGCGCGCTGGTCGCCTCGTCGAGCAAGAGGATCGGCGGCTTCTTCAACAGCGCGGCGGCCAGCGCGAGCCTTTGCCGCTGCCCGCCCGAGAGCGTGGCGCCTCCGGCCGTGAGCGGGGTCTCGTACCCCATGGGCATCTCCATGATCTCGTCATGGATGGCCGCCGCCTTGCCCGCCTTCTCCAGCGCGCGGCTCGAAATCGATGCATCGCCGTTGGTGATGTTGGCGCGGACGGTGGTCCCGAACACATAGGGCCGCTGGATGACGATGCCGATTTGCCGCCGCAAGCTGGGCAAGTGAAGGTCGGCCAGGTTGATGCCGTCGTAGGTGATTTTCCCCTCGGTGGGCACATACAGACCGGCCAAGAGCGCGGCCAAGGTCGACTTGCCGGAGCCCGAGCGCCCCACCAAAGCCACCGACTGGCCCGGCGCGATCTGCAGCGACACGTTCTTCACGACCATTTTGCTCTTGGGCCCGTACTGAAAGGAGATGTTGTCGACGTGGATGCTCCCCCGCAGCGGCGGCGCCGTGCGCAGATCGTTGCGAACTTGCTCCTTGGGCGTGGTCATCACGTCCTCGATGCGGTCGATGTACACCCCCACCAGCTGAAACTGCGAGAACGTGCCGATGAGGCTGGAGACGGGGTGAATGAAGGCATCGGCGAAGGCCAGCGCACCGAACATGGTGCCGAGGGTCATCTTGCCGGCCATGGTCTCGAAGACGCCGACGATGAGAAGAATGAACGGGCTCAAGGTGGTGACGATCTTCAAGATCGCGTCCGACCACGCCGACATGCGGCCGCGCTGGAGCGAGAGGTTCATCACCTCCACGAACACGTTCGACCAGCGCTGCGCGGCGCGCCCTTCGGTGCCGGTGGTCTTCAAGGTCTCGATGCCGTTGAGCAGCTCGACCAGCTGGCTCTCGCTCTCGGCCTGCTTTTGCTGCGCGCTGGTGAGCAAGCCGGCCTGCTTCTTCTGCACGATCAAGCACACCGTAGCCTCGAGGGTGACCAGGATGATGGCCACGATGGCGAGCTTGGGGCTCAAGGAGAGGAGCAGCGCCAAGTAGACCAGCACCAAGAGGCCGTCGATGGCGCCGCTGAGCACACCCGAGCTCAAGATCTCGCGGATCTGGGCGTTGCTATTGAGACGCATCATCAAGTCGCCCGCGTGCCGCCGCTGGAAGAAGGGATAGGGCAAGGACAGCAGGTGATCCAAGAACCCCAACGTCATTTGCGCGTCCAAGCGCGTGCGCAGGTTGAGCAGCAGGTTCGAGCGGGCGATCATGGCGAAGAACTCGAACAGCGCCACGGTGGCGAGGCCGAGGATCATGACCGTCAAGAGGTGCTTGTCCGAGTGGGGGATGACCCGGTCGATCACGCGGCCGTTGATGAACGGCAGGAGCAGGCCGCAGAGCTGCAGGACCATGGACATGGCCACCACGCGCACCCAATCCCCGGTGCCGCGCATGGTCTTCTTCAAGTAGTGGCGCAGGGGGCGCTCGAGCTTGCCCTTTTGAAACCCCTCCTGGACCTCGAAGACCAGGGCGACCCCCGTGAACGACTCGCTCACCTCCTCGAGGGACAGCGCGCGCCGGCCGATGCCGGGATCCACGATATGAACCGTCTCGCCGATGACGTGCTCGAACACCACGAAGTGCGCGAAGCCCCAGTGCAGGATCGTGCCCGGCTCCAGCGCGAAGAGATCCTCGAGCTCGATGCGGACGCCGCGCGCCGCGAGCCCGTAGTCGCGCGCGGTCTGCACCAGGGCGAGAGCGCTCACCCCGTCGCGGTTGCAGCCGGTGGCGAGGCGCAGCTCGTCGAGGCGGACCTCTTGGCCATGGAAGGCGAGGCACATCTGCAGGCACGTGGGGCCGCAGTCTGCGGCCTCGAGCTGCACGAGGACGGGCACGCGCTTCTTGGGGCCGAGTTGGCCGAGCGCGGCGAGGGCGGGGTGCTTCTGGATGGTTTCGGCGATGGAGGTGAAGTTCACGGGGTTGCCCTTTCGGTGGGGTTAGCGGCGGTTCCGGAGGGACTTGAGGCCAGGAACGAGGACGACGATGATGGGCTCCTTGCGGACGCGAACGCTCGCCGTGCCCGTGAGCCCTTCCACGTACGAGTACGTCTGACCGTCGGCGGTGAAGGTCCGCCACGGGAGCGGCGCCTTCACGAGCACGGTGGCGCCTTCGACGGGGACGGCGTCGCCCAGCTCTTGGCCGATGTAGCGCCGCATCTCGGCCGGCCCCACGACCTCGGCGCCGACGGACTCCACGTCGAGCGTTCGATATTCGAACTTGTATCCTTGGAGCGAAAAGCGAAGTTGCTGGCCGGGTTTGAGCATGGGGCGGTATTCGCCCGGCACGAACGCCACCAGCGACGCTTTGGCCCCCTCGGGCGCGATGCCCGCCACCACGTCGTTGGCCGCGAGGTACTGCCCGGGTCGAACGCGGATGTCGGTCACCACCCCCGCGTGCGGCGCGCGCACGATCCGCGCGTTGGCCAGCTGCGCCGCGTTGTCGCGTTTGGGCTTGAGCGACGCGAGGCTCGACTTGGTGGAGTTGTCGGAAGGATCGCGGAGCAGCGCGGCCAGGCTGAGCTGGAACTCGCGGCTCGCGCGCCGGTACTCCGCTTGCTCGGCGGGGGCCGAGACGGTGACCAGCACTTGGTCCTTCTCGACGTGCTGCCCCGACTGCACGTGCACCGTCTCCACGATGCCCGCGACCATGGTGACCAAGGGCCGGCGGCCCTCGACCCGAACGATGGCCGGGCCGGTGGCGTATTCGTTCACGTCGAAGACGATGATGAAGGCCAGCGCCACCAGGCCGGCGATGAGCACCAGGCGGAAGGACCACGAGGTCCACTTGGTCTCCAAGCGGAGGAGATCGCCCTCGCGAGCGCCTCCATGGCGCTCGACGGCAGCTTTGCGAAAGAGTTGCGGTATCATCGTTCGAGCTCCGTGATGCGGCCGGTCGCGGCCAGTTCTTGGATGACGGCTTGCGCAACGCCGAGCTCCGCGCGGATCAGCCCGCGGCGAGCGTCCGCGTCCCTCGCGGCGGCGTCGAAGAGATCGGTGGTGGTGACGAGGCCGGCCTGGTACCGCGCCTCCATGACGGCCAAGGTGGCGCCCGCGAGATCGCGCGTGGAGCGCGATTGCTCGAGCGCGAGGCGCGCCGACTGCAGGCCATACGCCGCCTCGGCGGCCTCTCCGCGCACGCGCGCGACGGTGCCCGCGCGCTCCGCCTCGGCGGCCGCGAGGTTCCCGCTGGCCACCGGCACCTGGCCCCACACGCGCCAGTCGAACACGGGGACGCTCACCGTCAGCATGGCGGCGAGCGCGTTCTCCTTGGGGTAACGCGGGTCTTCGCGATCGGCCAAGGTCGAGCGGTGCGTGGCGTCGAGCGAGGCGCCGATGGTGGGGAGCCGCTCGACCTTGGCCGCGGTGAGCGCACGCTCGCGCGCCTCCACGCTCTCGTAGGCGGCCCGCACCTCCGGGCGCCGCTCCGCGGCCTCGTTGGCGGCGAGCTTGGGCTCCTCGGTCGCCTTGGGCAGGACCGCGGGGCGAACGACCTTGATGGGCGTGGTCGGCGGCAGGAGCAGGATGGTGGCGAGCTTCACTTTGTCCTGCGCCATCTGCCGCTCGGTGGTGATGCTCTCGAGGCGCGCCAGATCGAGCTCGACCCGGGCGCGGGCCTCCTCCACCGTGGGCCGGATGCCCGACGCCACCAGGCCGTGCGTGATGGCCGCGTGCCGCTCGCGGATCTGCGTGGTCAGCTTGGCGTTTTCATCGAGGAGCTGATCGAAAACGACAGTGAAGTACGCGCTGGCCACGGCGCGGGTGGTGTCGTTGGCGGTGGCCCGCACGCGCTGAAAGGCGGCCCGGGCATCGGCGCGCGCGGCGCCCACGCGGCTCGGGGTCTGCCAAAAGTCGAAGGCCGTCCAGCGCAGGGAGGCCGATGCATCGAGCTGGCGCCGGGTGCCGTTATCGACGTAATCCACGGTATTGCCGCTCTCGTCCAACGTCTTTCCCTCGGTGCGCGACCACGTCTGGCCGGCGCCCGCCTGGCCCGAGAGGCTCGGCAAGTAGCCTGCGAGGGCCGCGTCGGCCTCCGCGCTGGCGGTCTCGTGGCGCGCGCGCGCAGCCCGCATCTCCGCGGCGCGCGTGCGGGCCATGACGAGTGCGGCGGGCAAGGTGAGCTCGTAGGCGTCCTGGGCATGGGCGGTGAACGCGGAGGTCGCGACCAGCGCGCTCACGACGGCAACGGAGAAGAACGAGGAACGAGGCATCATGTCGAAGGACTCGCAATGCACGATCGCGGCCACGCAGATAACGTGGCCGAACGACGTCCGGGCGCGCGCCTCGGTGTTCACCTCAGTGGACAGTCGAAGTCTCGTGAGGACTATTTTCCGAACACACCCGAATGGCGCGCGCCCGTCGCCACGTCGCGCGACACCCGCGCGGCCCTTGCCGCGCATCGCACGCCATCGCGAACGTCATCCGATTGGCACTCCAGTTGCTCGATACCCAACGTGCGACACCATCCTGACAAGAAGCCCTCGATGAATCGCGGGCGCCCCGACCCCGTCCCCGCGTACACCGACGACGATGCCACCGTCGTCATGTATCGCTCCCCCGTCCCCGAAACCTCATCGGACGACGAACAAACGATCATCGCCTATTACAACGAGCCCACCGTGCTCGCCCGCCGCCCGAGCGGCCCCGTAAGGCACGCCGATCTCGCCAAGGTCGAGGGCGGATACGCCGCCTCCCCTCCCCTCATCGCCGTTCCTCCTCTGGTCCCCGTCCCGCCATCCTTCCACGACACCGACGACTCCCCCGACATCGCGCAAGCGCACCCACGCCATATCCCTTATGGCGCGGATGACGAGAAAGAAGAGGAAGAAGAGGAAGAGCGGGAAGAACAGGAAGAGAACGACGACACCGAGGAGGACGAGGAAAAAGAGGAGCGCGAGGCAAACGACGAGGAGCACGACCCCCGCGATCACGCGCCCAACCCCCACGACGCGCACGAGGAAGGCCCCCCCGATGCCTACCACGATCGCCCCGCAAGCCTCCCGCCGTTGGGCATGTCCATGTCCTCCCCCCGCGCCCAACCCTCCACGGGCTCCCGCCTCGCCGTGCCCGTGCTCTGCATATCCGGCACCCTCTTCGGCTTCTTCGCTTGGTACCTCGAAGAGTCCCCAACCTCCCGCGCCACCCTCACACCTCCAGCCGCAAGCACCCCCTCGCCCACCACCCCGACCGTTGCAGTTGCACCGCCCCCCGCCGCCCCCGGCACGCTCGCGATGGTCGCTCCCCCAGCCCCCGCACCAACCCCCGCCGCAACAGCCCCAAGCCCCACTCCCCCAAGCCCCGCGCCCGCACCAACTCCATCTCCTCCGCCTCCTCCACCCGCCGCCGCCGCCCCAACGCCACCCATCATCGAGCTCCAACCCGATCCGGCTCCCCCACCATCACCCCGCCGCCAACCCCCAAACCCCCGCCGCGCCCGCACCCCACCGTGCGCCGCGCGACGAACCAAGGCCCCACGCCTCTCCCGCGCAAACCCACGGTCATCGACGCCACCAGCGAGCTTCAACGCGCCGAGCGCGCGCTCGCCGAAAAACTCACGCCGGGGAAATAATTGGCATATCGTCGTAGCGTGTCCGACGACCAAACCATCGAATACCAAGGCGCCGCAACCGAGCTGTTTTCGACGGCGTACGTCCGAGTCGCCGGCGGGACGGACCCGCCCGTCAAGCTCGAGAGCTCCCTGGTCGTAGGCAGCGGCACGGGAGCCGCCCTCACCATCGCCGATCCCCTCGTGTCGCGCGTGCATGCGCAGCTCGAGCTCGGCGAAGACGGCGTTTGGGTCCGCGATCTCGGGAGCCGCAACGGCACCTTCGTCGAGGGCGTGCGCGTGGGCTTTGCGCGCGTCCCCAGCGGCGGCGCGGTCGTCGTCGGCCATACGCGAATCGCCATCGAGGTCGATCGCGAGACCCGCCCGCTCTGGCCCACCGATCGCTTTGGCCCTTTGCTGGGCGGAAGCGTCAAAATGCGCGAGGTGTTCCATCGCCTTTTGCGGGTGGCGAACTCGGACGCCGTGGCCTTGATCCACGGTGAAACGGGGACGGGCAAAGAGCTGGTCGCCCGCGCCATTCATGAAGCGTCCGTTCGTGCCAAGCGCCCGTTCGTGGTCGTCGACTGCGGCGCCATGCCCGGCAACCTCTTGGAGTCCGAGCTCTTCGGACACGCCAAAGGCGCCTTCACGGGGGCCGTTTCGACCCATTTGGGCGCGGTGGAGGTCGCCGCCGAAGGCACCATCTTCCTCGACGAGGTCGGCGAGCTCCCCCTCGACGTGCAGCCCAAGCTCCTTCGTGCGCTGGAGAGCCACACCTTTCGGCGCATCGGCGAGACGAACTACCGCCCCATTCGCGCGCGCTTCTTGACGGCCACCCATCGAAACCTCGCCGCCATGGTCAACGAGGGCACGTTTCGCGAGGACCTCTTCTTTCGCCTCAACGTCTTGCCCATCGCCATCCCGCCCCTTCGCGACCGCCGGGACGACATTCCGCTCATCGTGGCCGAGATGCTCCGCGCGCGCGGCGCCCCGCCCCTCGATCTGCCGATGACCGAGCTCTCCGCGCGTTCGTGGCCGGGCAATGTGCGCGAGCTGCGAAGCTTCATCGAGCGCGCCGTCACCTTGGGCGCCGAAGAGGCGCTGGCCATCAGCCCGGCCACGCGCCCCGAAACCAAAGTTCCCGCGGAGCATTCAGGCGGAGCGTTTCCCCCCGTCGACGTATCGCGCCCGTTCAAGGACATCCGCGACGAGTGGATCGACCACCTCGAACGTACTTATGTCACCTCCGCACTCTCGTACCACGGTGGTAACGTCACAGCGGTGGCCGAAGCGGCTGGACTCGCGCGCAGTTATGTCCATCGCCTCATCCGAAAACACGGGCTCGACCGATAACGCGTGCGCCATCTTCGAAGCGGATTGCCACCGCGCGTTCACGTCTTTGCAAAGCGCGCGGTCGATGACCGAGCAAAAGCCCTCGCCGAGCTCGGGCCGAAGCTGGGCGAGCGGCGGGGCCGGGCGGAGCGAGAACGCAAAGAGCGCGGCGTCCATGTGCGCTGCCTCGTGCGGGCGCTTGCCGCTGAGCGCATAATAGAGGCACGCGCCCAGCGAATAGAGATCGGCGCGAGCGTCGACCCGCTGGCCGAGGGCCTGCTCGGGGGCCATGTACTGCCATGTTCCGAGCGCGCTGCCGGCCCGGGTCAAATCCCAGTGCGATCCGGTGGTCTCGACCCGCTTGACCAGCCCGAAGTCCAGCAACTTGGCAAAGGGCTCCTGGTCGTTTCCCACGAGGTAAATGTTGTCGGGCTTCACGTCGCGATGAACGAAGCCCGCGCGATGGACCACCTTGAGCGCGCCCAAGATCTGCGTGCCGATGCGGCTTACCTTGGTGGCGTTCATCCGCCCGCGATGCTTGATGATCTTGCCCAGCGACTCCCCCTCCAGGAGCTCCATGGCGATGAACGGCTGGCCGTTCTCGACCACGAGATCCAGCACGCGGACCACGTGCGGGTGATCGATCGCGCTCATGGCGATGGCCTCGCGCCGCAGTCGCTCGAGCGCGCTCGTGGGTTGCTCCGAGAGCAGCTCCTTTCGAACCATCTTGAGCGCCACCCGCCTTCCATTGTGAACGGCGACGGCGGCGTAGACGGCGCCCATCCCCCCTTCCCCGAGCAATCGTTCGACACGATAGTGTTTGGCCAACAACGTACCGGGCTGCACGGCGCACCACCTCGCTATCTAAAAAGGCCTTACGGCCTCCTGCTTCCGAGGTATCGCAACCTATGGGCCAATGCCCCTCGATCGGGCCGTGTGGCGTCCTCCAAACTTGATGTTCAATTTTACGAACAATCCGCCCTCTTCTTCGATGTACGCCAGGACCCCGCGCGACGGCGCCCGATCGCGCAAACGCGAATACCGATTACCTGCACGATGCCGATACCTGGACGAAAGATCGTGCAGATGCGGGCCATTTCGAGGTCCGGACGTGGCGCGATCGATACGAATACGATGGCGCAACATGCGAGTGAGATCGGAGGCAGCTCAGTGGAGGGAACGCGGTGCACGCATGGATCGGGTTGCTCGCAGGGGGCCTTGGTGGGGGTCCTTCCATTCGTCCGACCCCATGAACGAATTGTTCGAAACTTTGAACAATTCGCGCAGTTGCAGGCCACCGCGGTTCACGGTCCAAGGAAGGGCTGAAACCCGCCCGCGCGGTCCGTTCTCCTGGCCTTGTTCTTGAGATACATTGGCAGCATGGGCCGAACATCGTTCACCGATACCGCCCCCGTGCTCGCACGTACGTACGGGAACGGGAGCGTGTGCTCCCACATGAGTAAGGGGACGTGAGAAACTCCGTGAGCGATACCAACAGCGTGACCGTGCCCGCTCTGATCGGGGCACAGGGCAACGGGCCGTTCCTTCGCATCTTCACCGCCGCCGGCTCGTTCGACGTGGGCCTCGGCCAAGGAACGTGGACGGTGGGCCGAGGCCGCGACGCCGACGTGCACATCGAGGACCCGAGCGTTTCCCGGGCGCACGCGCGCCTGCACATCGGCGAGCAGACCTGGGTCGAAGACCTGGGCAGCGCCAATGGGACGAAGGCCGGCGGGCGGCTCCTGGAGCCCAAAAAGCGCGTCCTGGTCACGGATGGAACACCGCTCGAGTTCGGCGAGGCGCTGGGGGTGCTTCGCATGACGCACGAGCGAAGCCCCACCTTGGGCGCCACCCAGGAGCACGAGCTCTCGGCCGACGGCTCCGATATGGATCGCATCCTCCTTCGGGTGGCGCGGGCCGATCTGCCGGTGCTCATCGAAGGAGAGACGGGCTCGGGCAAAGACCACACCGCCCAGCGCATTCACACCTGCTCCAAGCGGTTCGCGGGGCCGATGGTGCGCGTCTCGTGCGCGCAGGTGCGCAGCGGCCAGGTCGATCTCGCCGACTGTTTTGCGCGCGCGGCCTCGGGCTCGCTCTTGCTCGACGACGTGGCCGATCTGGGCGCCGAGGGGCAAGCGCTCCTCCTTCGCGCGTGGGAGCACGTGCTCGAGCGTTCGCTCCCCAAGGTGGCCGCGCGCGTTCTCTCGATGTCGTCGGGCCAGCTCGAACAAGCCGTGACCGCGGGCGCCTTTCGCGGGGACCTCTTCTACCGGCTGGCGCACCTCACCTTGCGCATTCCGCCTCTGCGCGCGCGCACCAGCGAGTTCGCCGACCTCGCCACGTCCATCCTCGACGACGTGGCGCGCGCCCGCCACAAGCCGCCGCCGCTCCTCTCGGCCGACGCCTTGCGCGTGCTCGAGCGCCACACCTGGCCGGGCAACCTGCGCGAGCTGCGCGCGGTGCTCGAGCGCGCGCTGGTGCTCGCGAACCCGCGCGTGCTCACGGCGAGCCACTTCGAGGAGCTGGAGGCGCGCAACACGGCGCAGCAAAAGGCGCGCATCAGCGGCCCGCCCGCCGAGCCTCTCCCGTCCTTTGGCTCGGCGCCGCCCGCGGCCTCGGGCGACTCGGACACGGGGACCACCAACCAAAGCCTGCGCGAGGCCGCCGAATCGGCCGAGTACCAGCGCATCTTGGAGGCGCTCCGCGCGTGCAACGGCAATCAGACGCGCGCGGCAAAGCTGCTCGGCATCTCCCGCGGCACCTTGATCACCCGCCTCGAGCGGTACAACGTCCCGCGTCCGCGCAAGCTGTAATCTCCGTCGGGCGAGGGTCGAGCGCGCGAGGGCGCGAACCCGTGATGGCTCGGTCGCATGTTCGACGCGAAAGAGTCACCGGCATGTGAAATGGCGAACGGTAACGTCCGGGGTTTCTCCTTTTGTCCCCCGACACCCGAACGAGGATCACCATGTCGTATCTGACCGATCGCGCACGCGCCGCAGGCCGAAACCCCGAACAACCCGAGGCCGCCGGCGGCCAGTCGTTCGACGACGTGCTCGCCGAGGCCCATGTCACGCGCCGCACCATGCTGCGCGGCAGCGTGGGCGCATCGCTCGCCGCGCTGTTCGGCGGGACCGCGCTCAACGCCTGCAGCAGCGACGACACCCTCGTCCACCCCAACCTCGATGGCGGCGGACCCACCCTCGGGCCGGATGCCAGCGTGCGGCCCGGCACGGACGCGGGCATCGACGCGGGGCCATCGGGCCCGTACGCGGTCCAGTTCAAGAAGATCGCGCGAAGCACGGCCGACACCGTGGTCGTGCCCGAGGGTTACTCGGTGGACGTGCTCTTCGCCGCGGGCGACGCCGTGGTGCCGGGCGCGACGCCCTTCACGGGGACGTTCCTCACGTCGGGGGAGACGGAGAAGATCGCGGGCGGGAACCACGACGGCATGGCCTTCTTCGAGCTGCCGGGCGTCGACCCGAACAAAGGGGGGCTCCTGGCGATCAACCACGAGGCGCCCGATCTCAAGATCCTCATCGCCAGCGCCAGCTACGATCGCAACACGCCCGATCTGGAGCAACGGAAGATCGTGCTCTCCTCCGTGGGCGTGTCGGTGATCGAGATCGAGCTCAAGGCCGACGGCAAATGGGGCGTAAAGGCCAATTCGACCTACAACAAGCGCTACACGGGCAACACCGAGTACCGGGTCAGCGGCCCCGCCGCGTCCACGGTCGGCCCGAAGGTGGTGGGCACGCTCAACAACTGCTCGAGCGGCCGCACGCCCTGGGGCACGTACCTCACGTGCGAAGAGACATCCGAAAATTACCTGATTCCTGCGGACTCCACGAAGAACTCCGGCTACGGCTGGGTGGTCGAGATCGACCCCCGCGGCGAGCTGGCCGACCTGCCCGTCAAGCGCACCGCGCTCGGCCGCTTCGATCACGAGAACATCGTGTACCTGCTGGGGAGCGACAATTCGATTGCATTCTACATGGGTGACGACGGCACCCCGGGCTGCATCTACAAATTCATCCCGAGCGCCAAATTCGATCCGAACAATCGGGCGGCCAACGCCAACTTGCTCGACCTAGGCACCTTGTACGCGGCCAAGTTCAACCCCGATGGCACGGGCCAGTGGGTCGCGCTGGTGCAAGGTCAGAACGGCCTCGTCACGGGCGCCATGGATCCCGGCAACGAGACCCAAGGCGAGCAGCCCGACACGAAGATCGATTTCAACGCTCAGGCCGACGTTCTCGTCAACACCAAGGCGGCGGCGCGCGTCGCGGGCGCCACCCTGATGGACCGTCCCGAGTGGATCACGGTGGGGCCCGACAAGACCTTCTATTGCACCCTGACCAACAACGGCGGCCGCAAAGTCGTCCACAAGGCCAATCCGCGGGTCCAAAACCTTCACGGGCACATCGTCAAATGGACCGAGGCGAGCGGGTCCCCGACGGCCACCACCTTCAGCTGGGAGGTGTTCTTGCTCGCCGGCGATCCGTCGATCGCCAAAGAGAACCTGGCCGGGAACATCGACGGCGACACCTTCTCCAGCCCCGACGGTTTGTATGTCGACCCCCAAGGCCGCCTCTGGGTGCAGACCGATATGAACCTCGGCGCCTCCGGCGATCCCTTCCGAAACATGGTCGACGTCTTCGGCAACAACTCCATGTACTACGTCGATCCGGTCACCAAGAAGTCCTCGCGCTTCCTCGCGGGCCCCAAGGGGTGCGAAATCACCGGAATCACGCACACGCCCGATCTGAAGACGTTCTTCATCAACATCCAACATCCGGATCAAGGCGCTTGGCCGTCGAACGTGCAGGACAACAAGCTTCCACCCCGCTCCGCGACCGTGGTCGTGCGACGCATCGACGGAAAGCCGGTCGGCGCTTAGGCGTTTCGAGGGGGGGCTGGCGGCGCCTGTGTACTTCAATAATAGGCGGCGCCCATGTACTTTACATAATATGATGATGGTATCCGGGCTCGCGCCTCAGAAACGCCCTTCGAGCAAAGCCCCGCGCCCCGTCACGGTGATGTGCAAGCGCGGAGCGGCTTTGTCGCCCTGCGTGCTTCGCCAGAAGAGGAAACCGGATACGCCGAGGGTGACGACGCCCGCGCCGATGAAGACGTCGGCGAGCAGCGACTTCGTCTTGAGCGAATCGATGCGCGATTGATGCTCGGCCGAGCACGAGGCTCGGTTGGGCCCGCAGTCGCGCTCGAGCTCCTTCGAGTCGCCCAGGGCCATGATGCCGAGGATGGCCCCCGCCCCCGTCAAAGCCAGACCGGCGCCGCCGACGATGAAGGACACGGTGCGCGCAGGCCGGGGCCCGGGCGGCGGGGTTACGAGCACCGTGGACGCGGACAGGGTCCGCTTTTCACCGTCCTCGAGCTCGATGGATTGCTCCCAGGTGTCCGACGCCTCCGCCCCTTGGTGCGCGCGGATGCGAACGCGATGGCGCCCGGGATCGATGGGGTAGCTCGCGCGCCCGAGCGGCACGGCTTCATCGTCGATGCGGATTTCATCCACCTGGGTGCCGTTCGAGGTGCGCCGTTCGACGGTGAGGGTCGCGATGCGCGCCTTCAATGTCGGGAGCTCTTTTTGCGCCTGCGCCTTGGCGGCGACGAAGGCCGGCGGCGCGTCGGGCGCGAGGGCGGTGTCGACGATCGACTCCAAGGTCGCGCTGGCGTCGACGACCCGCCCGAGCAGCGCTTGGCAGTGCGCCACGCGCAGATCGATGGTCGGCGCGGCGAAGATCTTGGCGGCGTCCTTCCACAGTCGGATGGCGCGATCGCACCGCCCGGCCGCAAATTGCGCGTCGCCTTCCTCGGCCACCGCGCGCGCCCGCGAACGGCCCAAATCGTCCGGGGGCGCCTGCGCGAAGAGGGGTGACGCCGTGCAAAGCTGCGAGACCACGGCGACGGCCGATACGCAAAGGGCGTTTCTCATACCGTCACAGACCCAGAGGCGGGAGGGTGAAGGGCGACGAAGGCGACGCCGCAGGACGCTTCGCCGCCGCCGGCTCGCTCGGCTTCGGCGCCGCCGTCGAAGCCGCAGGGGTGGGCACCGGCGCCGCGGACGCCGCCTCCTTCGCCGCACGCCCTCCGCGCCCCTTGCCGGCGGGCAAGTTTTTCGGCGGCGCCGAGGGCGAACGCGCGCCCGCCGACGGGATCGCCGCAGGCGCATCCCCCGGAGTCGCCCCCACAGCCGCCGAAGCGGAGACCGCCGAAGCGGAGACCGCCGAAGACGCCCCCGCGACCGAAACCGCCGAAGATCCCCCCACCGGAACCTCGGAGACGCTGGACACGGATGCTACCGGTGCCGGCCCCACCGCCGCAGCCCCGGTCTCCGCCGCCCCCTTCCCACGAAGACGAACGACCCCCGCCCCCGCCAAGGCCAGAACGACGATGGCCACCGTCGCCACCCACGCCGGCGACCGCTTTCGCGGCAACCCCGCCGCCTGCGGCAAATGCTCGACCCCCGCCCCCGTCGACGTCCGATCGCCAAAGGCAATGCCCTCGTTCGAACGAACGCGCGGCGCCTCCACCGCGCTGGGCATCGCCGCACGCCCCGGAAGAATCGCCGCTGCGAGCTCCGCCACCGCCTGATTTGCATCGGTGAACCGCTCCTCCGGCGCCTGCGCCGTGGCCCGCGCAAACCACGCATCGAAGGCCGGCGGGATCGTGGGATCGAGCGCGTGCGCCGAGTGCGCGCGCCCCAGCTGGATGCTGGCAAAGAGCTCCAGCACGCTGCGCCCCGCGAAAGGCGACGTCCCCGTCAAACACTCGAACGCCACCACCCCGAGCGCCCAAATATCGACGGGCGGCCCCACCTCCGACTGATTGATCTGCTCGGGCGGCATGTACTGCGGCGTACCGATGAAGCTGTTGGTCCGGGTCAAGCTGCGCATCGCCTCCGGCGACAGCGTATCCAGACTTTGCACATTCCGTGCATTCTGCACGCTCTGCGCCGCCGGCGCCCCTTGCGCGCCATGCGCCTCCTGCGCGCCATGCGCCCCTTGCACGCTCTGCGCGCTGGGCGCGATCGCCGCCCCCTGCACCTCCACCGACGCACGCGCCTCCTCCAGATTGCCAATCATCTTGGCGATACCGAAGTCCACCACCTTGACGTCTTCGCCCTGCTCCTCGCCCTCGTCGGCGCTCACCGTGAGGAACACGTTGTCGGGCTTGAAGTCGCGATGAACGATGCGCAGCGCGTGCGCGCGGCTGAGCGCCCGGGCCGCCTTTCGGAGGATGGCGATGGTCGCCTCGGGGTCGAGCTTGCCGACCCGCTCGAGCCGGTGGGCCAATGTCTCGCCGTGGAGGAGCTCGAGCACGAAGTAGGGATGACCACCACCGGTGACACCGAAGTCATAGACCAGCACCGCGTGCCGGGAGTTGAGCTGCGCGGTCACCTGCGCCTCGACCAGAAAGCGGTTGCGCGTCTCCTCGCGGTCGGCCAGCGCCCCGGATAGAAACTTGACGGCGACTTGGCGGCGCAGCGACAGATCGCGCGCGCGCCACACCTCGCCCATACCGCCCACGCCAATGCGGGCCTCGAGCTCGTAACGGCCATTGAGCGTCGCGCCCATCTTTGGCTCGAAGGCTTCCACCTCTGCGCCCGTCGCGTTCTCGATGGCCATGCTCACCGGCCGCACACCGATGCAATGCAAGGGCCGCCCAAGCAAAGCTTGCCGCACGCACCGCAGTTTTTGGGATCGGTCGCCAGGTTGACGCAATTGCCATCGCAGTTGGTCTCACCTACGCGACAGACCACGACACAGTTTCCGTTGTCGCACAGCTGGTTCTCTTTGCACCGCCGGCCGCAAAAGCCGCAGTCGCGTGGATCGTATTTCGTATCCACACAATTGCCCGGACCGCATGCGGTGAGACCATAGAGATCGCAGTTGCCGCGGAGGCATCGTCCCTTGACGCAGACTTCCTCCCCTCCGCAGCTATTTCCACACTGCCCGCAGTGGCGGGCATCGCTCTGCGTATCGCGGCACACCAAACCGCAGAGGGTCTCGCCCCGCGCACACTCGGAGCCGCAGACCCCGCGCGAGCAAATTTTCCCCTCCGCGCACACCGTTCCACAACCGCCGCAGTTGGTCCGGTCGCTGGTCGTGTCCACGCACACAGCCCCGCAGAGCGTCGTGCCGCCGGTGCACTGGGTGCCGCACGCGCCCTCGGAGCAAACGGTGCCGCCGGCGCAGGCGCGATCGCAGGCGCCGCAGTGATTACGGTCGAATTGCCCGTCGAAGCAGGCACCTGCACATGCGAGGTAGCCGTCTGGACAGCTCGCCGCGATCGCGAAATCGCCCGAATGGGTCATGACCTCGCACGCCGCGATGCTCCATAGTGCAAACCCGACGGAGAATACCCGCACGAGCATTCGAGCCATGTGCGGGCATTCTACCGGATCCCGAGGACGTTCGCCGGACGACTCCAACCAACTTCGGGACTTCGAACGGCGCGCTAACTCTTGAGCGGAAGGTAGATCTCGGTGCGCAGCTCCTCCGGCGGGGTCGTGCTCGCATCCCGCAGGTAGACCTCGTAGGGCGGTGCGGCGCCCATCTGCCGGCCGCTCGCGGGGAGCCACACGCCCACCAAAAAGTCGTACGCCTTCGGGAGCTCCGAATAAGGCCCCTCGTGACAGACCACCGCGTGCTCTCCGCCCGGCAATTCCCGAACGCCGACCTCGTCGTCGCCTTTGAAATCGTCGGCCACCACCACCCCGGCGTCGTAGCGAAGCTCGCTCTTGGGCGTGACCTTGGGGTTGTCGCAAGGTACGCCAACCACCGTCGCGCCCGGGCCCAAGAGTCCCTTCGGGCCGGCCCAGGTCATCAACCGAGCGAAGGTCGGTCCCACGTCCTGGTAGGGCCCGATATGGCGAATGAATGCAATTTTCCGTGTCGGCGTGTGCTTGATAACGACGTTCATGTCTTCATGACGAACGAGCGAGCCGCCAGCCGACAACATGCTGTCGATTTTTCTTCGAGCCCCCGCCAGCGGCCTGAGCTCTAAACGACCACCACCTCCACATTGGCGTTCTTGAGCGCACGGACCATGTCGGCCGAGATCTTGCGGTCCGTCACCACCTTGTGGATGGCCTCGAGGTCCGCGATCTTCGAGAGGCTCCGCCGCCCGAACTTGCTCGAGTCGGCCACCACGATCACCTGGCGCGAGACGCGAATCATGAGCGCGTTGAGGCGGGCCTCGAGCACGTCGGGGGTGGTGAGGCCCACCTCCGGATCGACCCCGTCGACCCCGAGGAAGAGGCGGTCGACGTGGAAGCGCTCCAGGATTTGTTCGGCGTGCGGTCCCACCAGCGAATACGACATTTCGCGCAGCATCCCCCCGAGCATGATCACGCGGATGTGACGCAGGCCGGCCAGCTCCATGGCGATGTTGAGCGCATTGGTGATCACAGTGAGGGCCCGGAGCGGCAGGCCCTTCACCTCGCGCGCGATGGCGGCGGTGCTGGTGCCCGAGTCGAGCAGCACGGTCTCGCCATCGCGGATCAATTTGGCGGCGGCTTGGCCGATGCGCGTCTTTTCGCGGCGGTGCAGGGTCTCTTTGACGCCGAGTGGCATGTCGTAGACCTGCGGCTTCACCGCGCCGCCGTGCGAGCGCACCAGCCGGCCCGTGCGCTCGAGGGCCGCGAGATCGGCGCGGACGGTGACGGAGGAGACGGAGAAGCGCTCCGCGAGCTCTTCCACCATGACGCTCCCCTGCTCTTCGAGCATCTGCAGGATCTTTCGGCGACGTTCTTCGACCAACATGCGCAATGCCGTACCGTCAGCCCGCGTCGTCATGCAGATAGCCCCAGAAGCCGCGCGGCGTTGTCGTGATAGACCTTCTTGAGGATCGACTCCGGGAGACCGATTCCATAGATGGCCCAGCGACCCTGCGGTGGCACGGGGGCTGGCGCGTAATCGAAGTACTCGTCTTCGGTCTCGAGGAATCGGTAGTAAATCTCATAGAGCTCTTCGGTAAATACCTGCTGTGGCACCTCGTTGCCAGCGGGACGCGGGATGGCATCGGTCCCGAAGAGGATACGATCCTGGTAGCGATCGAAAAATTTGCGACACGTGCGCGGCTGGCGCCCCAGCTCCCCAATGCGGGCCCCGATCTCGACCTGGGTATTTGGATAGGTATCCAAACAGCGCGAAACAAAGCCGAGATTTTCCGCGGCGTTGCCGACGTGCAGGAGGAGGAACGTCACCTTGGGGTGGCGCGCGATGACCCGGTTGCGGGCCTCCAAAAGCTCCGCGTTGGAGGGAAAATCCTTGCCGTGGAAGGACCAGTCCGGGTGGTTCGAGAGCTCCTCGTACCGCTCGTTGTTTCGATCGGTAGGGAGAAAAAAAGCCTCCGGATCGGAGACGTGCATCCACACCGGCATCTTTTGGGCCGCGCACGCCTCCCACATGGGGTCGAAGCGCCGGTCGTCGATCTTCACCAGCGGCCCCGTGTCGAGCTGCTCGCGCAAATAGAGCCCCAAGGTCTTGAGCACCTTGAGCCCGCGCGCCCCCGCCTTTCGGGCGTGCTCGATGGCGTCGGCTTGGATCTGCGGGTATTTGGGCTCGAGCCAGCGCCCGTACGAGGGCTCCGTCAGGGTGGCGAAGCGGCCTTCGTATTTGCGATCGAGGGCCGCGATGGTGGACTCCAGGCCCTTGCCGGTGCCGCCGGTGAGGTTGACCATCATCTTCACGTTCTTCTTGGCCATCACCTCCACGATGCCCGCCGGCTCGGCGAAGAACGTGTTCTCCTCGCCCACCGCCACCCCATGGCGCATGGTCTTCGACCACGTGAGGTGGGTGTGCACGTCGATGACGGGGAAGCGCGCGCGCGGCACGTGGGTGGCCGGCACGTGCAGCATGCTCTTTGGCTGAAAATCCTCGAGCGTGAGCTTGCTTCCGGCCGAGGTGCCGGCCCGCGTGGTCTGCGTGGTCGACGCGGCAGGTGCCCCCGCCCCGGACGTGGCCGCACCTCGCGCACACCCCAAAAGCCCGCTCGCGCACCCTGCTCCCACCGCCCGAAGCCACTGGCGTCGATTCATCTCGCTTACCCTCCCATCAGCTCGTGCACGCGCCGGGTGAGCGCCAGCGCTTGATCGAACGGACGGAGCCACATGTTCCGTCCGAACATGACACCTCGGGCTCCGCTCTCCAAGTAGAGCTTCACCTTCCTCAGAACGGCCTCGTCATCGTCGTTTTTCTCCCCTCCGGAGAAGAGCACCATCACCTTTCCAGCGGAACGTACGACGCGCTTGAGCCGCTCCGGCGCCGGCTCGTGAAGGGAGCGGTACGGCTCGGGACAGGCGTCGTTGGTGTCCTCCGGCTCGTGCAGCTTCACGATGTCGGCCCCCAACTCTTCCGCCACGCGGGCCGCATAATCCTGGGCGTAGAGGGTCCCCTTGCCGCCTTTGGCATCGATGGCCCGGCCGCGCGGGTAGGCCCACATCACCAGCGGCATTCCAAATCGGGCACAATCCTGACGAACGCGCTGAAATTGGAGAATCTCGTGATGCTGCTTGGGCGATCCCACGTAAAGTGTATAACCGACGGCGTCGGCGCCGAGACGCACGGCGTCTTCGACATTGGCAAAGAGCGGCGAGACCGCCTCGTGGTCATCGGCGATGTTCGTCTTGCCATTGAGCTTCAAAATGAGCGGGATGGCCCCCGCGTAGTCCTCCATGTACTTCTCGGCCAAGCCGATCCCCAGGGCGATGGCCGAATAATTTCCCTCCAGCGCCAGCCGGAATTGGTAATCGGTATTCAGCGCCGAGGGGTTGGGGAAGAAATCGGTTGGACCGTGCTCGAGCCCCTGATCCAAAGGCAAGACGAGCAGCTTTCCATTGCGTGGCCCGCTCGAATACAGGAGCCGCCAAAGCCTTACCCGTTTCCCCATGGAGAGGGATAATCCCTCCAGTGCTTCCGCCCGCCGCTTTCGTGTACCTGTACCCGTGCCCACGCCCATTCTTGCACCGCCCCAGCCCGATGGTTGCACTTGTCGGCTCATTTTGTTACTTTTCGTTTGTTTTCGTTTTTCTTTCGTTTTCTTACAAGGAGGATGAGCTCATGTCAATCGGCGCTGGCGGGGGTGTTGGGCGCGGCGAGACTCCATCGTTGGATGATTGGTTGAACCAGCTGAAAAGTAACCCCGAGATGGGCGCGCTGCTCTCGCCCGCGGAGTCCGATCGACAGGACGCGGGATACGCTCACACCTTGCGCGAGATTGCCCAACAGCCCATCACCTGGCTGGAGACCGCGTCGGCCATGGCCGCGCGCAGCCCGGATCTGGTTCGCCTGTTGTCGGAAGTGGGCATTCGCGAGGGGGCAGGCGCGGGCTCGTTCTTCCTCACCGGGTCTGGGAGCTCGCTCTACGTCGGACAATGTCTCGCCCCCGGCTACCAGGAGAAGTTTCGCGTGCCGGCGCTGGCGGTGCCCGCGGGCGATGTGCTCACACACGCCGAGGCCTCGCTATTTTCGCACCCCGGGTTGGTGTTGTCGTTCGCCCGTTCGGGTGACAGCCCGGAGAGCACCGCGGCCGTCGACCGCTTCTTGCGCGAGCGCCCGCGGGCCCGCCACCTGATCATCACCTGCAACGCGGAGGGCGCGCTGGCCACGCGCTACCGCAGCGACCCGAGGGTCACCTCGGTGGTTCTGGACAACAAGACCAACGATCGAAGTTTGGTGATGACCTCGAGCTTTACTAATTTATTCCTGGCGGCGAGGGTCCTGACTAGCTTAGACGATACAGCATCGTACGTACGCCACGCGGAACGACTTGCCCGCGCCTCCGCGGATGTACTTTCGGGGTGTGGCCCCCTGGCGAATGTCGCACGGAGGGACTTTCGTTCGGCCATCTACTTGGGGAGCGGTGCGCGTTACGGCGCCGCACGTGAGTCTGCGCTCAAAATGTTGGAGATGACCGGAGGCCACGTTTTCACATTTGCCGAGACGTACTTGGGGTTGCGTCACGGCCCCATGTGCGCGGTCCAGCGCGACACCTTGCTGGTCTGCTTTCTCTCGACCGAGCCCATCGCGCGCGCCTACGAGCTGGATCTGCTCCACGAGCTGTCGGCCAAAGGGCTCGGGTTCGCCAAGGTGATCGTCGGGAGCCAAATTCCGGAACAGCTCGTCTCTGACGATGACGTGATGATCGACATTGGCACGCCGTCGATCGACGATCGGGATCTCCCCGCCATCGATGTCCTCGTCGGACAGCTGCTCGGGTTCTTTCAATGCCGACGCTTGGGGCTCCGTCCCGACGCCCCTTCTCCCGACAACGTCATCCGGCGCGTGGTGGAAGGGTTCGCCGTCCACAGCCCGCCCCCCAGCGTGTCATGAAAAGCGTGTCATGAAAAAAGTCCTGGTGGCCGGTGAGATCAACGTCGACCTGATCCTGCGCGGGTGCCCCATTTTTCCGGCGCCGGGCAAGGAGGTCGTGGTGGACGATCTCGAGATGGTCCTCGGCAGCGCCTCGGCCATCTGCGCCATGGGGCTGGCGCGGCTCGGAACCCCGGTCGTCTTCATCGGCAAGGTGGGGACGGACTCCTCCGGCGCCTTCTGCCTCGAGACCATGGCGCGCGCCGGCGTCGACGTCTCGCGCATCGAGCCCGATCGCGCCCTCAAGACGGGGGTCACCGTGGCCCTCACCGCCCCCGGCGATCGCGCGCTGATCTCGTACTTGGGCAGCACCACCCAGCTGACGGAGGCCGACATCACCGACCGCGACTTCGAAGGCATCGCGCACCTTCACGTGTCCTCGTACTACCTTCAGGCCAAGCTCCGGCCCGGCTGCCGCACCTTGTTCGAGCGGGCGCACCGCGCGGGGCTCACCACCTCGCTCGATCCGGGCTACGATCCCAGCGAGCAATGGGCCGACGACATCCTCGATACGTTGAGCGAGGTCGATCTGTTCTTTCCAAATGAGATCGAGCTGCGCAAAATCGCGCACGAGGACGATGTGATCGCCGCACTGCACGCGCTGGAGCGCACCCACGCCAAGACGGTGGCCAAGCTGGGGGCCGAAGGAGCCATCACCTTGCACCGCGGCGAGGTCGTCCGGGTGCCCGCCTTCCGCGTGGAGCCGCTCGACACCACCGGCGCGGGCGACTCGTTCGACGCGGGCTTCCTCGGCGCATGGCTCGAGGGCAGCGATCTCTTGGAGTGCTTGCGCTTCGGGGCCGCGTGCGCCTCGCTGTCGACCTTGGGCATCGGGGGCACCGCCAAGCAGCCGACGTGGCAGGAAGCGCGGACCGTCGTCGCCCGAGGGCACACGTGATCACCGTCGGCGGCTTCAACACCTCGATGGACGAGCTCATCGAGCTCGACACCCTGGCGCTGGGCGAGGTCCACCGCGCCAAGAGCGTCACCGCCTACCCCGGCGGCAAAGGGCTGCACGTGGCCACCACCGTGGCCGCCTTGGGCGAGCCGGTGGCGCTGGTGGGGCTCATCGACCGCGCCTACCGCGGCACCTTCGAGCGCTGGCTCTCCGCGCGCGGCGTGGTGTTTCACGGCATCGAGGTCGACGGTGCGATTCGCAATTGCTTTGCCATCCGCGAGCGCTCGGGCCGCATCACGGAGATCCTGGAGCCGGGCCCCAACGTGGACCCCGAGCTGGCCGAGGAGATGCTCCTTCAGGTCCGCGAGCTGGCGGCAGCGTCCAAGGTGGCCGTGCTCTCGGGGAGCTTGCCGCGCGGGCTCGACGTGCAGACCTATGCGCGTCTGGTCGCATCGCTTCGAGGTCCGACCGAGGATCGCGACGGCGCAGACCTCGGCCCCTGGCACGACACGGGCAGCGGCGTTCGCTGCTTGGTGGACGCGAGCGACGATCTCTTGCGCCACACCTTGCCGGCGCGCCCGTTCATGGTGAAGCCAAACCGCGAGGAGGCCGAAAAGTGGCTGGGGGCCCCCATCGAGAACCTGGCGGCGGCGGCGCGCGCGGCCGAGCGCATGGCGGAGGGCGGAACGGCGGTGGTGGTGGTGTCGTTGGGCGACGAAGGGGCGCTGGCGTACTCGCGCGGCGAGTGCCTGCACGCTTCGGTGCCGATCCCGGAGTGCCGGAACCCCGTCGGCTCGGGCGACGCGCTGGTGGGCGGCATGGCCGTGGGCTTGGCGCGCGATCTCTCCTTCGACGCGACCTTGCGCCTCGGGGTGGCGTGCGGCGCGGCCAACGCGCTCACCGCCGAGACGGGGCTCTTCCGTCGCGAGGACGTGGAGCGCCTCTTTCCGCTAGTCACCGTGCGAAGGTTTACGTTGACGGGCTCCGGCGATTGACCCGCGCTACGGCGGCTCGGGCCGCATGGCCGCGCGCAACGATTTGGCCCAGGCTCGCGGCGCCGTCTTGCGAATGCGCACCTCGGGGGTACCGTGCCACGCCGCGCACGATTGAATGGCCGCCGCGACGTCGCGTGCGACGGGCTCACCGAGCTTGACGCCGTCCTCGATGTAGAGGGCTTTGACCTCGAAGATGCCCTCCTTGCGGTGCGCTTTGGCGTCGAGGCGGCCGATCAAGCGCCCGCGCCGTAGAATGGGCAATACGTAATATCCATATTGCCGTTTTTCCGCGGGGACGTAACACTCGATGCGGTAATCGAAGTCGAACATGCCGGACGCGCGCTCGCGGTCCCAGACCACCGGATCGAACGGCGACAAGAGCGTGGTGTGGGTGGCGCGCAGCCCCTTCTCGCCCTCCGCCCCCGCCGCTACTCGAGCCAGATCGAGGTGATCGGGGTGCACGTACGCCGGGGCCTCCCAGCCCTCCACCGCGACGCGCAGGAGGTAGCCCGCGTCCACCAGCGGCTCGAGCTCGACGTCCTTGATGCGCGGACCAAGTCGAAAATAATCGGATATCCAGCGCGCCGGGGTGACGCCGAGGGCCTTGACGGCGCGCAGCACGAAGGTGCGGCGCGTGGCCTCTTCGGTCGGGAGCATGGCGCGATCGAACTGGGGGAGCGCGCGGGCGAGCACCCGCTCCGTCAGATCGTAGACCCGTTGAAATCGTTCGCGGCGGGCGATCATCAATTCGCCGAGCACGAACCACGCTTCGAGCCAGCGCTTCTCTTCTTTCCACCCCCACCAGCCCCCCGGACCGCTCCCCTCGCCCCTCTCGAAATCCGACGACCGGACCTCACCGCGCTCGCGCACCTGGGCGAGCAATCGCTCCATGGCCTCGCGCCGCGTCTCGTGCATTTTTTGCGCATGGCGTCGCGACCAATGGTTGCGCCCGTCGACATGGCGGCGGTGCCAGGGATAGTCGGCAATCGGCGCAAAGCACGCTTCGTGGGCCCATGTTTCGAAGAGGGCGCCCTCGGCGAGCGCGGTGTCCAGCCAGGACGGGCGATAGTCCCCCAGCCGAGAAAACAGCACCAGATAGGGGCTGCGCGCCACCACATGAATCGTATCGATTTGCAGCAACTGCATCCGCTCGATGGCCGAAACCACGTCGGCCGGGCGGGCGCGCCGGCGCGGCGCGGTGAGCAGTCCTTGCGCCGCCAGATGAAGGTGCCGCGCCTGCCGCGCACTCAGTTCGAGCATGTCCACGTGCCTCGTCCACCGTCGAAGACCATCTGCATGCGAGGACATTACCCTCGGATGGGCGGGCGCGCGAGCCCGTTGGACGGGCTCTTTTCAGGCTTATTCAATGAAATTTCGGCGGGCCAGGCGCCGCTTTTCGGGGTGTAACTGGCGCTTCACGTGAACCGGCGCGACGAGCATTGACAGAGGCCGGTGCGAAGTAGGTAAGGCCGTTCGCGGCGCGGGGCCCCGCAATCCTGATTAACGCGGACGAAAAGGTCATTTCGAACGAGCGCGAACACGCAATGTGCGTGTGGCAAACAAAGTGCAGAAGAGATTCGGCATTGCAGCTTTCACTTCACGAAAAGGAAATACTCATCATGCGAAAGTTCTTGGCCGCGCTCCTCTCGGGTAGTCTCTTCATCGTCGCCGCGTCCCATGCGCAGGCTGCGGAGCCGTCGCCGACAACGAGCGCGGATCGACCTATCAGCGTGGCGGCATTCGGCGGATACGGGATCAACAACACCGCGCCCGACGGCGCGGACACGTTCAATGTGTACGGCGCGGGCTTTGGCGTGCGCGGTGGCTATACCTTGCCGATGAAGATCTATGTCGGCGGTTTGTTCCAATACAACGTGGGAACGTCGAAGGACACCGAGCTGCCGCCGCAGCTGGGCGGGGGCAAAGTGAGCGTCAGCGGCCGCATGATGAACCTCGGCGCCGAGGGCGGCTACGATCTCGACGCGGGCCAGTTCACCATCCGCCCGTATCTGGGCCTGGGCGTGGGCATCGCCGGCGGCGATCTGAAGCTGGACAAGGACGGCGGGACGACCAAGTTCTCGCTGTGGCCCGGCGTCCAAGGCGTCTACAACATCAACGATCAGCTCTTCGCCGGCCTCGACGCGCGCTACACCCTGGTCTTCGCCGACCGCGGCGACAACAACGGCAACGCGAACTCCCTCGGCTTCTACGGAACCGTCGGCGGCCGTTTCTGATCGCGAAGCGCGGATTCGTGCTGGACGCGCGACGGCGCCTTCGGTAGACGCCCCTCGCAGGAGTCACCATGAACGCGCTGATCCTCGTCGACGTCCAGATTGGAATCCTGGCGGGCCCGCCCGCCGTGCGAGGAGCCTCCGCCATGCTCGATCGCATCCACGGGCTCATCGAACGAGCGCGCCAGGCCCGCGCGTTGATCGTTTATGTCCAGCACGATGGCCCGCGCGGCCACCGCGCCGCGCCCTACTCGCCGGGCTGGCTGCTCGATCCCTCGCTGCAGCCCGTCCCCGGCGAGCTCGTGGTGCACAAAACGGAGTGCGACGCCTTTCTAGGAACCGTGCTCGACGAGGAGCTCCGCAAGCGCAAGGTGACCCGCATCGTCATCGCCGGGTGCATGACCCAGTACTGCATCGACACCACCTGCCGCCGCGCCTTCTCCCTCGGCTACGACGTGACCCTGGCCGCCGACGCACATGCCACCGCCGACACCCCGGGCGGGCTCACGGCGGCGCAAATCGTGGCGCACCACAACGCGACCCTCGACGGCTTCGGCGATGCGCCCACGCACGATTTGCGCGTGCGCCCGAGCGGCGCCATCTCGTTCGTGCGCGACGGGGGATGATCCGGCGCGAGGGTCTTCGCGCCCCGCGCGTGCTAAGAGCAGCAGCATCCCTTGGGCGCGACCTTCACCTCCGGAGCGGAGTCCTCCCCCAGCAGCACCGACGGAGCCGACCAACGCGGGCTCGGTAGCCGGCCGTTCATCTTGCTCTTGCTCGCGACCGTCTGCGCATTTTTTGGCTACACCTTGCTTCTACCGCTGGTCCCTTTGTGGGCGGTGCGCGGGGGTGCACAAGAGGTGGCGGCGGGCACGACCACGACCATGTTCATGGGCGCCACGGTGGCGGCCCAGTTCGCGGCGCCGCAGTTGATCCGGCGGATCGGGTACGCGCGCGCCTTTGCGTGGGGCAGCGCCTTTCTCGGTGCGCCCACGCCCTTGTACGTGTTGACGTCGGCGCTGCCCGCGTTGCTCGGTGTATCGGCCTTGCGGGGGATTGGGTTCGGGCTGGTGACGGTGTGCGGGAGCGCGCTGGTGGCGGAGTTGTTGCCGCGCGCGCTGCTGGGACGTGGATCGGGCGCGTACGGGCTCGCCGTTGGGGTGCCCCAGGTGATCGGGCTGCCGGCGGGCGTATGGTTCGCGCACCTCTGGGGCTACGAGGCCGTGTTTTGGATGGCGGGCGTGCTGCCGGTCCTGGCGTGCGTTCCGGCGATGCTCTTGCCGCGCCTTTCGCTTCCGGGTGCGGGCGCCGCCCACGAGCCTTCGGCCGATGCGCCCGCGCCCCATGACGCACCCTTGCCATGGGGTGCGCTCTCGGCGCCGTGGTTGGTGATGCTCTTGGCGGCCTTGGGGTACGGCGGCGTCGTGACGTTTCTGCCCATGTCGTTCCGGGATGTGCAGCAGGTGACGGCGGCGGTGCTCTTTGCGATCAGCGCGGCGATGCTGCTCGGCCGCTGGCTCTCCGGCGTGGTGGGCGATCGCATGCAGCTCGCCGGCCGTCAGCTGGGCGTGGGGATCGTGCTGGCGGCGTGCGGTCTCTTTCTCGTGGCCGCGGCCTCGCACGTGCACGCGGGCACCGCGGCGCCGTCGCTCGCGGGGGCGCTTGCGGTGGCCGGCGGGACCTTGCTGGGCGGGGGGTTCGGCGTCGTGCAGAATGACGCGCTGGTGGTCATGTTTCACCGGGTGGAGCGGACCCAATACGGGTTCGCCAGCGCCGTGTGGAACGTGGGCTACGACACCGGCACGGGGCTGGGCGCGGTGATCATCGGCGCGCTGGTCGTGCGCGCGGGCTATGTGGCGGCGTTCACGGCATCGGCGGTGCTTCTTCTGGCCGTGCTTCCGAGCACCCTGGCCAGCATGCGCACGCGCCGCAGGTGATTCGCCCGCCATTTTAGGCTAAACGTGGAGGTATGGCCGACACGAAGCAAGACGTCCTCGATATGCTTCAAGAGCTCGCCGAGCTCACGATGATCGAGGAAGGCGATCCGCAGTCCTTTCGCGTGCGGGCGTACGAAAGCGCTGCGCACGCCATCGAAGCCCAGGCGACCGATCTGGGGAAGCTCACCGTCAAGGACCTGCAGAAGATCGAGGGGATCGGCAAGAGCACGGCGGAGAAGATCCGCGAGCTGCTCGACTCGGGGAAGGTCGAGAAGCTCGAGGCGCTTCGGGCGAAGCACCCGCCGAGCGTGGTGGCGCTCTTGCGCATCCAAGGGCTGGGGCCGAAGGCGGTCAAGCGGCTGCGCGCCGAGCTCGACGTGCAGTCCATCGACGATCTTCGCGCGGCCCTGACCGCGCAGAAGCTCCGGGCGCTCAAAGGCTTCGGGGAAAAATCCGAGCAAAAGCTCGCCGAGTCGCTGGCGCGGCTCGATCAGCAAGGGACGGTGGGGCGCACGCCCATTTCGGTGGCGCTGCCGCTGGCCAACAAGATCGTGGAGCGGATGCTCAATCTGCCGGGCGTGACGCACGCCTCGTACTGCGGCTCCTTGCGCCGGTTCAGCGAGACGGTGGGCGACATCGATATCGTGGTGGCCGGCGGCGACGTGAACACGGTCATGGAGACCTTCGCGACCATGAACGTGGTCGAGCGGGTGCTCGTCCGCGGCGACTCCAAGACGAGCGTCGTCACGCGCCGCGGCACCCAAGTCGATCTGCGCGTGGTGGCGGCGCACCAGCTGGGCGCCGCACGCATGTATTTTACAGGTTCCAAAGGGCACAACATCAAGCTACGCCAGCGGGCGCTCACCCGCGGCTGGACGCTCAACGAATATGCCCTCTCGGAGATCGACGGCGGCAAGGTGGTCGCCAGCGAGACGGAGGAGCAAATCTACGCGGCGCTCGGGCTTCGTTACATCCCGCCCATGCTGCGCGAGGACGCCGGCGAGATCGAGGCCGCCGAGCACGGGACCCTTCCCCGCTCCATCGGCCCCGTGATCGGCGACTTCCACGTTCACACCAGCGTATCGGGCGATGGTCGCTCGTCGCTCGAGGACGTGGTGGCCACGGCCAAGGCGCGCGGCTACCGGGTGCTGGCCTTGACGGATCACGCCGAGGGCACCCTCTCGGGCGTGGGGCGCGAGACGATGCTCGAGCAGCGCGCGAAGATCCGCGCGCTGCAGGCGAGCTTGGGCGACTCTTTGTTGTTGCTCCACGGCGTGGAGCTGAACATCGGGCCCAAAGGCGAGTTGGATTACGACCTGGAGTTCCGCAAGGGGTTCGATTTCTGCCTCGCCTCCGTGCACGACAACTTCGAGCTCGACCGCGCCGCGCAGACGCATCGCATCGTCACCGCCATGCAGGATCCGGCGGTGCGCATGATCGGGCACCTGTCGGCGCGCATGATCGGCGGCCGTCCGCCCATCGAGCTGGACCTGGACGCCATCCTCGAGGCGGCCGAGGCCACGGGCACGGCCCTCGAGGTCAACGGTGCGCTCCCGCGGCTGGACATGTCCGTCGAGGCGCTGCGGCGCGCCCGTTCGCGCAACATCACCTTCGTGCTCACCAGCGATGCGCACCACGAAGGCGAGCTGGAGCGCGTTCAGTACGCCGCCCTCAACGCGGAGCGCGCGTGGCTCGAGCCCGAGCGCATCATCAACACGGGCACGGCCGAGCGGCTCATCGCGTGGACGCGCGAAAAGGTGGCCGCTCGGGCGTAACGTGCTCGGCGCCGGTGCGCTGCGGCGCTAAATCGATATGGGCCGAAAATGCGCGGGCACCACGAACTTCGTTTGGGGCGCGCACGCGTGAATTTCGCGCTCGAACCCGGCGAGATCGGCGCGCCGCTCCGACTCGACGTCCATTTGTTTGGGACCGAGCGGCTCCGCATGATTGTCGAAGTGGTTCGCCAGTACGAGCGGCGGCTTGCCGAGCGCGCGCATCAAGCGGCACGCGTAGTCGGGCACTTTGTCGCTGGGTCCCGCGACGATGGCCACATCCGGGCGCAAGCCCTCGATCTCGCTCTCGATGAAGTTCGGTGAGCCGACGATGAATACGGTGCGCCCGGCGACGCGCACCAGATACTGAAAGACATCGCCCAGAGCATATCCGGCAGACGTCAGGGGCAGCTCGACGTTTCGGGGGATCTGTCCGGGCTTCTCGCCACCCCACACGCCGTGAAGCGCGCGCACGGGGCGCACGGAGAACGGTCCCAACGCGAACGTCTCGCCGCCGCGCGCGAGCAGGAGCCGCTGCTCGGACACCCCGGAGGCGCGGGCGACGTTCAATGCGCTCTCCGAGCCAAGGACGGCCGCGCCGGTGCGTTTGGCGATCGAGGGCACGTCGAGCACATGATCGAAGTGCGAGTGGCCGACCAAAATGCCATCGGCGTGCGCCGGGGCATAGCGCGCAATCGTGGCCTCATCGGGCGCAACGGGCGCACCTTCCTCCTTGGGGCGGACCCGCGAAAAGTACGGGTCCACGAGCAACGCATGCTCCCCCTCCGTCACTTGCCACCCGGCGACACCGAGGTACGTGAGGGTGACGGGTGCAACGGCCCCCGGCGAGGGCGCAGGCGACGATGGCGCGGACGCGGGTGAAGAGGACGGGGACGTCGCTTGCGCACACGCGATGAGCGATAGCGCCAACGTCGTGGCGAGGGAGGTGAACATGGCTCGGACGGACATGTTGGCTCTCAACGCCCAAAGGAGAGGGGCGCTTCCCATTTCGTGGCGCAACGTCGCAGGCGGCCTTTCGTCCACCTCGTGGACCGTCGACCTCGTGGACCGTCCACCTCGCGGCGCCCCGGCAGGTACCTCGCGGTGCCGGCAGGTGCGCCGGCGCGGGTCAGCCCAACCAAGGTTTGGCGATTCGGTCGTAGGTGCCATCGCGCCGTGCGCCGCCGAGCCATTGATTGACGTAGCTCTGAAAGACCGTATCACCCAAGGGCAAAAGATACGCCTTTTGACTGAATGTCAAAGGCTGCTGCGGGCGCACCGCGCACAACGCAGGGTTTTGCTTGGCCTGCCAGCGTGCCTCGGCGCCGTCGGTGATCATCACGTCCGCCCTCCCCGCCACGATTTCGCCGTGGATGGTATTGTTGTCCGGATAAACGATGATGTTCGCCTTCGGCAAGTGGGCGCGAACGAACTGTTCGTTGGTGCCCCCCGGGTTGACGATGACGCGGACATCCGGCTGATTGATCTGCTCCAACGCCCCAAAGCGCGCCGCGTCCCCGCAACGCGTGATCGGCACCTTCCCGTCATTCAGGTACGCATCGCTGTAAAACGCGACCTTGGCGCGCTCCGGCGTGATGGATATACCGCCCACCGCGATATCGCACTTGGTCGTAAAGTCGCTCATGAGGCTCTTCCACGTGGTCCGCACCATCGTGCGACGCACGCCCAGCCGGCGGGCCAGATCGTCGGCCATGTCCACGTCGATGCCGCTCCACCGCGAGGCGGCCGGCTCGTAATAGGTAAACGGCCGATAGTCGCCCGTGCTGCACACCCGCAGTTCGCCGCGCGCCGCGATCGCCTGGAGGCGGTCCGCCGCCGGCTCGGCCGGGCCCGATGCGTGGGCGCAGCCGATGAGGCCGCCCGCCAGGGACAGGGAATACGCCATACACACGTGCGCTGTCGTACCGAATCGCATGACGGCCATTCGTACCATCGCGGCGCGGGTTTGCGTGCGCGACGAGCCGCCGAGCGTGCGCGACGAGGCCGCCGAGCGTGCGCGACGAGCCGCTGAGCGTGCGCATCGTCCTCGACGTCGGAGGCGCCACCGGCGCGTTCTCGATTCGGGCGTATCCGTGGATCGACGCGTCCACGGATCCGTGCATCAGGAGAGCGCCTCCACGATGGTCCGATGAAACCAGCGCTGCGCGCTCGAGTCGGCGGCGCGCTCGGGGCGATGCAAGCGAACGGTGAAGGCCGGCACCGGAAAAGGCAGCTCGAGCATCTTCAACCCGCCCCCGGCCACGAACATGGCCGCGATTTGCGAGGGAAGGACCGCCAGCAAATCGCTCCGCGCGAGCACGTGCGGCAGCACGGAAAAGTGTCGGATGCGCAGGCTGATCTTGCGCTCGATCCCGCGCTCCCGCAGCACATCGTCGGCGAGCCGGTGGCCGCTCGCGGGCGCCATGGCGACATGCTGCTCGGCGGCGTATTGGTCGAGGGTGAGGGAGTCGCCGATGCGCGCGTGCTCCTTGCGCAAAAGGCACACGTAGCGCTCGTGGAGCAGCACATCGCTGCGCGTTCGGCCGGGAAAAGGCACGCTGCAGATGGCCGCGTCCACCTTGCCGGTGGCGAGCCAGTCGCTCACCTTGTCGATGTCCATGGGGATCACCTCCAGCTCCACCCTCGGTGCGATCGCATGCACGCGCTCGAGGATGCGCGGCAGAAGCCCCATCTCCCCGAGATCGGTGAGGCTGAGACGAAAGCGCCGGTCCGATTGCCCCGGCTCGAAGCCGCGTGTGCGATCGACGGCGCCGTCGATGCGGCCCAAGGAGTCTTGAAAGGTAGCATAGAGCTGCGTGGCGAGCTCGGTGGGGCGCATCCCCTCGCGCGTGCGGATGAACAAGGGATCGGCGAACTGCTCGCGCAGGCGCGACAGCGCATGGCTCGCCGACGGCTGCGTGATGTGCATGCACGCCGCCGTCTCGGTGACGCTCCCCGTCTCGTAAAGGGTGACGAAACAGCGGATCAGGTTGAGGTCGATGCGGCTCATACGTCGCCTCCACGGTCACATAGATGGGGTCGATAATGCATAGTTCAAATATCAATTGGCTCGAGCACCGCCTTCTCACCAGACTGGCCGCCACAAATCCCACCCACGGAGCAGAAACCGATGGCCAGTGTTCACACCGCCGCATACCGGATCTTTCGCCGGCACGGATTGACCACGGTATTTGGCAATCCCGGCTCCAACGAGCTGCCGTTCCTCCGCGATTTTCCAAAGGATTTTCGCTACATTCTGGGCCTGCACGAGGGGGCGGTGGTCGGCATGGCCGACGGCTATGCCCAGGCCAAGAGACGCCCCGCGTTGGTCAACCTCCACGCCGCCGCCGGCACGGGCAATGCCGTGGGCGCGCTGACCAATGCCTGGTACTCGCACACTCCCTTGGTCCTGATGGCGGGACAGCAGGTGCGATCGATGATTGGCCTCGAAGCGATGCTCGCCAATGTCGATGCGCCCCAATTGCCCCGACCCCTGGTGAAATGGAGCCATGAGCCGGCGTGCGCCGAGGACGTGCCTCGCGCGCTCAGCCAGGCCATTCATATGGCAACCCTGCCCGCACCCGGTCCCGTCTATTTATCGATTCCCCAAGACGATTGGGAGCGCCCCGCCGGGGCTGGGAGCGAACATTTGGTCGAGCGGAGGATCGCCAGCGCCGGGCTGCCCTCCCCGGCGCAGCTCGGCCCTCTGCTGGAGCGCCTCAATCGCGCGCAGAATCCCCTCTTGGTCCTGGGGCCGGACGTCGATGCCCGAAATGCGGGCGCGGCCGCCGTGACCTTGGCGGAGAAGCTCGGAATGCCCGTGTGGGTGGCGCCTTCCGCGTCGCGTTGCCCGTTCCCCACGCGTCACCCTTGCTTTCGCGGCGTGCTGCCGGCCTCCATGGCGCAGATCGCCCGCCGCTTCGCCGGCCATGATCTGGTGCTCGTGGTTGGAGCGCCCGTGTTTCGGTATCACGAGCACCAGCCGGCCGAGCATCTACCGGCGGGGACGCAATTGGTGCATCTTACATGCGATGCGCACGAAGCCGCGCGCGCCCCCATGGGCGACGCATGGGTCTTCGACATCCCCGGGACATTGAGCTATTTGGCCGAGCGGGTCTACAACGCGGTGCGGCCGCTGCCCACGGTCCTACCGCGGCCCGAGCGCGCGAGCGACGAAGGATCTGGAAAAAAGCTCCGCCCCGAGCGGGTCTTCGACGTGCTCGACGCGGTGGCGCCCGACGACGCCATTTACGTGAAAGAATCGACGTCCACCGTCTCCGCCTTCTGGCAGCGGGTCGCGATGAAATACCCCGGCAGCTATTACTTTCCCGCGGCCGGCGGCCTGGGTTTCGGGCTGCCCGCGGCCGTCGGCGTGCAGCTCGCCGCCCCCGAGCGCCGGGTGATCGCCGTGATCGGCGACGGCTCGGCCAATTATGGAATCACCGCCCTATGGAGCGCGGCGCAATACCGCATCCCCGTCGTCTTCTTGATCCTCAAGAACGGGACGTATGGCGCGCTGCATTGGTTCGCCAAGATCCTCGGCGCCCCGGGCGCGCCCGGCCTCGATCTCCCGAACATCGACTTCTGCGCCATCGCGCGGGGCTACGGCGTCCGCGCGCTCCAGGCCACCAGCGGAGACATGCTCGAAGCCGCGCTCCGGGAGGCGCTGGGGGCCGACGAGCCCGTCCTCATCGAAGTCCCGACGACCCCTATCGAGCTCATTTGATTTCGGAGAAATGAACATGCCCGGCATTCCTGCTTCCGAGATCGTGCGCAACGCGCCCTTTGGCCCGTTTCACCACGGCCCCTTGTTCTGGTGCTCCTTCATCATGCTGTCCGATGGATACGACATGGTCATTTACGGCTCGGTCGTACCGCACGTCATGCAGCAATGGTCCCTGACCCCCGCGCACGCCGGCTGGCTCGGGAGCAGCGCCCTCGTGGGCATGATGCTCGGCGCCTTGATCGTCGGTCCGCTCGCCGATCGCGCGGGCCGGCGCAAGGTGATCCTCGCGTGCGTCGCGCTCTTCGGCGCCTCCGCCTTCGCCAACGCGTTCGCGTGGAACGCGCCGAGCTTCGCCGCCTGCCGCTTCCTCACCGGCTTCGGCCTCGGCGCGACCATTCCAAACATCGTGGCGTTGATGAACGAGCTATCGCCCGCCGCCCGCCGAAACACGATGATCACGGTGATGCTCAGTTGCTATTCGGTGGGCGGGATGATCTCCGCCTTGCTGGCGCTGTGGGTCATTCCTCGTTTCGGCTGGCCTGCCACGTTCGTGGTCGCCGGAATACCCCTCATGACCTTGCCGCTCATGCGCCGAGGGCTGCCGGAGTCATTGCCTTTTCTGCTGCTCGAGAGGCGCTATACGGAGGCCCGCCAGCTGCTCCTTCGCATCGACCCCATCCGCGCCTCCGGCACCATCGATTTCGAAGAGCCGAGCTCCGAGGCCGCGCAGACCGTGTCGTGGCGGCGCCTGTTCCAAGAGGGCCGCGCGCTCTCCACCCCGATGATCTGGCTCTGCATCGCCATGTGCATGCTGATGGTCTATGGCCTGAATACCTGGTTGCCAAAGTTGATGATGACGGCCGGCTTTCCGCTGGGCTCGAGCCTGCTCTTTCTCGTCGTGCTCAACGTGGGCGCCACGGTGGGCGCGCTGGTGGGAGGCTGGCTGGGCGACCATTGGGGCAACCGGCGCACCCTGGTGCTGTTCTTCGGTGTGGCCATCGCGTCCCTCTGCCTGCTCGGAACGCGCCCTGGCCCCGTCGTGCTCGACGTGCTGCTGTTCGTGGCCGGCGCCACCACCATCGGCACCTTGGCGGTGACCCATGCCTTCGCCGCGCAGCTCTATCCAGACGAAATCCGTGCGACCGGTATGAGCTTTTGCTCGGCCATGGGACGCATGGGCGCGATCGCCGGGCCGCCCTTGGGGGGCTCTCTGCTCGGCCTCGGCCTCTCGCTCCAACAGAATTTCGTCGTCTTCGCCATCCCTGGATTGGTCGCCATCGTCGCGGTCTTGCTGATTGGCTCACCGCGCCGGCCGCCGCACCCGTCCGCCGCCCAGGCCCTCCACGAGGTTCGTTGATCCATGAGAACGTACGACCTTGCCCTCACCATCGTTCTATTTTGCCCATTGGGCGGACGGCTCGCGCTCGCCCAGCTCGCCGTCACGCCCCCGGAGGCCGCCGAAAGCCCGCCGGCGGCAACGGCGATCCCACCGAGCACCGAGCGCGTGCCCTTGGCGGGTTACCGCCACGCCGGGTTCTTCCTTCGCGACGAGAAGGATACGTTCATCATCCACCCCGTCATGACGGCGCAGATCGATCACTATGCCTATTTCGGACCGGGCGTGAGCAGCACCAGCCTGAAGCCGACATTCGCGTTCAAGCGGGTGAGCCTGGGGTTCGCGGGCGAGGTGCTCACGCGCTGGTCCTTTCGCGTCGAGATGGAGATGGGCCGCACGGCGCTCGACAATGTCTCCGGGCGCGCCGTGCAGACCACCGCCGCGGCCCCCGGCGAAGCACCGACGGAGAGCAGCGGACAATACGCCTCCGCACAAACCTCGAAGACCTACGCGGCCCTGGCCCCGGCGTTCCTCGGATTTCGCGCGCACCCCGCGCTCCAGTTCATCGCCGGTCAGTCGCTGACGCCGTTCACGCTCGAGAACATGACCCCTCCGCGCTTCCGCCCCTTCATGGAAAAGCCGCTCGCCGCCCACGCATTGGGCCCCATCGTCAACAATGGATTGGACCTGATGGTGAGCGCATGGGGCGTGCTCGGCGAGGAGGCGCTGACGTACATCGTGGCATGGACCAATGGGGCCGGCCCCAACCGGCTCAACACCGACGGCCGCGGCGATCTGGTCGCGCGCATTTACATCCGGCCGCTCGCGTCCCAGAGAGAATGGGGCGCGCTCAAGGATCTGCAATTCGGCGGGAGCTTCGCGTATGGCTCGCGCGATCCGCTCTTCAGCCACGCCGACTACAACCCGATGATGACGCAGGGCAACTACACGTTTTGGAGGCCCACCTACCAAAGCGCCGCGATCGGCCGCACCGTTCACGTCATCCCTGCGCACCGGCAAATCGCGGTCGCCGCCGAAGCTCGAATCCCATTCAGCATCTTCGACATTCAGGGCGAGCTCGTTTACGTCGACAATGGCACGCGCGAGGTCATCGGAGGTTATCAAAACCAGAATCCAGCGTACGCCCCCGGCACCCTCGGCTACGGGCGGATGCACGGATTCGCCTCCTATGTCATGGGCTCCGTCTGGCTCTTCGGGCCCCGCGCGCTGGGCACACCCGGCCAGGCGATGAAGCCTTTTCACCTGGACCTCCGCGCCGAAAATACGAACGCGGAGAGCTCGCTGCAGGTGCTGGTCCGTTGGGAGAAAATGAATCTCCGCTACGATGGTTACAGCCGCACGTCACCCACGACGGCCACGGGCGAGCCCGCGTTCACCGGGGTGGGCCCTTATGACGGGGACATTCGCGTCCACGCGATCTCGGTGGGGGCCAATTGTTTCATCACCAAACACCTGCGCTTTACCGGCCAATGGACCACGTATCTTTTTCCGAGCTCGGCGCCGCCCACCCCCACGTTCCCCGGCGGCCCCGTCTGCAACGCCGCGGGCTGTGCGAACCGCGCCGCCGCCCCGGCGCAAAGCTTACCGAGCGCCCCCGGCGCCCCGCTCGATCAGCTCCAGGCGCGCGACCACGGCCACGCGCTCCACGAGTTGATGTTCCGCGCACAGGCCGCGTTTTAGCCCGATTCTTTCGCGCGATGACCTGAGGCGCGGAATTCTGTGAGGCCTCGGGTCAAGGTCCACTAAGCTGCGGCGTCATGAGCGACCAAGAGCTCCCCGCCGCGGACCAGCTGGACGATGACCTCGAGCCGCTCGCCAAGGAGGTCGCCGATGCGGTCATCTCCTCCGAAGAGCACTTCGGCCAGCTCGAACCGGGCGCCGATTCGGACGAAGACGACGCACCGCCGCGCGATCTCGCGGTCGTCCGTCGCGACGCCGCGCTCGCGCGCCGCCTGGGCGACGCCGTCCACGATCGGATCGACCAGCTCGCCGCCATCGAGGAGACGTTCGAGGTCGACGCCTACACCTGGCTCGCGGACATCCCCTTCGAGCTGGCCGATCACGGCCAACTGGACGAGGCGATCGATCTCTGCACCGCGCTCGCCCGGTCCCTCGCGAGCCCGTCGTTGGTCTGCGATCGCGCGATGCTGCTCGTGCAGGCCGAGCGCGAAGACGAGGCCCGCCAACAAATCGAAGACCTGCGCGCATCGTTCCCCGACGATCTCGAGGTGCTCGACTCCGTGGCCGACGTCCTCATGGAGCTCGGCGACGACGACGAGGCCGAAATCCTGAGCCGCCGCGTCCGCGAAGACGCCACCGAAGACGAAATCGAGCTCCGTCTGTCGTCCACCGAGCGCCTGGTGGAGCTGCTTCGCACCCGCGGCGAAGAAGACGAGGCAAACGAGCTGGAGTCCGAGCTCGACGATCTCGACCGCCGCGTCGGCGAATACCTCGACGCCCACGCCGCAGGCTTGCCTCCCCGGCTCGACGCTCCCTCCGAGCCCGTTCGCCGCAATGGCGCGAAGGTCGGACGCAACGACGCGTGCCCCTGCGGGAGTGGGAAAAAGTTCAAGAAGTGCTGCGGGCAGTAATGGCGCGCTCTCCGCGTTCGGGGGCGCATCGAGCGACGTTGCGGGAGGCCTCCCCCCGCAACTCGTCTCCTTGATTCCGCGATTCTCGGACGACCAGCCCGGGGATCGCTCACCCTACGGGGCTACGCGGATCCGGATCGACTTCCAATCGACGCCGCCGCGGCTATCCCGTAGAACGACCCAAATCGGGAAGTCGCCGGAGGCCTGCGGCGCCGTAAAGCGGTTCGACGCGAATGTCGTCGGGTCGTTCTCCGCGGCACCTGTGCGGTCATCGGCGAAGCTACCGAACCCCTCCGCCGTGTACCAGGAGACGCGCATCGATTCGCGCAGCTCGCGGAGCTGCCGCGTCTCTTGATCGAATGCCAAATAGCGTTCCGCACCACCGCTTCCCTTCTCGGGCGAACAATCGGCCGCGCACGCGTTGGGATCGGCCGCGTCCTTGGACTCCGTCGGGCCGCAATAGCCATCCCCGCACGCATCGGTGAGCGGGGCACCCGGCCAGCTGACGCGGAGCTCGAACTTTTGGCCGGGCGCGACTTGCAGCGGCGGAGCGTTCGGGTCCGACTCGAGCGGGACGGCCGGCTGCGAACCCCTTGGGAGCAGGGCCTCGACGCCTTGGATCGAAGGATTCGTATTCGGATGGTAGCGGCGCTGATACGATATGATCTGCTCCTGCGTCGCGCCGGGTAGCCCGCACTTGATGCGGACCTTTGCGACGGCGGAGACGAGCGAACCGTCCCCGGGCTCCAAGAGAATGCGCACCGGTTGATAATAGCCGCCGGTCACGTCCGGATCGGCCGGGCGATACGCCTGGTCTTCCGGGACGTCCGGGCCGAACTGGCGGCACGCGTTCTCCGGCACCGGCGCCGAGACGTTCGTTCCGGTTCCCATCGGTACGAGGTAGTCGGCCTCCCACTCGAAGCATCGAATGGTCACGTCGTTCAGCTCCGTCAGGGGCTTGGGCAAACTGCAGAACGCCCAGTTCAGAGGGGCGGTCGTGTCGTTCCCCTCCGGCGTCACCACCAGCGCGCGAAACGCCGCCGGTTTGGCCCCGCCCGTGTCGGGATCGAGCACCGTCTGCCACTCGCCGGGCTCCGTCCGAACCGCCAGCACGCGAAGACTCCGGACCTCGGACGATCGTTCGCTGAACTCGGGCTTGCACCCAAAGGCAAAGAGCACGGCGAGCGAAACCGCCCCTACCCGACCCATACGCTGCGTTACCATTCCAACCTCGCGCCCGCGACGGCCAGCGTAGGCAGGCCCGTGATGTAGTTTTGCTTGGTGTAATTGTAATTGTAGGTGATGTCCTCGCGGTTCTTCTGGTTCGTGATGTTCTGCACGTCGACATAGAGCTCGAGCTTGAACGGATCCCATTTGAACCGCTTGCTCACGCGAAGGTCGGCCTGGACGAACGCAGGGATGCGAATGGAGTTTTGTGCACCGAAATACGGCTCATAGAGGTCGCGTCGCGCATTGTAGAAGGCCCCGACCACCGGCGTCCTCGGAAAGCCGGTCGAGTAACGCAGCCGGCCGCCCACCTCGAACCCCAGCGGCAGCTCGTAGGACGCGACGAGCGTGGCCACGTGCGTCTGATCGTAGTCGAACAGCCGCCAAGGCGCGTCCTCTCGGTCCTTGCGCTCCGAGCGGATGTAGCTGTAGCTGACCCACCCGAAGAACCCTTTGAACAGCTCCTGGCGGAGGAGCACCTGGCCGCCGTAGGCGCGCCCGCGCTGTGTATTGCTGAGTGCCTCGCCGACGACCGGCGATGGAAGCGGGCTGCGCGCAGCGAGATCCTCCGACTGGGATGTGAACGCGGTCACCTCGGCCGATGTCTTCTCGAACATGCGATAGGTGACGCCGGCCAGGTAGTGCGACGCGACCCCCAGACCGAGGTTCGGGTTCCCGAAGACGGGCGATAGATCCTCGGGCACGGCGGACTGATGGTACCTGCCGTAGGCGGCCTTGAAGATGAGCGACTCGTTGGGCTGGTACCGCACCGACAGGCGGGGCTCGACCACGACATCGTTGCGAAGAAACCCGCGCTGCTCCGTCCCCTCCCGGGTCGGATACAGCTTGTCGCCGCCCACGGTGAACGAGTCCAGGCGCACGCCCGGCACGAGGTGGAGTTTGTTGCCGAACAGCTCCCAATCCCCCTGCACGTACGGGGCGATGTTCCCCAACGTGACCTTCCAGTCATCGTAGTTCACGACATCCGTCGGGGGACGGCCGAAGACCGTCACGTCACCTTCGCGCGGCGGCAACGCGAGCGACCCTCGCCGGCGGACCGAGTTCTCGGACAACTCCAGATCGAGCCCCGTCTGCACGACCAGGTTCTTGAGGACTCGGCCGCGCCATTTGGCCCGCGTCCCGAGCACCTTGGACTCGATGCTCTGGTCGCTGGGGGTCGAGCCGAAGCGCTGCACGAACCCGAAGTCGTCCACGCCGACCGAGGGCGTGACGGTGACGGAGGAGCCATCCGAGAACGACTGCTGGTACGTGGCGATCAGGCGCGAGAATTTGGTGGTGCGCTCGTCTGAAATCGTCTGCGCGGGATCGGGGTTCGTGACCACGCGTCGCATGCGATCGTTCGACGTCAAGGCGATGACCGAGAGCTTCGCGTTCTCCCCGAGATCGTGCTCGATCTTCAGCTGTGCGTCCCAGAACGAAGGGATCGGGACGAACTCGCTCACGTCCTCCGAGCTGAAGAACCTCAGGGTGTCGTCGAGGTAGCTGCGCCGGCCCGCGATCGCCACGCGTGTCTTGCCGCCGATGGGCGCTTCGACCATCGCCGATGCGTCGATCAGATCGGCGGCGGCGTAACCGTGGAATCGATCCCCTCGGAGCGCGCGCGAGTCGACGGTCACCAGACCGCCCAGACCGCGCCCGTACTCCGAGCCATAGCCGCCGGGTGTGAGCTCGATGGCGCGGACCAAATCGGAGTTGACGGTCGCTCGGAATCCGCCCGTGTGATACAGGACCGGCAAGCGCACCCCGTCCAAATAGACGCGCGTGTCTTGCGGCGCGGCGCCCCACACCACCAGCGCGCCGGACCCGAACGCGGCGCGACCTACGCCGGGGAGGTTCTGAACGACGCGGAGCGCTTCGCCGCTGGTGCCCGGCACTTTGCGCGCTTCCTCGGTCTTGATGGCGACCGTGGTCGTCTCTTTCTGGATCCTCGGGGCGATGACCTCGATCGTGATCTCTTCGGGCGCGTCCCCGTCGGCCGCCTTCGGCTCGACGCGATAGAGCACCTCGAGGCCCTTTTTGGGCTCGATCGTCTCCTCGGTCGTCACGGTCGCGATGTTCTTGCCCGAGACCGTGATCGCATACGTGCCCGGCGGGATCTCCTCGAATTCGAAGTAGCCCTCTTCGTCGGTCTCCGCCTCGGCCACGGTGACCAAGGTCTTCTTGCCGCTCGCGTCGGTCTCTTCGCGCTCGACCTTGATCTTGATACCCGGGATCGGCTTTCGGTTCTTTCTGCCCGCGGACGCGTCGAGGACCTCGCCCGAATAGTTGACTTGAGGGCCGAGATTGACAATCTCTTCTTTGAATTCGAAATCGTACTTGAACGTGATCTTCACCGGCGCGGGCTTGCCGTCGACCTCCGCGGCCTCGAACTTGAATTTCCTCGCCGATTCGGCGGCAGCGGTGTCGAAGGCGGGCCCCGCCGACTGCACCACGACCACCTCCTGCACGTCACCTTTGTCCGAAATGGCGATTTGCAGGACGACGGCCGCGGAGCGCTCGCTCGCTTTTTCCGATTCGGGGTACGGCGCCTCGACTTCTTTGAAGTTGAGCAGCTTCGGTGCTTTGGTCAGCTTGCCTGCGCGGGAGGGCCCGCTGTCTCCAGTTCCCTGAGATCCCGTGGCCTGAGCGTGGGCCAGGCGCGATGGCAGCAAGGCAAAGAGCGTCGTGCAAAAGATAAGGCGCGAGAAGCACGGTCGCACAGTGATCAATCCCCTAACCGGAATGCATAGTTGATTCGCATGGACTTTTGGAACCCCGAGGCGCAGCGTGGAGCCGGCTCGAAGGTCGTTTTGCGGATTGCGGCGACGGCGGCCTCGTCGAGCCCGTGGCCGAGGCCCTTCACGACATCGGCCTTGACCACGTTGCCGGTGCAATCGACCGTCACCTCCACGGTGACCGTCCCTTCGATCTCCGCCGAGCGAGCTTCATCCGGATAGACCGGCTTCACGCGCGACGTGGGACGCGGCTTCCACGCGGCGATCTCCGCCGCGAGATCGGGGGAGCCAGCTGCCGCCGCTGGCTTCTCCTTCGCGGGACCGAGGGTCCGCTCCTTCGGGCCCGGCGGGGGGCCGCCCGTGTTATTTCCTTTCGGCACGGCGATTCCGCCCGGACCGCCGCCACCACTCCCCATGTTCACGCCGTAGTCGGGCATCGCTTGCATCGCTTGCGACGGCTGCGCGTTCACCACCGGCTCTTTGATCTCCGGGGCGACCGGCTTGGGCGCCGGCGGCTTGCGCCCCTGGAGCACCTCCTTTGGCGCCTCGATGGGCTTGGGCGGCGGTGGCTTCTTCTCTTCGGCCTTCTTCTGCTCGACAATCGCAATGAGAGCCGCGCGCTTCTCCTGCTGCTTCGCCTTCGCCGAGACGATGAAGAAGCCCACGCCGTGAACGGCGAAGCTCGCGACGATCAGGATGGGTGTGAGACGCATACCGCGCTGCCTCTCACTTCGTCTCGTCCACGTTGATCGCGAACTTCGTGATGTCGTTGAGGCGCGCCACGTCGACGACGTGAACGACGTTCCCGTGCAGCGCGCCCTTGTCCGCGCTGACGATCAGGCTGATGTCCGGGTTCTGCTCGTGTGCTTCCTTCAATTTGGCGCTGAGGGCAGCGTCGTCGACGGGGTCCTGATTGAAGAAGTATTTTCCGTCCTTCGTCACCATGACCGTCGCGATCGAAGGAACGGACTCACCGCCGCTCGCCGCCTTCGGGAGCTCCACCTTGAGACTCTTGGAGACGATGTACGTCGCAGAGACCATCATGATCACCAGGAGGACGAGCACGACGTCCACCATCGGGGTGATGTTGATCTCGGCGATCGGCGCCCGCGATCCTCGCTTAAGTGTTCCTGCACCCATCGTATTGGCTCCGTGTCAGGAAGCTTCGGTCACGGACGACGCCGGCGAAGGGTGGACGAGGGCTACCCGCTGAACTTCGGGTACGCTGCTCTTCGCGTGCAGAGTCCCCCGAAGATGAGCCTCGATGTATTTGGCCATGATGTCCACGTTCGCCTCGACGCGACCGATGGACTTGTTGACCAGGTTGAAGGCGACGACGGCCGGAAGGGCGACGACGAGGCCTACGCCGGTCGCGATGAGCGCCTCGGCGATACCGACCATCACGTTCCCCATCGCGTCCTTGCTCTGATTTCCCAATTGCTGGAACGCTTGGATGACGCCGAGGACCGTCCCCACCAAACCGACGAACGGCGCGTTGTTTCCGAGGGTGCCAAGGTACGTGGTTCCCCGCTCGAGCTCCCGCCGCTCCTTCCCCAATTCGGCGTCGAGCACGTCACGGAAGGCCTCCGGGCCACGGTCGACCCAGTCGACGCAGCGGAGGATGACCGAGGCCTCGATCGCGCGGCTCTCCGAGAGCACCGCCTTGAGCTTTTGCGTGTCGCCCCTCTGGAGCGCTTTCTGCATCTCCGCCGTGAGGCGATCGATATCGTCTCGTCGACGTGCAAAATAAATGAGTCGCTCGAGCATGATCCCCAGCGAGACGATCGACAGCCCGATCATCAGCCATAGGACCCAGCCGCCGCCCCCGGAGGCGATTCGCTGGAGACGTTCGACGAGTTGCTGCGTATTCATGTGATCCTCGGTGTTGCGATCAAAATGATGTTTCAGTCACGAAGTTTCCGAGGGCGAACCCCCCGCGCCTCGCTTCGAGCTCGCTCGCGTAGCCGTAGAAACGGCCTGTCCGCACGCCATCGACGAGGATCGACACCTCGTAGTTCGTGCCCAGAACGCCACAAGCGTCGAATAGGTTGACGTAAATCGCGTAATTGCCCGGCGCGGGCGGCGCCGCGAATACGATGTTCTCCTGACGAACGCCGTCATTGCGGCAGAAGGCCATCGAGTCCAAATCGCGCGCGCCGTGTCCAGCAGGGACCCCGCCGTCGGTGGGGGTGCCCGGGGGCAAGGTCGTCGGCTTCTTCGGGTCGAGCAAGTTGCCGTCGGGTCCGAGGAGCTGCAGGTCGAGATCGACGGGAGCGTCCCACCTCAGCGACAGGACGACGGCCCCCGACGCCGTGCGCGAATGAACGGTGATCGGCGTCGCGACGGGCGCGCCGAAATGCTTCTCCGAGTCGATGCCCGCAAATTCGATCTCGTACTTGCCGGGCGGGAGATCGGGCGCGACATCGAACAAAAGTTCCGAGCGAAGCTCCCCCGCGGCGAAGACCTCGGCCACGCTGACCCGCGCCACCCAGTAGCCGGTCCCCATCCCTTTGAGGCGGGCGGCCACCGCGAACGCAGGAGCTTTGACCCGCACGGCGATGCCCGAATTGCCCTGCTTGCCCTGCACCGTCTCGTTGGAGCTGACGTCGATACCGGCGATTTGCGGCCCCTGTCCCTGCCCGGGGATGTCACCCGCGAAGAACTGCGCCCTGTGGGTGGCGTTCTCGAGCCGGTAGCCGAATCGAAGGGGTTCGCCGACCCCGCTCGTGGCATCGACGGAGTCGCCGCACGCGACGGCGGCGAAACACATGGCGAGGGCGGCTACGATGATTCGTTTCATAGGTCGACCTGCAGTCGGAGAGTCATTCGGTCGTTGTTCAGATCGACGGGCAGCCCTGCCTGATCGCGCCCGAGGTGATCGCGCACGAAGTCGTATTGGAAGAGGAGGCGGCCGCGCTTCCGGAACGTAATGCCGGCGAGGGGCGAGTACGTCTGGATCTTCATGTCGAACGGCTGGACGCGCTTGGCGCCCTGGAAGTCCGAAGAATCGCTGTCTGGATTGTACATGTCGGTGCGAAACCCGACGACGAACCAATCCGCAATTTCCTGCGTGAGCGAAACGACGTATCCAAAGTGGCGCACGTCACGCCCGAGCAGCACGGGGTCCGCGACATACAATCCGCGGTCCATGTTGCTGGCCGCGTAGACCGCCCCCGACAACTCGGCCCAGCCGATGGGCGTGCGATATCGGACTTGACCGTCGACCGTGAGCGCGAATCGCTTGAAGGTCGACGACGGACGCGCCGCGACCGGGTTGATGGCCGTGATCTCCGAGGGTTGGAAGATCCCGTCACCGTTCTGATCGTTCCAAATCAGCTGCCCCTTCGTGCCTTCTCCTTCGCGGTGGAAGCCACGACCCGTCAGGCCCGAAAAGCCAACATTGACCTGAAGTTTGTCGAGCGGCTGGGTGACGGCTTCGACGCGAAAGCTCAGCTCCTTGGCGCTCGTCGGATCCTGCAGGGGATAGTCGCGCACCCCGAGCGGCTGCCCGTTCGTGAACGCCAATTGGTAACGGAACCAACCGAGGGCGCCGGAGAGCCGCGCCCCCAGGTCGATCTCCGAGGGAAACATCGCCTGCGACATCGTGCTCCGCTCCATGAAGTAGCGGACCTGCGGCGACTGCAGGTTTTCTGCGCTGTAGGGTGAGCGGAATTGACCAATGGTGAACGCCAGCAGCGGCGGCTTCGGGTGCGCATTGCCGCCGCGATAGAGGAGTGACGCTTCCGCGCGTTGAATCCCCATCGTGGGACCATTGGTCGTGTTGCCATCGAGCTCCAAGAGCGCGCTGGCCCACTCCCATTCCCGCTCGACGAGCAGGCGGCCCCGCCGGATCAGGAATCGATCGGCGTTGAGGAGACGCCCCCCCTGGCCCACCTCGTCTTCCGACGATTTGTCGGCCCTGTACTCGCCCTGCACGTACCCACGGACGACGATTTGTTTCGTGGGATCCGCCTGCATGCCAAAGTCGACCACCTTCTCCGCCGGGGGCGGCGGTGGCGGTGGCGGCGGCGCCGCGAGCTTCTTGAGCTCCGCTTCGAGCTTTTCGATGCGCTCGCGCTGTTCTTTGATTTCGCCTTTCTGCGCAGTCATCTGCTCGTTGAGCCGGCGCATCTGTTGCGCTCGTGAGAGTGGCTGCGCAGGTTCGGCGGGCGCCTGTGGCTCCGCCCCTGCGGGCGGTGGAGCGGGCTGCGGAGGGGGGGTCGTCTGGGCGTGCGCGCTGGTTGCAGCGCATAGCGCACCACAGATTCCTACAACGATACGAGTAAACTGACGCACGTCACCGGACTTTCAGATCAAACCGGGGTTTCACATCGATCGGGTGGAGGACTACCGATCAGGGCAAGTCGGTAGCCGCCGCCGCTCTGAAGGTCTTGGTGAACGGCAGGGCGACGGAGCTCGTGCAGCGATTCAGCCACTGCGCTTGCGTGGTCGGTTTGCCGCAGAAGCAGCCCGCCGGCTTGTTGGAGCAGGCGCCGCCGTCGTTGTCCGAACCGCCATCGGGCTTGTTGCCGGAATCGATGGTGCCCGAGTCCCGCGGCCCAGGCCCGCCAGGCCCGCCAGGTCCGCTGGGGTTGTCGTCGCTGCATCCGACGGCAGCCATGCCGAGAGCCAAAAACGAGGCGGCCGCGAGGGAAAAGAGAAATTGCTTTTTCATGTTACTTCGCCTCGCAATAGCCAAAGACGCACTGCTGGTTCGACCCGCTGCATCCGCTGTCATCCGAGCACGCCTTGCAGCTCGCCGACGCGGGCGCTCCCGCCTCTTGCTCGAAGAAGCAACCGCACGCCTTCGCGGGCTTGTACTCCGCGTAGTCGCCCATGTCCGTGCTGCGGCTCACTTGCATCGCGCACGCCGGAACGGCACGACCTTTGGAAATGGTCGAGACGGTCTCCTTCGTTTCGAGCAGCTCCAGGATCTTTCGCACGTTCGGGTCGGCGGCCTTGCCGTCCTGCTTCTTCGTGAAGAAGTGGAGGTTTGCCCAGGGCGCGTAGTGACCGTCGCGCACGTTGATCAAGTCGACCGCGGTCGAGGTGCTCGAGGGGTAGTAGCCGAAGTCTTGGCCCTTGGCCTTGAACGCCAGCGGGCGCACGTTCGGCTGCACGGGCGGCGTCCCGGTCGGGACGATGTCGTTCAGGGCAATGATCCCGATGACCGAGCTGCGCGGGGAGGAGTTGATCTTGGCCAGAAGTTGGCCCGATCCACCCTGGTCGGCGCCCCCGAACTTGTTGACGGGGAGACCGAGGGCGCGCGCCCAGATCTGCTGGGTGCCGGAGCCCTCGTTGCGGGCAAGCACATCGGCCGCCACGCTCCAGGGGTCCACGTTAAAGGAGGCATTGCCGGCCCGCGCGGTGACGCCGAAGATGTTGAATCCAGCCTCTGCGCTGATGACGACGGGGAAGCTCGGATCGTTGTAGACGGCGAGCGTGAAGACCTGCACCGGTCCCAGGTAATCGAGGACGGTGTCCGGCGTGGCAGGCCCGCCGAGGGTGGAACACGAGGTCGAGTAAACGTCGGAGACACCAATGTCCGCCTCGCGAGGCGTCGCCAGGTCGCAGGTGGCGGTCTGATTGGCGGCATCGTACTTCGTACGGCCGCTGGGGGTCTTGACGGTCGTGCCGCCGGTGCCGGTGGCCGGGATCAGCGAGTTGACCCCCGCGCACGAGCCGCCCGAGCTATTGTAAACGATATTGATTCCCTGGGCCTTGGCCAGCACGGCGACCCGATTGATGATGGGCTCCGAAGCGCTGGAGCCACGAATGACAATGGAGTCGGCAGGGCACGCGGTCTGGGCAGACGCCGCCGACGCGGCGCCGCAGACGGCAGCAAAGAGGGCAAATCCGAGAGCCCTATGGCGTTTCATGAATCCTCCTAAGAGTATGGGCGCACAACACGAAGCCGATGGTCTCCTTCGGAAGGTCCACGACCTTGTTCGGAGCCGCCGCAAGGTTGCGCTCCCCGTGTGTCGGATGTGCGACAACTGAGCAACGAGTCTCCGGAGGTCCGGAATGGAAGCCGCCAGCCTCACCCTACCTCACCGTCACGACCGTTACTGCTTACATGATGTTCATGCCGTTACAAAATGCACGGCGATCGCTGCGGACATGGCGTACGGCAACTCCATTGCCCGAGAACGGCCGACCCGCCGTCTGCGTCTCTGGTTTTCAAAAAGAGAGCCTCCCTGGATATCTCGATATGGTTACGGAACCAACCGGCGCCATTCGCGGATCGATCATGCAAGTCGGGCTCAATTCGAATTAAAATCAATTTAATTAAATTAAAGAGTAGCCCTCTCCAACCCAGCTGTCCACGATATCCCGCGCCTGTCGCGTCACGCTCGCCGGCAACGATGCCCGTCGATCGAGCGCTCGGGCCCGATGGGCCGAAATAGGGCAGCCTCCACGGGATACGTCACACGATTGTCATATACCCTCTAACTCGCGTATGGCGCGATCGGCCGGCACGAGCACTTCGTACGCCTGAGCTTTGAACGTTCCAACCGCATCAGCCAATGTTCGCGACAGTTTGAATTTCGACCGAATTCATTAAAGTTCATTCGACCCGATTCGCGGCGTAGCGACGACGAATGCTCAAACGATGTCGACGTGCCGCATGGCGGCAAAGGTCATTGGCGACCTTCGCACGTTTCCAATGACTTCGGCCGCCGCCGACGATTGTGCGCCCGCGAATGGGCAAACGTATCGTCTCGACCTCACCGACAAAGCTCGACGATGCATATGCAACAACCGGTGAGTCGCATTGCAACGGGCCGGTGTCCACCGCGCGGGTCTCCATCACGCGAAACTCACAGAAGCGTAACTCGCGGTTGCCTTGAAGTCCGCTAAACAGCCATTACCTGCTGGCTCGCCCCAAGTGAGTCTTGCCCCGTGTTGCGCACGCTCGAGCCGTTCAACCTGATTCGGACGTGGAGCGCGAAGATAGTCGGCGTGCATTTAAATCACATTGCCGAGAGGGTTCGATGAAGAACGATATCGTTCGAGTCGACATCCCGCCTCGATCCCGCGAGTGAACCGCGATTCGAAACGCAACGAGAGTTGCCCTGGTTAAGTAACTCAATCGTCGCGTCCGGCGTGAAGTGTAACCCTACGATACCGCTCGAGAACGGAGCAGCCCATGGCCAAGCCCGGCCATCGCGCTCCCGACGTAGGTGAAACATGATTGCTAGATCGATTGCAGCCTGCGCGATCGTCGCAGGCGCTTGTGTCATTACGTTCGCACCATCCGCCAGCGCCGGCCGCTGCCCGGCAGCGACCACCGGAGACATCACCGAATATGCGCTCTCGGCCGGCGCCGATGCGGCGTATATCACCTTCGGGCCGGACAACCGCGTGTGGTTCACGGATGTCTCCCGCAACAAGATCCGCGCCGCCGACGCGAAGGGCGTGGTGACCGAATATGCCCTTCCGGCGAGATCGAATCCGCTCGGCATCGCCCCCGGGCTCGACGGCCGTCTCTGGTTCGTCGAGTCCGGGAGCAACCGAATCGGCGCCATCACCACCCGCGGCGTCATCTCGCACTACGACATTCCCACGCGCAACTCTCAGCCGTTCGGGATCGCCCTCGGCCCCGATGGGAACGTGTGGTTCACCGAGGTCACCGGCAACAAAGTCGGCGCGATCACCACCGCGGGCGTCATCACCGAGTACGCGCTCCCCTCCCCCAACGCGCAGCCTCTCGGCATCACCATGGGCCCGGGCGGAGATCTCTGGGTGGCGGAGTCTTTCACCAGCAAGATCGCGCGCGTCACCACGGCGGGCGCCGTCACCGAGCTCCCCCTTCCCGCGAGCGCCGGTGTCCCGATCGCGCTGACCATCGGCCCCGACGGCCAGGTCTGGTTCACCACCAGCCGCGCAGTTGCCAAAATCGACTCGAACGGCGCCGTCACCGAGTTCCCGCTGCCGCCCGACGTCGGGCCGCAAGGGATCACCATCGGCCCCGATTTCAACATCTGGTTCACGGAGTCCGACGCGAACAAGATCGTTCGGATCACGCCGGCCGGCGTGGTGACCGAGTTTGCGCTGCCGAACGCGGACTCGCTGCCGGCCGGGATCACGTTCGTCCCCCGCTTCGAGAACTGCGGAGTCCTCGACCTCTGGTTCGTCGAGCGCGCCGGGGCGCGTCTGGGCAAGGTGCGCACGGTGACCACGCGCTGATTTCGACTCCCCCTTGGCTTTCCTTTTTCGACTTCTCTCTGGCTTGTAACCAACCGTGAAAACGTCTCTGGAGGCTGATATGAAGACGATTGCAAAGAGCATTTTGACGGCCATCGTGGCCACCTCGGTCGCAGCATGTGGCGCCAGCTCCGCCGTCGATGAGAACGCCCAGACGGGCAGCGCCGCCGAAGCGCTCACCGGCCCGAACGGCCAGGGCTTCTTTGGCTCCGACACGATGCGAGACGCGATTGTCTCCGCCGTCGCGGCGTCCCCCGCGGCCGGCAGCCTGACGTACTTGGGCACCGGCTCGGGCAATGGTGAGAAGTGCCTCCGCGGCAAGCCCGTCGGCATCTACTGCAACGGCAGCAAAGATCAGTCGATCACCCCGATGTCGCGCGATCTCAAGGGCTGCGAGGCCGGCGAGAAGAGCCACCGCGTCGCGCTCGACGGCATCGGCATCTGGAGCTCCAGCGGCCAGTCCGTCACGGACATCTCCCTCGCCAACGTCCGCAATGCGTTCTGCGGCACCGACGGCTCCGGCAGCACCGCGGCCTGCTCGGTCACCAACTGGAGCCAGATCGGCGGCGCCAACGCGACGATCGTCGCCTACCGCCGTGACGACGCGTCGGGCACGACCGATACGTTCAAGAGCATCCTCGGCGAGAAGGGCGCCGCTTGCAACGCGTTCTGCGGCTCGGTGAAGGTCGTGGTCGAGCGCGCGAGCGGCCCGGCTCTCTCGACGGACCCGGACGGCACCTCGTCGCTCCAGGCCCCGAACGGCCCCTGCGCGCCCACCGACTCGGCCACGGACTGCATCGGCAAGCTCTCCGCCGGCAGCAGCAACGTCCTCGCCTACGCCGGCCTCGGCGCGGGCACCGTCAGCCCCGCCCCCAAGGCGATCAAGGTCGCGGGCAAAGAGCCCTCGCTCGCCAACATCCGCGCCCTGGTGTCGGATCCCGCGAACGCGTACCCCTTCGCCCGCTTCCTCTACCTCAATGAGAACACGGCCAACAGCCGCGCGCTCGCCGAGACGAAGTTCTTCAAGTGGGCGTTCGGCCAGGCCCCCTACGGCAGCGACGCGACGGCGCTCACCTTCGAGAGCAAGCTCACGGACGCCGGCTTCATCTCCTGCACGGATCAGTCGGATCCGGACCACGTGGCCCTGGAGTGCGGCGCCGGCGCGTGCAACTGAGTCGACGCTCGCCGTCGCAGAACCCCTGAAGTGACTTGAAGACTTGAGGAGGAGATGATTCGCGTGGTGTGGCCGCCTCACGGGAGGGAACCGCAGGGAAGATCACGCTGCGGGCACACACGCGAATCGCGTTCGAATCGGCTCACTTCGTACAACGAGCCAACGCCCCCGCACCCATCGCCCGAAATCAACCAATCCGTCGATGCCGAATGGGCGATGCGATCGATGTAAAATCGTCATCTGCGGCGTTCGGGAAAAGTCGAAAGCGATGTCGCAATAGGTGCACACGGTGAGCCCAAATGAGGATTCGTCTGGCTCATCGTGGCACGAGCGATCCTAAATCTGGGGCAATTTCATTACGAATGTGACGTTTCTACGAAGCCCCCTTAAATTAATTACATACACGAGCCTTTCTTTTATTAAGTCGCACCAAATTAAATAATAGAGGAGTCGACCGGGCATGGGCTGGCATTGGAGTAAGATGAACGCAATCGCGGTCGGAACCGCGATCCTTTTGCCCGTACTCGCGGCGGCGAGCTGCGGGGACAGCGATTCAGCGTCGCCACCACAATCGATCGATGCGGGCGGAGATGGGCCGGTCGTCACGACTGCCTGTGCGCCCGTGGAGTCACACGAAAAGATCCCGCAACGGACGTCGGCGACGGTCGACGAGGCGCTGGATACGTTCAACAACTTGGCGGGCGAAATCCTGCTTCGATGCGGCAACTGCCACAAGAGCCCCGCGCAGCAAGGCGACTTCTCTTACGATGGTACGCGCGAGGGGCTCTGTAAGGCCCGCGGCAAGAACCATACGCCGGCGGAGATGATGATCAGCGGCCAGATGCCGAAGGGCGTGGGCGGCGAGGAGGCGCTCGGGCGCAGGCTCAAAGCGTGGATCGATCAAGGCTGCTCGGCCGGCACGTACAAGCTCCCGAAGGGGGATACCCCCGTGAACCCGGGCGGTGATCTCCAGACCTCGCGCGAGGTGGGCGCGGCGATGACGGATCTGGGGAGCTGTATTCCGAGCCGGGCGATTCTCGGACACGACGCGACGGCCGATACGCGCTTCGCGGCCATGCGCTCGTTCTCCGACTTGCCGGCCAAGCTCTCGGAGACCGACGTGGTGTCGCTCGATTCGGAGGCGCTCGCGCGAAAAGGGACCATCTCCTATGCGCCGGCCTATCCACTCTGGACGGACGACGCGGGGAAGCTGCGGTTCGTGCACGTTCCGGAGGGACAATCCATTTCGTACGATGCGCAGACGAAGCAATTCCGAATTCCGCCCAATACCCGATTTTACAAGACGTTCCTCAAATCCGTCGTCGAAGCCGACGGCGTAAAGCGCTATCGGAAGATGGAGACGCGCATCATCGTGACGCGCGAAAGGAGCGAAGACGCCATCTTCGGCACGTACGTCTGGAACGCCGAGGAGACGGGGGCCAAGCTCCTGGGCACCGGCCTCAATCCGGACGCCCCCGACAAGCTCGAGACGTACCTGAATGGAAAACCATTCGCGGACTGGGTGCGCCCTTACGTGACCGACGAAAAACCGCAGGCGATGCGCAGCTACGCGGTCCCTGGCAGCGAGCGATGCATCGCGTGCCACACGGGCTCGGAGGCAAAGAACTTCATCCTCGGGTTTACGCCGCTCCAGATCAACAGGCGCGCCAAGGACGAGGGCGGCGTGTACGACGGGGACGTGCTCGCGAGCGAGCTCGATCAGGCCGAGCGGCTGATCGCGTATGGGGTGATCACGGGCGTCTCGGCGGCCGATCTGCCGAAGCTCGAGACCTCGGCAGCCCCGCGCAAGCCACGCAACGACGACGAGCTTCGTATGCAGGCGTACATGGTCGGCAATTGCGTGCATTGCCACAACCCGAACGGCTACGCGGTGCAGAGCAACCCGGCCCTGCGCAAATTCAATCTGGCGCCAGGCCCGGGCGGCTCCGTCTTCGGGTTCGACTTCGCGACGAAAGGGGCCGACGATATCCCGCATTTCGTCAAGGTCCCCGATAGCATCTCGGACACGGACGTCGAAGCAGCGCTCACCCTCAGCCGATTCTATACGCGCGTGACCCTGCCGACGGGAGCGTACGATACGAACGCGTTCGGCGGCCCTCCCACCGGTCCCAACAGCCCGACGGCGTTCTTCAGCTTCCATATGCCGCTTCACTCACCCGGCATCGACTGCCGGCTGCCCGTCCTCTTGGCCCGTTGGTGGGGCTCGGTACCGCGGGACTACCGAAACAAAGGTGTGGAGGTGCCGGGGGACGCCACCGCCATGATCGCGGCAAAGATCGTCGCCTTCCGCGCGGAGGAGCGCGCCCGACGCGATTGCAAGCCTGCGGCGGACATCGATTGGGTGCTCGAGGACGGCACCGAGCGCGATCCCTACATCCCGCGCAACATCGATTGGCCCACCAAAATGGACAAATGGGTCAAAGATCTCTCGGTGACGCAGGGGCACGAGGACCTCGGAAAGAAGACTTACTATCAGGGGTACTTCGATCCGAAGTGCAATTTTCCGAATTCCCCGGAGCCCCCGGCGCCTGCGATCGAAGAATGGATGATCGATCCGGTGTCGAAGAAGCCGCGCATGAAGTGGGGTGCGCTGTACGCGACGACCCCGGGAGCACATATCTACGCGGGGATCTGCGCGAACTGCCACGGTGTGCACGGCGACGGACAGACGGGAGCGGCGCGCGCGCTGCGCGCCACGTCCGGTGCGTTCGTGGCGAACTTCGCCGATGGGCTCTTCGGCCCTCGACGCAATCCCGCGGCCAACGTCGACTGCTTCGACCACGGCTCGACCAGCGCGGGTTGCTCCGGCGGCTTGGGGAAGAACGGGGCCGCCAAATACCTGGTCTGGATGGCGACCGGAGGAACGAACGTATCGTTTGGGCGCACGGTCGAGGAAGAGAAGACGTTCTTCGACGCGTTCGTCTCGTCGCGCGCGATCACGGCGGTCCCGCTCCCCGTCGATTTCACGAAGGGACAGCAGGCTTTCAAGAATGCGAAGGCCAATATGCTCGGCGTCGCGCGGGTCACGTGCGATCGATTCCGCACCGACGCGGACGGGATCGAAAAGAGCTACGACAAGGCGGTGGCGGGCAAGAACTGGGACCTGCTCGTCGCCAACCAAAATTGGTTCGGCCTCCCCTTGTGGAGGGATGTCTGCACCTTGGACAATCCGCTGACGCCTCAACTCCGCGCCGCCGCCGCCAACTCTCCCGAGGTCGAGGCGTGGCTGCAGAGGGCCGTCTTCAACGCTGGCACCATGGTCTTCATGTATCTACGCGACGAGTTGAGCAAAGGCGGCTTCACGGCGCCTCGCAACGCGTGCGAGATCAAGTATCCGATGGAGTGATCGAACAATGAGAACGAAACGTGTCAATTGGCTTTTCCTCTTGGCGGCAAGCGGTGCGTTCGCCGGAGCCCTGGGGGCCAGCGGTGGCTGCAGCGATGACAATGCGAACCCTGGTCCCGGGCCCGGTCCTGGTCCCGGGACGGACGGGAGCGTCCCGGATCAGTATACCCCGCCGGATGCTACGCCGCCGCGCGATGCTGGCTCCGCGTGCTCCCTTCCCGAGGACACCGATCCGAGCCCGAAGGTCCGATTGGTCAACGTGCTCTTGGCGACCAACCAGGGACTGCCCATCGGCCAATTGGATGCTCCGGCCATTCGGCTCTATGCCAACGGCGCGGTGATTCCGAACCTCGACCCAGCTGCCCCCGGAAAAGGCGCCCCCTCCGTCACGAAATACGCCAAGATCACAGCTGGAGACGTGACATTCTCGGCGAAGGACGACGGGGCATCGGACGCGAGCGCCGCTGTCGACATTCGGACCCACCCGGTGGCCGTAGCGCCCGGGGCCCGCTTGACGATCTTCGCGATCGGCAGGGCGGGCTCGTCGGAGGGTTCGCCTTCGCTCGTGATCGCGGAGGAAAAATTCGACAGACCGAGGTGCGGAGAGGTCAAGCTCCGATTCTTGAATGCCGACTACGGGGCGACCATCGATTCATTCGCGATAGGCTCGGGCGATGATTCGTCGGCGGCGCTCAAGCTCGGCGAGAGCAGCAACGAAAAGGGCGTGACCGCCCCCGCCGCCGCCAAATCGATCCTCCTCACGACGGCGGATCCCGGGGTCGTCGGCCCGACGAAGCGCGCGCCCTTCACGGTCCCGGCCTCGGTGCTCGGCGGCGGGGGACGAAGTTACTTCGTGGTCAGCGTCGGCGAGCCGGCACGCTGGGCCGACGACGAGCGCACGCACGCGCTGCTCCTCGTGCCAGCAGGCGACGACACGCCGGCGACGTTGGTCAAGCGCGATCCTCTTGCGTACATCTTCCACGCGTCCCCGCCGCCGACCCCCGGGCTGCTCGAAGTGCAATCGGGTAAAGACATCGCCGCCAATCTGAAATATGGCGCGAAGTCCACCTACCTCGATGTCGCTCCGGGCGGCGCCACCTTGAAATTCGTCGACCCCGCCGGCACCCCCGTCGATGGGGGCGCGGATGGCGGAGACGCGGGTACGAGCGGGGCCGGCGCCGCGGTGCTCGACAATCAGAGCACCGGACCGCTCGAGCCCGGCGGCATTTACGTGGGAGCCATCATGGGCTTCTCGGGCAGCACCGGGGCGGAACAACTTCGATCGAAGTTCTGGAAGGTTCGAGCGACGCCGGGGTTCATTTCCTCCACCGCACCGCGCAGCATCGTCATCCACGCCTCGCCCAACGCTCCCGCGGTGGACGTCGGTTACTGGAATACGAAGAGCGACGGCAAGCGCGGCGACGACTTCACCCCGAAGTTCACGAACATCGCGTATGGCGAGACGAGCGACCTCGCGGGCACCGTGTTCGCGATCCCTCAGAATGGGACTTTGCTCCAGCGCTGGGTTGGCGTGCAACCCACCGGCGATCAAGCCTCGAATCGCGCCAATGTCGCCACCGGCAACCCATTGGATGTCAACGTCGCGATCCTGATGGGCGACTGGAACGATAAAGATCCGAAGAGGAACGCGCAGCTCGCGTTCATTCCGCTGAGCGCCAGCGGCACGATCCGCCGATTCCAGCTGCCCAAGCCCTGAGCCGGGCACCTCCACGCGCCCCGATCCGGCGCGAGAATCGGTCCCGGTTCTCGCGTCGCGCTCCAAATCGCGTCGGGCGGCGAACGAGGAGGTTCACGTTGCCTTTTCGTCACATGGCGTTAGCCTTGCCGAATGAGGGGGACGCCAAAAACACTCTGCGAAGCTTTTCAAGCCACCGCCGCACGCCATCCCGGCACAGTCGCGCTCCGCACCTCGACGGACGCCACGCGGATCACATGGGCCGAATACGCGCAGCGCGTAAAATCGATCGCCGCCGGCCTGGCATCCCTTGGCGTGCGCCGCACGGACACGGTGGCGCTGGTGCTCACGAACCGCCCCGAGTTCCACCTGGTGGATACGGCGGCCATGCACCTCGGCGCCGTCCCGTTCTCCATCTACAACACATTCGCGACCGAGCAGATCGCGAGCGTGCTGGAAAACGCCGGAAGCCGCGTGCTCGTCACCGAGCGCCAGTTCCTGGAGCGCGTGCAGAAGGCGGCGGCCAACACCGCGACCGCGCACATCGTCTGCATCGACGATGACCCCCTCCCCGAGGTGCTCGGCTTCCACGCCCTGGAACGCGCCGGCAACGCCGACTTCGACTTCGACGCGGCGTGGCACGCCGTTCAGCCCGACGACGTGCTCACCATCATTTACACCTCCGGAACCACCGGAGCGCCCAAAGGCGTCGAGCTCACGCACGCGAACGTGCTCGCCGAGCTCGCGGGGTTCAGGGCCGTGCTGCCGTCGCACGAGGGCGAAAGCGATATGTCGTATTTGCCGTCGGCGCACATCGCGGATCGGGTTTGGTGCCACTACGAGGCCATGGCCTCTGGGGTTTGCGTGACCAAGGTGAGCGATCCTCGCACGATCGTCGCCGCGGTGCGGGAGGCGCGCCCCACGCGCTTTGGTGCGGTGCCCCGCGTGTGGGAGAAGATCAAAGCGGGGCTCGAAGCGCGCATCACCACGTCCGAGCCGCCGGTGAAGCAGGCGATGCTCGGAGCGCTCGAAGTGGGATTACGCAAAGTGCGCGCCGAGCAGGCGGCGCTGCGCGGGTTGGGCGCTCCGCCGGACGAGAATCTCCTCGCCGAGCATGCGCGGGCCGACGCGACCGTGTTCGCTCCGTTGCGCGCGTCGTTGGGTCTCGACCGCACGCGGTGGCGCCTCGCGGGCGCCGCGCCCATTGCGCTGGAGGTGCTCGAGTTTTTCGCGGCCATCGGGCTCCCGATTTGCGAGGTTTGGGGCATGTCGGAGCTCTCCTGCGTGGCCACGTTCAATCCCTTGGACCGCATCCGCATCGGCACGGTGGGGCTCCCCCTCCCCGGCGTCGCGATCCGGCTCGAGAGCGATGGAGAGGTGCTGGTGCGCGGCCCCATCGTCATGAAAGGCTACCGCGGGCGGCCAAAGGAGACGGCCGAGACGATCGATGGCGAAGCCTGGCTCCGCACCGGCGACATCGGCGCGCTCGACGAGGAGGGCTATCTCAGCATCATCGACCGAAAGAAAGAGCTGATCATCAGCTCCGGCGGCAAGAACATGTCGCCGGCCAACATCGAGTGCGCCATCAAGAGCGCGAGCCCGCTCATCGGCCAGGCCATCTGCATCGGCGATCGGCGCCCTTACAACGTGGCGCTCATCGTGCTCGAGCCCGAAGCGGCGGCCGCGTGGGCCAAAACGCACGATCTCCAGGAGACGGATCTCTCCTCCCTCGCGCGCAACCCTCGCCTCCGAGACGCGCTCGACACCGCCGTGGAACATGCCAATCAACGCCTGGCGCGGGTCGAGCAGATCAAGCGCTACGCGCTCTTGACGATCCCCTGGGAGCCCGGCGGAGACGAGCTCACGCCGACCATGAAGCTCAAACGAAAGCCCATCGCGGAGAAGTACGCCAAGGAGATCGAAGCGCTCTACGCCGCCCCTGGTCGCGCGGGCGATTCGAGCGCCGAAGACGATTGACCCTCAGCGGCTGCAGCACCGAAAGCCGACGTCATCGCCCGCATAGTCGCGGGTGGTGACGAAGGCGCTGGCGCAGCGGACGCCGTCGGAGGAGTTGGTGAAGCTCCCGCCGCGGAGGATGCAGAGATCTTTGGCCGGCCCGTCATCGGTCTTCGTGGGCTGGCAAGAGTTCTCCCATTCGTTCACGTTGCCGCTCATATCGAAGATGCCGGAGAAGCCTCCCACGCATTTGGGGCTCGAGCCGGCGGGGAGCGCGATGCCTCGGGCTTGGTCCTTGCCGTTGCACGCGAGCGAATCGTACGTGTTGCCGTAAGGGTACTCGTGCATGCCGTCCTCGGCGTGGGTACATGCGACGCGCCAGCGATCGGTGCTGGCGTCGGCCGGCTCGGCATAGCGGAAGAACGCGTGGGGGCCGCCATCGAGATCGCCGCAAAGGGCTTTGCCGGCCCATTGGCAAAAGGCGTACGCGTCGCACCAATCGATGTACGTTATGGGATGGTCCGACGTGCGCGGTGCGCCGTCGGGCCAGTGCTTCGATGGAACGAAGGTCTTGTTCCATTGACAGGCGGCGATTTGGGAGTACGTGCTCGGCGTCTCCGCGAGGAACTGCGCGTATTGGTTGCGGGTGACTTCGGTCGCATCGATGCAAAAGAGGCCCGCGTCGCGCGGCGCCCGGGAGCCCACCATCAGCGGACCACGCCCGGTTTGGGCGACATTGCACGCGAGGGGCGGCTCGCTGGCGTCGCGCGGGTTCTTATCGGGTTGGCTGTCGCCGCGTCCGCCGTCGAGCTGCCGACCGTCCGATTGCGCGCCATCGGCCGCTCGGCCGTCGAGGACCCTATCCGCGACCTCGTCCGGCGCTTGAAGGGCGCCGAAATCGTAGCAGCTCGTTACATAAATGGCCGATATGAACACACTCGTACTCACGGCAACGCCCATTCGCCTCCAGTCTTTTCGGGAGTGATGCCGAAAGGAATTCATGTTCGTACTCCGTCGAGTGCGCCCCCACGTGCGCGAGGGCCCTTGCGTGTCAGCTGCATTCGATTATCGCCCCACGCGATCTCTTCGCAACCTGAATGTCGTCGTCCATCGATATGGCCGCTAATCGACTACATTGCATCCAATTTTCGCGATCATTTGGAAATCATCAATGTCGGCCCGTGCGCCTCTCTCCATGCCCATAAGGGTTCGTGGGTGCTTTTCCGGGGATGATGCTGGACGCGGGCGGCGCGTCATCCCGCACGCGCAGGGCCGGCGGCTTGGAGGGTGGCGCTGCGCTGGACGTGACCTTGGGGGCCTGGGCCTTGCTATTGGCAGACGGAACGATGGGCAGCTCGACGAGGCCCTCCGGCGACGATACATCGGCGAAAGGAGTACTCGACGTCACCGGTGCGCTCGGTGTGCTACCCGTCGCAATCGACGTCGTGACCGCCACCGCAACCGTCGCCGCCGTCGCCGCCGTGGGTGCGGGCCACTCGGACGCCGCGGGCAATCCCGGCGCCGCCGGAGGATGCGAGCGCCCGCCCAAGGCGAGCACGGCGCCCGCGCTCAGCACGAACACGGCCGCCAGGAGCGCCGACAGGACGCCCAATTGCCCCCTCGAGGGCGGGTGGACGAACGAGCTTTCGGTCGTATGGCCGAGCGAAGGCCCAAATACCAGACTACCGGACGTAGGGTGGATAAATCCGGTCGTGCCGGGAAATACCACGGGCGGGTGCATCCCGTGCGAGAGCGAAATGACGATTGGCGTTTTGGTGTCCCGCTCGGGCGCGAGATCGACCGACGATTCGCTCACCTCTTCGGTGAGGAGACGCCGGCGCTCGGTGAGCTCGGCCCCGAAGAGCGACTCCACCAGCGCGGCGACCTCCTCGTGGGTTCCAACCAAGTTGGCCGCCGAGGCGTGGCGCTCCAGCGCATTTGCAAAGGCGCCGACGCTCGTATAACGGTGCTCCGGATCGCGCGCCAGCGCCCGCAAAACGATCTCGTCGAGCGAGGCGAGGGCGGGCGCGAAATCGGAGACGGGCGGCACGTATTTCCACCCGAGGTGCCGGAGCGTCTCGAAATCGGTGGCGCCTTTGAACAAGCGGCGACCCGTGAGCACTTCCCATGCGACGACGCCGAGTGAAAACAGATCGCTGCGCGCGTCGGCGCGGTGCCGCTCGACGTACTCCGGCGCCATGTACGCCACTTTGCCTTTGAGCACCCCGGTCACCGTGCGCTCCATGGTTTGGTCGAGCGTCTTGGCGATGCCGAAGTCGGAGAGGCGCGCAATGCCATCGCGGCCGATGAGCACGTTGCTCGGGGAGACATCGCGATGCACCAGCAGGAGCTGCCGGCCCTCGTCGTCGGTGGCGCGGTGCACGGCGTCGAGCCCGCAGGCCGTATCGAGCAAAATCCGCATCATTTCGCGCGGTCTCTTGTCGGTGTCGAGCCGGCGCATGATGGCCGAGAGGGTCGTGCCCTCGACGTAATCGAGCACCAGCACCACCTCGCCGTCTTCGTCCTCGACGTCCTGCACCCCCACCACATTCGGATGGTGGATGTACGAGCCGAGGCGGGCCTCGCGCCGGAGCGCGTCGATCACGTCGGGGGTCGAGCGCACGTAACGGTGCGCGCGCTTCAAGGCGACCAGCCGCGACACCCCATCTTCGTCGCGGTGGCGGCCAACGAACACCGTGGCCATGCCGCCCGCTCCGAGAGGTGCCAATATCTCGTAGCGCGGACGTGGCGTGGAGGTCATTTAAAGCGTCCGACGACGAGCACCGATGACGGGCTCACCGCGAGCCCTACCCTTTCGCTCTTGGGGCGCGCGTGAAAATCGGTCAGCACCGCCAAGACGATCGTGGTCGCCGCGAAGGCCCCGGTCACGCCCCACGCGATGCGCGCGCGGTTCTGCGCGGCCGCGCCGTCGTCGGCGTTTCGCGTAATGGGATTGGCGACGTAATCGTCGTAACGGTTTTTAGTGATGACCGTCAGCACAGTGGAGGTGATGGCCGCGGCGCCCGTCGCCCCCAGCGCCGACCAGAAATAGGCGGGCGGGAGCTTGTGCGAGCGCGGCGGCGGCTCCGCCAAAGCCGGTTTCGGCGGCGGCGGGGCCGGCAGGGGGGTGGGCGCTACTTCTTTGAGGGGCGTGTCCCGAACGTGCTCGCTTTCCTGCACCAGAGGCGTCGGCGGCACCAGCTCGGAGGCCGACACCTTCACATCGGTAGATGTACCCGCCACTGCCGAAAACTCTCTATCGATAGGACTGCCCTTTTCGGCTTGCACGTGCATGACGTGTTTTCCGGGCATCACCCATACCGTATGGCCACCAGCGACGTCTTTTTCACTGTTATCGACATTGGCCCAGCAAGGAATGTCTTCGGGACAGACGATCCGCACCTTGCCGATGGACCCCGTGAACCTCTTTCGAAGCCGGCGCGCGAGCTCCGACACCGCCCCGTCGCCGCCGCGCGACTCCGCGCGGTCGACGAGCTCCATGGCGATCTCCGGATCGGGGCCGCGCAGCGCAGCCGCCATGGCGAGCTGCAGGGCGCGCGGGTTCGGCGCACGCTCATCCGCGCGCGCGAAGTAAATGGCCGCTTTCCCGAAGTCCCTGCGATCGTAGGCGGCGGCGCCGATTTCGTAGTCGGCCCTCGCCCCCGACACATCGTCTGCGCGAGCCGGCGGTGCGAGAGCGACCAGACACCCCACGCCGAACCAGGCTATCCAGCGTAACCTGCGCAATCTGGTCGACCTGACGGGCGCGATCCCGACGAGCTTTGAACGAACTCTCACTCTCCACTAATTGACACAATGTGACACGTTTGTCGCGTGTCGTGAACGCTATTCAGTGACAACGAACCATCACGTTCGCATCGAAGCACCATATTGTGGGCTTCTTGACTACGAAGTCACTCAATAGCACTTTGCCCCACCGTTGCCATGTTTCGATTCATTTTCGCAAATCGATTTTAGCGCCCTCAAGTACTTACTAACCTCTGCGCCCGCATCAAATCGTACTTTTTCCATGATAGCCATCCGGCAGAGTTGCTCGTCGCCGACCGTCCCAGCGAGCGCGCGAGGCCTACCGATCGGGCACGAATCCCGCTGGATCGTGCAGGATCCGGCCCTCGGCGGTGCGATGGGCTTCCGTAAGAGCGGCCACATCGCACTTGGCGCGATGCCTTGGGACCTCCGCGCGCGCCTGCCGCGCGACGGAAAGCGATGTTTTGGAAATCGCTTTCCAGTTCACCCGCGGACTTCGAACTACAACCAGCGTTTGCGCCGCTTGTAGTGTTTGACGTCGCGGTAGCTCCGGCGGTGGCCGTGCTCGCCGAGGCCCAAGTAGAACTCTTTCACGTCGGGGTTGACCGCCAGCTCGGCGGCCGTTCCCTCCAGCACGATGCGGCCGGCCTCCATCACATAACCGCGGTGGGCCAGGCCGAGCGCGCGCCGGGCGTTCTGCTCGACCAAAAGGGCGGTGAGCCCCAGCTCGAGGTTGAGCCGCCGGATGATCGCGAACACCTCGTCGACCAAGAGCGGGGCCAATCCGAGCGAGGGCTCGTCGAGGAGAAGCAGGCGCGGGCGCGCCATGAGCGCGCGCCCGATCGCCAGCATTTGCTGTTCACCGCCCGATAGATAACCGGCAGTCCGGGTGCGCAGCTGCGCGAGGCGAGGCAGGAAGGCATAGACGCGGTCGAAATCGGCCGCCCCAACGCGACCGGCGCGGCCAGCGGTGGAGCCGCTCCGCGAGTACGCGCCGGCGACGAGGTTGTCGTGCACGGTCAGGTGCTCGAAGACGCGCCGCCCCTCCATCACCAGCGAGATGCCTCGTCGCACGCGTGCAGCCGCGTCGAGCCGGGTGACGTCCCCCGCCCCGAAGCTCACGGTGCCGTCGGTGATGGCGCCGTGCTCGGTGGGCAAAAGCCCGGTGATGGCCTTGAGCACCGTGGACTTGCCGGCGCCGTTGGCCCCGAGCAGCGCGACGACCTCGCCCTCGGTCACCGAGAGCGAGAGCCCGCGCAGGACCAGAAACACGTCGTCGTAGACGACCTCCAGGTTCTCGACCGCGAGGAGGCACCCGTGCGGGTTCGCACGGGTGAGCGCTTTCGTTTGCGACTCGGGCGGGAACGTCATGGCTATTTCTTGGGGGTCACCGCCGCCGCGACCTCCACCATCTTTCCGCCCTCCACTTTGTAAACGCCGGATGCGGTGGCGCCGCGATGGCTCTCGGCCGAGAACTTCACGGGGCCGATCACCCCGCCGGTGTCGACGGCCTCCATCGTCTCCAATGCCGCGCGAAGGTTGGTGCCCGTGAGCTCTTTGCCGTCGCCGAGGGTCTTTTCGAGACCCTTGGCCATGATGTGCATGGTGTACCAACCTTGAACGAAGTGTAGGCCCTTGGCCTCCAGATCGATGTTCTTGGCCTTGCAGTATGCACGTACTGTGTCGTGACCCGGCTTCGGCACGCTCGGGGGGGTGAAGGGCTGAACCATCCAATGCCCCTCGGCTGCCTGGCCCGCGAGCTTGATGAACAGCTCGTCCGAGCACCAATTCAAGCACACCATTTTCATATTCAGCTTTTGCGCCGCCAGATCGCGCGCCACCGTCGCGGCGGGGCTGGAGACGTTCTGGGTAACGATGAAGGTGGCCCCTTGATCCTTGGCTTGTTGGAGCAAGCCCACGAAGTCCGTGGAGCCGGTCTTCATGGCATATGTCTTGTAGCCGAGCTTGTAGCCTCTCTCTTTGACCCACTTTTCGCCGTCCTCGATGGGGGCGTTGCCGAAGGGTGAGTCATGGTGGAAGACGGCCACCTTGGCGTTGGGCGATTCGGCGGCGATGCGGTCGAGGGCCACGCGGATCTGATCGGAGTAGGTGGGCGCGACCACGAAGTTGTAGGGGGACTGCGCGGGATCGGTGAGCACCTCGGCGTAGGAGGCGGACATGAAGGGCAGCTGATCGCCTTTGACCTTGCCGCGCAGCGCCTCGGAGTCGCCGGTCCCCCACCCTTCGATGGCGATGACCCCGGCCTGCACGTACTTCTTGTACTTCTCCTCGGCCGCGGGGACTTTGTACGCGTAGTCCTCGCTCATCGCGTTGATCTTCCGGCCCTTCACACCGCCGGAGCTGTTGAGGTTATCGATGTAGGCGAGCATGCCTTCGTTGTACGGGCGGCTCACGTCGGCGGTGGCGCCGGTCAAGTCGGCGAGCACGCCGAGCGAAATGTCTTTGGCTGTCTCTTTCTTGGCCTCGGCCGCCCCGGCGCCTTTGTCGTTCTTTCCGTCGGTGCCGCCCGATTCACCTTTGCACGCCGGGAGCAACAGCATGACCGCCCCCGCGATCGTCAAGAGTCGCTTCATCATTTGCTTTCTCCTTAGTAACGGAATGGCCAACACGCGAAGTACTCTCTGGCGCGACGCCACGAGCGATCCAGGCCGCGCGGCTCGAACAAGAGGAACAAGATGATGACGAGCCCGAAGGCCGCCTGCTGCACCGCCGGCAGCTGCTCGGACAGAAACGGCGCCTTGTCGCGGACGGCGGTCGCCAGCTCGGCCAGGACCGGCGGCAAGAGCATCAGGAACGCGGCGCCGTAAACGGAGCCGGCCACGCTCCCCAAGCCCCCGACGATGATCATGGCCAGATACTGAACCGAGATATCGATGGTGAACCGCTCCCAGGTGACCGTCTCCGTGTAGTGCGCGGTCAGGGCGCCGGCCAATCCCACGTATCCGCTGGAGAGCGCAAACGCGGTGAGCTTGGCGCGCGTGACATGGACGCCCATGGTGGCGGCCGCGATTTCATGATCGCGCACCGCCATGAACGAGCGGCCGAGCGCGGTGCGGAAGACGTTGCGCGCGCCGAGGACGGCCAAGGTCGCGAGCGCGAGGATGATCGCGTACCAGGTGAGCTCGAAGTGGGCCCTGGGGATCTCGAGGCCAACGAGCCTCAGGCGCGGGACGTCGAGGAAGCCCTGCCCTCCCGTGAGCCAGCGCCACCGCCGAATCACGAACTCGATGATCTGCTGGCTCGCCAAGGTGGCGATGGCCAAATAGAGACCGCGGAGGCGCAGCGCGGGCAGGCCGACCACGACCCCCACCGATGCCGTGAGCATCACGGCCGCCGCGATCGAGAGGGGCACCGGCAGGCCCGCCCGGCTGGAGAGCAGCGCCGAGGTGAACGCGCCCACCGCCAAAAAGCCCCCTTGGCCCATGGAGATCTGGCCGGTGAAGCCGACCAGGATATTGAGGCCCACGGCGCCGATGGCCGCGATGCCGATGCTGTTGACGATGCTGAGCCAATAGTTGTCGAGGGTGAAGGGCAGCACCGCGAGCGCGACGACGAGGATCCCCAAGCGGATCTTCTCGGCGTGGGTGTGGCGCAGGCGCAGCTCCGACCCATACGACGTGTGGTAGATGCCGGTGGCGGTGGAGGGCATGATTTAGACGCGCGCGATCCGCGGCTGGCCGAAGAGGCCGTGGGGCTTCAAGAGGAGGATGAGCACCAGCAGCAAATAAGGAGCGACTTGGGAGGCGCCGGGCGAGAAGCCTTCGGCATATTGGCTCACCAGCCCGATGACGATGCCGCCGACGATGGTGCCGGGGATGGACTCGAGGCCGCCCAAGATCACCACCGGAAAGACGATCAACCCGAAGCCGGCCAGGTTCTGGCTCAACTCGGAGATGTCGGCGAGCAGGATGCCTCCGATGAGCGCGCTCACCGCCCCCAGCGCCCACGCGAGCGCGAAGATGCGGGTGACCGAAATGCCCTGCATCAGCGCCGCCTGCTGATCATCGGCGACCGCGCGCATGGCCACACCGTGCCGCGACCAGCGGAAGAAAGCGCTGAAGGCGCTCAGCACCAGCGCCGCCACCGCCACCGCCACCACGCGATCCAAGGGCACGTGGGCGCCGGCGAGGGAGATGGATCCGGCGGGCAGCACCTTGGGCATCGTGAGCGGGGTGGTCCCGTAAAAGAGCTGCACGGTGGCCTTGAGCACGGCCGAGAGGCCCACGGTCACCATGATGACGGCGATGGGATCCTCCCCGATGAGCGGGCGCAGCGAGAAGCGCTCGATGGCGACCCCCAGCCCCACGGCCACGGCCACGCCAAACAGGAGCGCGGCGATCAAGGGCAGCCCGAGCAGCACCCAGCCGGAGTAAAAGGCATAAGCGCCCGCGAGCAAGAACTCGCCCTGCGCAAAGTTGATGACCCGGGTGGCTTTGTAGACGAGCACGAAGCCGAGCGCCGCCAGGGCGAGGATGGCGCCGTTGGCCAAGCCGTACACCGTGAGCTGAATGAACTGCGTCATGCGGCGCTCCACACCGGCCGGCGGCGCCGCCCGGTCAGCTGCTCGGGCGCGAGCGGGGTGTGAATCGGCAGAACGATGCTGCGCTCCACCTCCGATCCATCTTGGTAGCGCACAGTGGTCTTGATGGCGACGGACTCATCGCCGCGGTCGAGGGCCGCCAGGATATCGCGATAACGAGACGCGATGACGCTGCGGCGCACCTTGCGGGTGCGCGTGATCTCGTCGTCGTCGGGGTCGAGCGGCTTGTGCAAGAGCACGAACCGGCGCACGGCGACCGCCGGCGGGAGGTCGAGGTTGGCGCGGGCGATCTCCTCGGCGAGGAGCTCTCCGATCTCCGATTTGGTCGCCAGATCGGAGTAGGTGGTGTAACCGATGCGGGCCTGCTCGGCCCACGCACCGGTGGTCCCTGGCTCGAGGCAGACGATGGCGGTGATGCCGCCCGCGCCATGAAAGGCCACGGCCTCCTCTACATAAGGAGAGACCTTGATCTTATTTTCGATGAAGGAGCTGGAGAAGGGGCTCCCATCGGGGATGCGCAAGACGTCCGAGCTCCGGTCGATAACGACCAAGTGATGGCCTTCGAAGTATCCGGAGTCGCCCGTGTGGAGCCAGCCGTCGGGGTCGACCACCTTGGCCGTCGCCTCCGGATCGTGCAAGTAGCCTCCAAAGACGCTGGCCGAGCGAAGGAGGATCTCGCCGTCCTCGGCCAGCCGCACCTCGGTCTCCGGGATGGGCGCGCCCACCGTGTGATCGCGCACGTCGTCGTCGCGGTGGCACACGGCGAGGCCGCAGATTTCGGTCTGCCCGTAGACTTGTTTGAGCTTGACGCCGATGGCATGAAAGAAGTGAAACACGTCGGGCGAAAGCGGGGCGCCGCCCGTGTAGCAGCGGCGGATGCGCAAAAGCCCGAGTTGATCGCGGACGTGCCGCAGGGCGATGAGATCGGCCATCGCGTGCGCCGCCCATAGGCCCGCGGCGGGCTTCTGGCCGCGCGCGCGGCACGCGGCCATGGTCTCCCCGACGCCGTACGCCCAGCCGAGGATCCGCCGTTTGAACCAACCGGCGTTGCCGATCCGCGATTGCACGCTGGAGAGCATTTGCTCCCAGATGGGCGGGGGGCTGAACATCACATCGGGGCCGACCTCGCGCAAGTCGGAGCGCTGGGTGTCCGAGTCCTCCGGGAAGAACACGGTGATGCCGTGGGCGAGGCCGCACGCGACCGCCAACATTTGCTCGCCGACCCACGCCAGCGGGAGGAACGAGACATAGCGCGCGCCGGGGCGAAAGGGATCGATGTGGTGCAGGTGCGCGGCCATGGTCAGCAAGTTGGCGTGCGACAAGATGGCCAGCTTGGGCGAGTCGGTGGTGCCGGAGGTGGCGCATACGACGGCCGGATCGCTGGGGCGGCCGCCGGCGATCCGTTCGTCGAGCCATCCGGGGCGGGCCTTGGCCTGCGCGCGACCGTGCATCTCGACCTCGGTGAACGCACGGAGCCGCGGGTCTTGGTAGTCCTGAAGGCCGCGCGGATCGGAGTAGACGATGCGCTCGAGGGCGGGCAGACGGTCTTCGAGGCGAAGGAGCTTGTCCACCTGCTCCTGATCCTCGGCCACCACCACGCGGACGCGGGCGCGCGCGAGGATGTGCACGAGCTCCTCGCCGATGCTGGTGGGGTAAACGCCGACCACCGCCGCGCCGAGGCTCTGGGCGGCGAGCTCGGAGACGAGCCACTCGGGCCGGTTGTCGCCGAGGATGCCGACCACGTCGTCGCGCTCGACGCCCAAGGTGGAGAGGCCATGGGCGAAGTCGCGAACGCGCGCCGCGTATTCGCCCCAGGTGAGCTCCTGCCAGATGCCGTAGTGCTTCTCGAGCAGCGCGACCTCGCGCGGTTTGGACGCGGCGAGCGCGAACAAGAGGCGGGGAAATGTTTCGCTCACGAAGCCTCCTTGCCCAAATAGGCGTCGATGACCCGCGGATCGCGGCGGACTTGCTCGGGGGTGCCATCGGCGATGAGGCGCCCGAAGTCGAGCACCGTGATGCGGTGGGAGATATCCATCACGAGATCCATGTCGTGCTCGATCAAGACCACGGTCACGCCGGCCAGCTCGTTGACGTCGAGGATGTAGCGCGCCATGTCCTCTTTTTCCTCGGCGTTCATGCCGGCCATCGGCTCGTCGAGCAGGAGCAGCGACGGCTGCAGGCAGAGCGCCCGCCCGAGCTCCACCCGCTTGGCGTAGCCATAGGCCAAGGTGCTGACGGGTTTATGACGCACGGCCTGCAGCGCCAAGAGGTCGATGACCTCCTCGACCAGCTCGCGGTGGGCGATCTCCTGGCGGCGGGCGGCCCCAAACCAGAGCAGCGACGGGAGAAGCGAAAGGCTCATTCGCGTATGCCGCCCGAGCATGAGGTTTTCCAGCACCGTGAGATGTCGGAACAACTCGATGTTCTGAAACGATCGCGCCACGCCCAGGCGCGCAATGGCATGGGGTTCGAGGCCGAGCAGGGCGTCCGTCCCGCCCGTCCCTTGGCCGCGGTGAAGCACGATGCGGCCGCGCGCGGGCCGATACAGGCCCGAGATGCAATTGAGGAGGCTCGACTTTCCGGCGCCGTTCGGGCCGATCACCGCGTGAATGCTGCCTTGCGTGACCGTCAGCCCCACGCCGTCGAGCGCTTGAACGCCGCCGAAACGCAGTCCAATGTCTGCGATCTCGAGCAACGGCTGCCCGGGCGCAACGGTGCTACCATTGAGAGGAAACCGGTACTCCCGCATGAGGGTCGTGGGCCGCGCTCCAAAGGATTGACGACGAGTTGAAACCGGTGTTTGGGAGGCAGTATGTGCGGCGCCCGATGGCGCTGTCAACGACCCGTAAGGGCTCCTTTTTACGGCTCAACCGGCGAGGGCGGATGCTCCTCGCGCACCTACGCCTCGCTTCCAAATCGGTATTCGAGGCGACACCCGATTTCGTAAATTCCGTCCTTGTTGCGGATTGGGAGCGGCGGCCATTTATGACCATGGAGGTTACTTCTCGATGATGCGCGGAGGGCGCACGGCCGGGTGGCGCGGGGTGCTTCGACCGTGACACCCGGTGTCGAGGTGGTCACTCGGGTTACCGCCCCTGAGCTGAATCATTTCACGTACATTGGCGCTCAGCACATCGGTGGATGTGGGCTGGACTGTCTTCGCCTGGCCGGGGTGCGCGTCCCCCTCGCCACGTGGGGGTGACATCGCCAAAGCTATGGTCAGATACGTGGCGGGTATGCGATAGACAATTACGCCTGTTCCATTTTTCTGATCTATCCTGCAGACGATCGGAGGCCATTCGATGGCAAATCGCTTGACAGGCTTCGGGATGCTACGCACCGGGGGCCTTGCGTTGGTTGCACTTATGGGAGTCGTCAGTGCTTGCTCGCTCGTGGTCGACAGCAGCAAGGACCAATGCGACTCGGACGCGCAGTGCGTGGCGAAGGGGCAAGGGTTTGCCTCGACCGTCTGCACGAATCACATGTGCCTGCCGAAGAAGGCGCCCGTCGGCAAGTGTGAGGGCAGCCTCAAAGTCAAGGGGATCATGACCCTGACGGGACCGACCTCGGAGGTCGGAGTTCCGTATGCCCTGGGGATCAAGGACTATTTCAACGAGATCAACGCGAATGGGGGCATCAAGGGCGCCGCGCAGGGAAATGCGGACGGCTGCAAGATCGAGTACGAGGAGAAGAACGACGAGTACGTTCCCGCCAACGCCGTGGGCTTCTGGGAAGCTTGGGCGAAGGATTCGAGTTGGAAAGACGTCGTACAGGTCATGACCTGGGGCAGCGATACGACCATCCAGCTCGCCCCCAAGGCGACCGAGCATAGGAAGCCAACGATTAGCGCGTCCTACAGCGGCATACTCGCTTCCCCCTTGCCCGCCAACGCAAAGGCCAACGTTCCGGAGGTCGGGTCCAACTTCAACGAGAGCTCGCTGTCGCAGGAGTTCAAGAGTGAAGGCTACCCCTACAGCTTCTTTGCCGGCACCGACTATTCGACCAGCATTCGGACGGCCATGTTTCACGCGAAGAGCCTGGGCGCGAAGCGCGTCGGTTTCTTCTACTGCTTCAATGCAGCCTACTGCAGGGGACCGATACCGGCCGGGCGCTCGTACGCCAGAGATCCCGCGATCAACATCAACATCGGTCGAGACCTCGAGACGCCGCTGACCAGCGACGAAGCCACGTACGATTCGATCGTCTACGATTATTTCAAAAAGGAGCTCGACTACAAGAAGACGCATCCGGATTACGATCCCGTCGATTGGATCTGGGTCGGAAATACGCAACGCACTGCGGCTTTCATCGCAAAATCCGCGGAGAAGGCGTATCAAGCACTCAGGACCTACAATCCGCCCATGGCGGCCCAGGTCCAAATCATGATCAACGTGTACGGATTCGACGAAGGCCTGTATCCGCAATGCAGGGGAGCTTGCGTCGGCAACGTCCACGGGGTGCTACCGTTCCTCGCGTACGGGGATCGATCGCGCGGATCGAGTGAAATGCAGAAGGTCGTCGACCTCCACAATAAATGGCGCGCAGCCGAGGGTGACGGCGACGCCGGCGCGGGCATCAACACGAAGTCGGCCAAGTACGTTCAAGGTTACATAAGCGCCATGATGTTTCGGTTGGCGGTCGAACGCCTCGTCGGGGAAGGGAAAGTCGTAACGGCCGAAGCGCTGAAGAATGCCTACGAGTCGTTCTCCCCCTCGGGCATGAATACGTCAGGCCTCAGCGCCGCCTTGACATTCAGTCCGCAGGATCATCGCCCGCAATCTTCGGTCGCCATCTACAAGATCGACAGTGACGGCAACCTCGTATTCGAGGCCGACCGCAACATCGCCCGCCAAGACGAATGGCGCGGCTGGTAATCCCGTAACACGCCCTCTCGGCGAGAGAGCACCGCCCGCGCGAACCGCGCCCGGTGCTCTCCGCCATTTGGGCGGCTTACACCTTCGGAATCCTCGTCTTCCCCAAGCTCGCGGGGCTGGCCGCAATCATCCCCGATACGGAGTGCGCCCCCTCCCCGCGCGGAATCACCTCGTCGAGCCGCGGCTGGTAATTCCGTAACGCGCCCTCGGCGAGAGAGCACCGCCCGCGCGAACCGCGCCCGGTGCTCTCCGCCATTTGGGCGGCTTACACCTTCGGAATCCTCATCTTCCCCAAGCTCGCGGGGCTGGCCGCGATCATCCCCGACACGGAGTGCGCCCCCTCCCCGCGCGGAATCACCTCGTCGAGCCAGAACTCCGAGACGGCGCGCTCGTTCTTCTCGCGGCGCGACGCCTCCAGCTTGCGCAGCTCCACCCGCCGGATTTTGCCGGAAATGGTCTTGGGCAAGCTCGCGAATTCGAGGCGCCGCACGCGGTTGTAGGCGGCGAGCCGGTCGTTGCAGAACTCGAAGATGCTGCGCGCGGTCTCGGCGGTCTCCGGCACGCCGGGGACGAGCACCACGAACGCCTTCGGCACGGAGAGACGCAGCGGATCGGGGCTGGGGACGACGGCGGCTTCGGCCACGAGATGGTGCTCGAGCAAAACGCTCTCCAGCTCGAAGGGGCTAATGCGGTAATCGCTGCTCTTGAACACGTCGTCGCCGCGGCCTACGAAATGGATGTAGCCGTCGTCGTCGATGCGGGCTTCGTCGCCCGTGCGGTAATAGCCGCCGGCCATCGCCGCGCGATCGCGCTGTTCGTCGTCGAGGTAGCCGACCATCAACCCCGTGGGGCGCGGCGAGAGCTTCAACGCCACCTCGCCCTCGTCGACCTCGCGCCCTTCGGAGTCGAGCAGCACCACCTCGTAGCCGGGGAGCGGCCTCCCCATCGAGCCCAGTTTGACATAGAGGCCCGGCGAATTGCCCACTTGCGCCGTGGTCTCCGTCTGCCCGTAGCCATCGCGGACGGTGATGCCCCACGCCGCGCGCACCGTCTCGATGATCTCCGGGTTGAGCGGCTCGCCGGCGCTGGCCAGCTCGCGCAGCTCCGAGGGCTTTTTTCCGAGCGACTCCAGGACGAGCATGCGCCACACCGTGGGCGGCGCGCACATGGTGCTGACCCCGTGCTCGTGCAAGATCTCCAAGGTGCGCTTGGCGGAGAAGCGCGAGGCGTCGTGCATCAGAATGGTGGCCCCCGCGTTCCACGGCGCGAAAAAGCTGGACCATGCGTGCTTGGCCCAACCCGGTGAGCTGATGTTCTCGTGCACGTCGCTCTCGCGCAGGCCGAGCCAGTACATCGTGGTCAAATGACCGACAGGGTACGAACCGTGCGTGTGCAAAACGAGCTTCGGCTTTGCGGTGGTGCCCGAGGTGAAATAAAGAAGCAACGGATCGGTTGCGCGCGTCGGAACACGTGCCAAGGACGCCGGCGCATTCAACGCATCCTCGTACAGAGTAAAGGAGGGCGCGCCGCCCACCGCCAGCTTGACCCCCAGGCGCTCGGGGTTGCGGAGCTTTCGTGCCCCATCCGGATCGGTCACCATATGACGCACGTTGCCGCGCGCGATGCGATCGTCGACGTCGTCCGGGGTGAGCTGCGGGGTGGCCGGGATGATCACCGCGCCAATTTTCATGGCGGCGAGCACGGTTTCCCAGAGGGGCATCACATTGGTGAGCATCACCAGGATGCGATCGCCGCGCGCGACGCCATGGTCGGTAAGCCAGCGCGCAAGCCGCGTCGAACGGTCCGCGAGCTCGCGGTAGGTCGCGCTTCGAACTTCGCCCGAGTCGCGGACGATGTGAATCGCCGGCTTGTCGTTTCGCTGGGCCAGGACCTCGAACCAGTCCCACGCCCAATTGAACTCGCCCAGCTCGGGCCAGCGGAACTCGGCCCTTGCGCGGTCGAGGTCCTCACGATGTTTAATCAGGATATCACGCGCGCGCTCGAAGGCCTGCGTCGGTGTCATGCCCGAAAGCATGCAGCCCTTGCGTTTCGATGTCGAGTATTAACGCGACCGCCACGGCAGAGCAGAGTTGCGTCGAAAATCTCACTTCCAAGGGTCCGATGAATCGAACGCGGGCCTTTTTCGCTTGGCCCATGGATCGTCCGAATTGACATCACGCGACGTAGCCGGCGACGGACTGCTCGCCGATGGAAGGCCCCCCGCCGCCGATCCCGATTGGGGCGATCGGACGTTTTTGTCCTTTTTGGGGGGCGCCCACACGGGCGTTTGGCGATCCAAGGTGATGTCGACGGTGGCCGTCGGCGTCGAGAACTCGACGTGGGTGGCGCGCGCAACGAAACCCAGCGCCTCCACGCGCACGCGATGGCTGGCCCCGTCGCGCAAGAACTTACCCGTGAACGGATTTCGCCCTAACGGGATATCGTCCATGAAAATCTTCGCTTGGGACGGCGTTGCGCGAACGGTCAGCTCCGTCAACGTAGCCGCGGGGGCCGCCGCCGCCATGGAAGCGATGGAAGAGGAGGGAGATGACGCCGCCGAGGAAGCCGGCTCACCGCCCGCTCCATTCGCGGCGCCCGCCGCAGGGGCCAATGAACCTGAGCCGCCGGCCGATGGGGGTTGCCTCCAAGGACCCCAGGCCACCAAAAGAATGGTGGCCGCGAGCACCACGATGCTGGCCGCGAGATAAGCGTGCGCGCGATACGTCGGAGGGGATGGCGCCTGGGCGGAGATGACCGATCCGGCGGTGGACGAGGGGACGATCGACGCGGAGGAGACTTCGGCGTTCGCCGCAGACGCCGAGAGCGCGGCGAGCAGGGGCACGTCGGTCAAGGGATCGTGACCCGGCTCGTGCGCGGCCTCGCGCAGGCGCGCCTCGATGGCCGCGCGGATCGTGCGGCGCTCCTCGGCAAAGAGCTCGCTCACCAGCGCGCCCACCTCCCGGGCCGTGGGCGGCGCGCCCTCGCGGGCCAGGTACGCTTCGATGGCGATGCGCAGCTCCTCGGCGGTTTGGTGGCGGTTGGCCGGCTCGGTGGCGAGGGCCTTCATCACCAGATCGTCGAGCTCGCGGGGCACGGTGGGGTCCACGTCGCGCGGTCGCGGGATGCGCGACTCGATCACCCGGCGATAGACCTCGATCTCGTTGAAGTCCCTGCCCCACAGGCGGCGTTTGGTCACCGCGTGCCAGAGCATGACCCCGGCCGAGAAGACGTCGGCGCGCCGGTCGACGTGTTGTCCTAGAAATTGCTCGGGCGCCATGTAGGTGAATTTGCCCTTGAGCACCCCGGTGCGTGTCTCCGAGCGCGAGCCCACGACCTTGGCGATGCCGAAGTCGACGACCTTCACCTCCCCTTCGTAGCCGACGAGGACATTGCTCGGCGAGACGTCGCGGTGAACGATCTCGAGGGGGGCGCCGTCGAAGTCCTTGAGATCGTGCGCCGCGTGCAGGCCCGCCAGCATGTCGGCGATGACCTTCAGGTGGAGCCGGAGGGGGATATCGCCTTTGCACGCGTGGAAAATGTGGTCGAGCGTCTGGCCCTCGACGTACTCCATGGACATGAAGTAGCCGTCGCCCTCGCGCCCGATCTCGTGGATCTGCACCACGTTCGGGTGGTTGATGCGGGCCGAGATGCGCGCTTCCTTGAGGAACATCGCCACCTGATCGAGCTCGCCCGTGAGCTCCGGCCGCAATTGCTTGATGACTTGCAATTTGCTGAAGCCCGCCGGACCCCAGACCACCGCCAAATAGACCACGGCCATCCCGCCGCGCCCCAACTCGGCGATCCGTCGATACCGCCCGTCGATGGGCTCCTCGCTCGCCCCCACCTTCATCACGACAATGGAACGCTAACGACTTGCGTCGAAAGGTACAAGTCGCACGCGCATCGAGCCCCCTGCACGGCCCGGCAGCCGGCTGTTTGCGCCACATCGTAATCGTGGCATTAATGCAAATACGGAAGAGGCGTTAATCCCGTGCGGCGAGACGCGGGCCAGGGTGGAGAGTCTGGGCGCGCGGCGGGCGTCCGCCCACCCTCGCGGGGGGCGAAAGGACGACACCACGGAAGAGTCGCATACCTTCGAAAAATCACGTAAGATGGGCGATAAAGCTGGCTTCTGAGGGCCGGTTGCTTATGGTGGAAGCGGGGGTGGCGTGTATCATTGAGGGGACAACATTGAACGATATAGCGACTGCGCTCCCCGCAAGTCCGAAGTACGAACCGCTCTTCGAGCTGGGTCGTGGCGGGATGGCGACCATCTACCTCGCCATCAGCCGCGGACTGGGGGGCTTCAACAAATTGGTCGTGCTCAAGCAGCTCCGGCCGGACATCGCCGGGGATCCGCAATTTCTCTCCATGCTCCTCGAGGAGGCGCGGATCGCGGCGCGGATCCAGCATCCGAACGTCGTTCAGACGAACGAGATCGGCTTCGACGGGAACGCGCACTACATCGCGATGGAGTACCTCGAGGGGCAATCCCTCTCCGCCATCACCCGGCGCCTCGCGGACCAGGGCCAGCGCCTTCCACTACCTATGTATCTGCATATCCTGAGTCAGGCGCTATGCGGACTACATTATGCCCACGAGCTCACCGACTACGGCGGCGCGCCCCTCTCCATCGTGCACCGCGATATGACGCCCCACAACGTGTTCGTCACCTATGACGGCACGGTGAAGGTGCTCGATTTCGGCATCGCCAAGGCGGCGGATTCGCGAAACGAGACGCGGAGCGGCACATTCAAAGGCAAGCTGCGGTATGTCGCCCCCGAGCAAGCGCTGGGCATCCCCATCGATCGACGGGCCGATATCTTTGCCATCGGCGCCATGATGTGGCACGCCATCGCGAACGCGCCCATGTGGCGGGGCGTGAGCGAGACCGATGTGCTCATGCAGTTGGCCCGGGGTGACATTCCCGATGTCGCCGAGGTCGCTCCCAGCACCCCGCCGGAGCTTCTGGATATCTGCCGCCGCGCCCTTGCGGCCAAGCCCGCCGCGCGCTTTGCATCGGCGGCTGCCATGATGGACGCGCTGGAATCCTTCCCGGGGCGGGCGCCGGTGTCTCCGCGCGAGCTCGGGCAATTCGTGGGCCAGCTCTTCGACGATCGCCGCACCTTGGTGCGCAACGCCATCGATCAACGGATGCGGGAGAGCCGCTCGGGCACCGATATCCCGGTGTTGTCGACGAGCAGCGTCAAATCCATTACGGCCGCGCAGCCGCCGGCATCGGTTCCCAGCTTGTCGGGGGCACGTTCCGTGTCGTTTACGGCAACGCCGTCGGCCGCGCAGATCGCGCCCACCGGCGCGACGTCCGCGTCGAACGAAGCGCCTGCCTCGAGCTTTTCGCGCTACGCCATTGGTGCCGCCGTGGGGCTCTTGGTCGCCTCGTTGGGGTTCGGCATGTACGCGGTCGTGGGGCAAAAGAACGTGACGAAAGAGAATCCGCCCATGGCGGCGGCCGCGGGCGGAGCGGCCGCGAACGCGGCTGCAGGTCCTGCCCATGCCGGTGCGGGCGCCGCGCCCATGGCCGCGAGCACCGCCGAAGCGCCCAAGTCGCGCGTGCGGATCACCGTCGTGCCGGCGAGCGCCAACATTCGGCTCGACGGGGTTCCCTTTTCGGGCAATGGCCAGCTCCCGCGCGACGGGGCCTCGCACCGCCTCGAGATCGATGCGCCGGGGTTCAAACCGGAGTCCGACTATGTGGTCTTCGATCGCGACGATTTCTCGCTGACCTATACATTGGCCAAAAACGACCCGCCCGCGCCGCGTTACACGTCCTCGAAGAGCAAAGACGTGCCGCGCGCGAGCGACTCGGCGAACGCGGCTGCCTCCGCGCAAGGCGCGCCGTCCTCCTCTGCTTCCTCTGCTGGGCAAGTCGCCGCGGGGGCGAGCTCGTCGTCGCTTTTGCCCCCGGCGCACTCCAAGCACAAGCCCAAGACGTCGTTGGATTCCACGGATCCCTGGAAGTAGTCCCCTGGAAGTAGTCCCTGGAATGGAAGCGAAGCGAGCGCGTTAGGTTCGGCCCGTGGACCATTGGGCGGCGCGCTCCAAGGTCGCGCGGGCCGACGGTGACATTTCGAGGTAGCGGCGGCGCCCCTCCTCGTCCTTGCAGCGGGCGGCGCGGGCGAGCACGCGCGCGCGGGCGGTCTCGATGGCGGCTCGTGCGCGTGCGTGGTCGCCGGCAGCGTGGAGCGCGTCGGCGTGGACGAGGCGGATGCCCGCCTCGGTGGGGCCGATGGAGCGCGGCGGCTTCACCAACGCCATCGCGGCGCGGCTCGCTCGAAGGGCGGCGGCGATGCGACCCTGCGCCAGGCGGGCCCGCACCAGGGCGGTGAAGCCCAACGCCGCATACCGCGGCACCGTGATCGCGAGCTGCACGGCGCGCAGCGCCTCTCGTTCGGCCTCCCGCGGGCAGCCTTCGAGCAGCAGGACGCTCGCACGTGCGGCGCGCGCGGGGCCCTCGCCGGTGACGAATCGATGCTCGGCGGCGCGCTCCAGCGCCAGGTCGATGAGCTCGCGCGCCTCGCGGATTCGCCCCATTTCGGCCACGTTGTACGCCCAGACGCCGAGGCCGATGGTCGGACCGAACCCCATATGCGATGAGAGGGTGAGCACCCGCCGGTTCTCGGTGGCTTGCCCCTCGAAGTCGGCGATGTCGCCCAGGTAGAGCGCGATCTCGCCTTGCACGTGCACCGAGCGCTGGGTGTCCCCCGCTCGATCGAACAAGGGGACGGCCTCGCGCCCCAGGCGGAGCGCCTCCCAGGGATCGTCGGCGAGGACCAGGGCGCGGATGCTCTCGGTCCGCAAGACCACGGCGCGCATGAAGGCGTCGTCCTCGGCGAGCGACTCGGCGTACCGCTGAAAGTGCGGATAGAGGGGTTCGGCGAACACCCGCATGCCCGTGCTGTAGATCGCGGGCAGCATGGCTGCGAGCGCGGGGCCATCGTCGAGAAGGGCGCTCGGCAGCGGATGGGTGTCGAAGAACCGCCGCACGCTGCGCCGTACGCGGATGGGAGGTCCGATCCAGACCGACGCGTGGAGGGCGTGCGTCGCCGCCTTGCACCAGAGCGCAGAGCCGGGCTCCGCCTCGGCCATCAGGACCGCGGAGAGCTCGCCGAGGGAGGAGAAGTCGCCGCGCCATTGGTGAATTTGGGCCTGCACGCGCCGCAGCTCGCTCACGGTGACGGCGCTCGCCCCCGGGCTGGCGATCCCGCGCGCGGCCAAGTGCGCAGCGGCCTCCGGATCGCTGCAGCGCAGCGCGCGACGGGCGGCGGCGAGGTAGTGCGCGGCCGCGCGGCCATCGCCGGCGCGCTCGTAGTGCTCGGCGATGGCCCCGGCCTCGGCGTGTCCGTGCGACTCGAGCCACTCGGCGGCCAGGCGATGACCGAGGACGCGGTCCTGCTCCGTGAGCATCGAGTAGGCGGCGTCGCGCAGGTAAGCATGGCGAAAGCGGTATTGGATCGACTCGGCGGGGCCGAGCCGGTGACCGAGGAGCACCTCGCGGTTCACCAGATCCGTGAGGCGGTTGGTGGCGTGCGCGCGCGCGGCGCTGTCCTCGAGCAGGGCATCGATGGCGTCGGAGGTGAAGGTCTCGCCGAACACGCTGCCCGCGCGGAGGATTTGCCTGGCCTCCGGCTCGAGCACCTCGATGCGCGCGATGGCCATGGCCAGCACCGTCTCGGGCAGCGCATCGCCGCGACCGTCGGCCACGCTGCGCAGGAGCTCCTCGAGGTAAAAGGGGTTGCCGTCGGCCTGCCCCACGATGCGCGCGAGCGTCGCCTCGGAGGGTCCGGGGCCGAGCACATGGCGCGCGAGCTCGGCGGCGGCGCGCGGGCGGAGGTTGGGCAGGCGGAGCTCTTCGAGGCGGCGATTCGCCCACAACGAGGGAAACGCATGGCGGATCTCCGGGCGGGCGAGGCCCAGCACCAAGAGCGGATGGTCGGCCAGCTCGCCGAGGGCTGCGTCGAGGAAGCGCAGCGAGGCTCCATCGGCCCAGTGCAGATCGTCGAGGACGACCACCAGCGGCCGGCGCGCGCACACGGCGGCGAGCACCGCGAGAAAGCCATGACGAACCTGCTCGGCGCGCCACGCGGGATCGATTTGCGTGGAGGTCACGGCCTTTCCATCGTCGGGCGTATCGCCGAGGAGCTCGGAGACCAGGGCGCGAACGTCGGCGCGCTGCGCGTCGGGGACGTGGCGGGTGATGCGCGATTCGAGCTTGGCCATCGCCGAGGCGGAGGGTTTGCGTTCGCCGATCCCGGCGGCGTTCCGCATGGCCTGCATGATCATTTGCAAGGGGACGACGCCGGTGACGGGATCGCCGCTCGCGAACCATACGTCCACGTCGGGGTGCCGCTCGCGCACACCGACCAAGAACTCGTGGATCAATCGCGATTTGCCGGTGCCCGCGGGGCCGGTGACGAGCGCCGCGCCGGAGCGTCGATCCTCGAGGCACTCGTCGAGGAGCGCGTGCAAGTTGCCGAGCTCCCGGTCGCGCCCCACGAAGGGCGATCGGCGGCCGAGGAGGGTTCGTGCGGTGGTCGGGCCCTCGAGCTCGCGAAGAAGGCGGCCTTCGGCGACCTCGAAGCGCAGCTCGAGCAGGCGCGCGCTGGTGTCGTCGAGCACGATCGTCTCCCCCGTCGCCCGCTGCACCATGTCGACCACGCGCTCCACCACGGAGCCCATGGGCAGCGCTTCGCGCAGCTCGGCGTGGCCCGTGCCGATCGCCAGCGGCACCCCGGGAAACACGGGTTGGAGCGCGAGCGCGCACCGCGCGGCCAAGGTGACCTGGTCGACGGCATTTCCCCGCGGCTCCGAGCGTCGGGCAACCGGCAAGGTTCGTTCGCTGGACGCGGGCCCACTCCGCAGCACGGCGATCATCGCGCCATGCGGCAACCACTCCACGTGCGCGCCAAACTGCGCGCCGATGGCGCGGACGCGCCCCCGCCGCCCGCGCTCGTCCGCCCCCAGCTCCGTGCGGGTCTCGGGCTCGCGATCCGTCGACGGGCTCGCCGCGAAGATGACCGAGATGAGCTGCTTCTCGTCGACGGTCAGCCCGGCCGCGCTCCTCGCGTCGCCGCCATCCCGCCGATCGCGAAAATCGCGCGCGTCGCCTCCACTGCGCCGATCCGGATCGCACAGGGCACCTGAATCGCGCACCTCGCACGAATCACGCAGGTCGCCCACGTCGCTCTCCGGCGCGCCGAGAAAGGCGCGTTCGAGCTCGAGCACGACGGCGGCCGCGCTCGCGGGGCGGCGCGCCGGATCCTTGGCGAGCATGCGATCGACCAAGGCGCCAAAGCGCGGCGGGAGCTCGGGCAAGAGGGAGCCGAGCGCGGGCAGCTCCTCGATGAGGAGCTTCAACATGAGCGCCTGAACGTTGCCGGCGGCAAATGCCGGACGGCCGACCATGGCTTCGAACAAGACGCAGCCGAGCGCGAACAGATCGCAACGCGCATCGAGGCCGGCGTCGTCGCGGATCTGCTCGGGCGCCATGTAGCCGGGTGTACCAACCACGCCACCGGCCTCCGTAATGGCGGTCCTCCCCAAGGTACGCGCCACACCAAAGTCGAGCAGCTTCACGCGCGCGGGGTCGCCGTCGACGAGAAAGAGGTTACTCGGTTTGAGATCGCGATGAACGATCCCCACGGCATGCGCGTGCGCCAGCGCGGCCGCAGCGCCCCGCGCGAGGGCAAAGACGCTCGCCTCGTCGAGCGGCCCCTTCTCGAGGCGCTGCCGCAAGTTCAGACCCTCGAGCCACTCCATGGCGATGTACACCTCGCCATCGGCAAGCTCGCCATGATCGATGTAGCTCACGATGCACGGGTGGCGCAGTCTGCCGAGCAACGAGGCCTCCCGCCCGAATCGCGCGCGGTGATCCGCCGTATCCTCGCGGAGCATCTTGATGGCCACCGGTTGGCCCGTCCGGCGGTCGATGGCACGATAGATGGCGCCCATCCCTCCTGAATCGGCGCGCCGTTCGATTTCGAATCGCTCGGCGACGATAAGGCTGGGCTGCATTCGATTAGAATACATCGTCGTTCTGCGCGCTCGCCATGACTCTCCCGGCAGGAGCGGAAGCACTCCGATGTAGGGGCGCGGGAGATGTCTCGCGAACCACAACGGATCTCTCGAATACACTGCGTATATAAACCAAGAGTCGAGCGTGTCCAATACGGGACATTCAAAATCGAGCTCGCGGTGAGCGCGACGAAAAAGTCGAAACGAAACGTGCACAATCGCCATCTCCGCGGACGAGCGACTCGGGGCTGCACCATTTGGAAACGTTCTTATCGTTTCCGAATGCAAAAGCGGAATGGGATCCGCGCACGAAATGTTTTTACTGCGACGATGTTGCGCGGGCGCAGATCCGAGGGAGGGTGCGATGCTGCGATGGATCGATAGCGCGATGCTACGATGGGCGAACGCTCAGATGCCCATGGGGCCGATCGCGTGTTTCACCGTGACCTCCTGTCCAATGGGCGGAGGGGTCCATGCGCGGAGCGCGCCATCGCGCCAGGTGACGAATGCGAGGGACGGATCGTCGGCGGGGCGATCGAAGGTCACGGAGAAGCGCTTTGGCCGGCCCGCGTCGTCGTCGACGATGCGCACGGTCCATGCGCCCAGCGGCACGGTGTCCCCGGCGCGAAGCGGTGCGCTCGGGGGGCGCACGACGGTTTCGAAACCGCCCTGGAGCAAGACGCCATTCACGATGGTGATTTCGAGGGTCCGCGCGTCGGTTCGTCGCACGACATGGTCGCGCGGCGACATGGTCAACACGTGAACGGCGCGCGGCCTCGGCTCGGGTCGCGGCGCGATCCACAAGGACGAGGGCAAGTACATACCGACCAGCGGATCGGCGAGCCCGATGCCCACGACATTCACCCCATCGCGCGCGGGGATCTCGGCGCGCACCGCCGCCGCCAGCGCGGCATGCGATGAAGAGGCAAGCTGCGCCGCGCCAAACGCAAAGAGGAGCGGCCCAAGCACGATGTGCACGAGCCCGAAGATCGCCACCCCCGCGCGAGCCGGGAGCGCCGCCAGCGCCGCGCGGTTGCCTTTGACCCCAGCGTGGAGCAAGACGACGGCCAACGCCGAGGCAATCCCCAGGTTGGGCATGAAGAGGATCCGGTCTCCGGGGATGCCCGCGGCGCCCGGGAGCACCGCCAGAGCCGCACCGGCGAGGAGCCACGCGAGGGTGCGGGCAAGCTCCGGTTCGAGCGTCCGGCGCGCGCGGCGAAGCAGCATCGCCAGCGCCACGACCGCCACGGCGCCCATGGTCGCGAGCGCGGGGATCGCTTGCGGCGCGAGGGTGCTCAGCTCCGAGGGGATGCCAAGGAGCGCCGCGTTGGCAAAGACGGCGAGCCTCGTGGGGAGGCGCGCGAGGTACTCGCCGGTTTGGGCGATGGGGTCGACATAGGCGCTCGATCCGCGCACGCCAAATCCGAGTCCCGCGTACAGCGCGGCATAGGCGAGAAAGAGCGCGCCCCATGGCGCGAGCGCGCGAACGCGTTCCCGAATCGGCTCCCGCCGGCCAATCCCTTCGTACGCCGCAACGTAAGCAAACGCGCCCAGCGCCGTTTCGCCGGCCGCGAGGCCCAGCGCAGCGCACGCGAGCGCCGCGAGCACGAGGCGCGCGGGTGCTCCCGGTTGCCTCCGTGCTCGCAGATGCAGGGCGATGGCCGCCATGGCGAGCGCACCGGAGATGGCACCATGCCGCGCGGACGGCCACGATGCGAGCATCCAATGCGCGGGCGACACGGCGAAGAGCAGCGCGGCGAGGGCAGCTTCGCGCTCGGGCAGGACGCGGCGCAAGAGCATGGCCGTAACGAGAACCGCAGCCGTGTACCAAGCGATGGAGTGCACATGATAAAAGAGCGGGCGGCGACCCGCGATGGCGTGGTCGAACGCAAACAGGGCGCTCGAGAGCGGGCGGAAAAACGATAGCCGCAAACCGTCGAACGTCCACCAAGGCAGCGGCCCGCCGTCGACGAGCAAATGGCGCTGCTCCGGCGCCCCCGACGCAAACGTATAGAGATGAAACGGTCCAGGGACGGGCGCGGGCGCGATGTTCTCGAGCCGTAGGACCATGGCTTGATCGTCGCAGTAGAAATCGGCGAGGAGAGACGGCAATGCCAGCGTCACGGCGAAAAAGGCGGCGAGCCAGAGCGCACGCGGGAAGCGAAGCATGTGCAGGGAATAGATCCGCGCGTGCCTTTCGGGAAGGGTCGCGCGTCGTGGTGTGTGCATTTCGGCGCGCGTGCCGGGCATGGGGTGCGGGTGCGGTGCATTGCCGTATGCGTCTGTCGAACATCGGGACGGGGACGAGTTGGAATGTGGAATTTCTATTTGGTGCGGTCGATCCAAATTTAAATATTTTAATAAATATGATTTACAATTTCCATGTATATTCATTTTAGGCAGCGCGCTCCGCCGAGGGAGCTCGATCACGCGTTGGCGTGCATGGGATTGGCGCGCTCCCTCCCTACGATAAATGGGGGCCATGCTCGACCGTACTTCAAAGGTGCAGGTCCGGCGCAAGCGCTCGGCCGCAGATGCCGCGAGGTCCTTGGTTCGATCGTGGCGGACCTTCAAGAGCTCTGCGGGCTCCCCTCACCTTTCGCGCGCACGATCACGATCACGAGCTCGCGCTCGCGCGATGGGTGCCGTTCACGAATGGTGCTGTGGGGTGTGGCGCATGCGGGAGGACGTCTCCCGACGAGATGCGGAACGGCATCCCGATGGACGACACCCACGGGCCGTCGACGATGCACCTCCGTCCGACGTCACCCGACGCGACCAGGCGCGCTCTCGGCTCGGTCGCTCCGCGCCGTTCGGCGAGCGATGTGGCCGACGATGCGTGCACCGTCGACGGGGTTCTCCTGACCCTACCGGTCGCCACCGCCATGGATGGCGGACAGCCCATTCGCGGCCTCGCCAAAATCAGGGCGTCGCGCCCATGTTCGATCGTCGCCCAGAGCGATCAGCACCCGTTGCAGACGCGAACGTGGACGCGCATCCAGGCGCCGAGACAACGCCCCAGCTGCGGCTCGCCGAAATCAGGGCGTCGCGCCCATGCTCGCACGCGCATCCAGGCGCCGAGACAACGCCCCAGCTGCGGCCTCGCCGAAACCAGGGCGTCGCGCCCATGTTCGCATCGTCGCCCCAGAGCGATCAGCACCCGTTGCAGACGCGAACTTGGACGCGCATCCAGGTGCCGAGACAATGCCCCAGCTGTGGCCTCGCCGAAGTCAGAGCGTCGTGCCCATGCTCGCATCGTCGCCCCAGAAGCGACCAGCACCCGTTGCAGACGCGAACTTGGACGCGCATCCAGGCGCCGAGACAACGCCCCAGCTGCGGCCTCGCCGAAATCAGGGTGTCGCGCCCATGTTCGCATCGTCGCCCCAGAAGCGACCAGCACCCGTTGCAGACGCGAACATGACGCGCATCCAGGCGCCGAGACAATGCCCCAGCCGCGGCCTCGCCGAAATCAGGGTGTCGCGCCCATGCTCGCATCGTCGCCTCAGAGCGACCAGCACCCGTTGCAGACGCGAACGTGGACGCGCATCCAGGCGCCGAGACAACGCCCCAGCTGCGGCTCGCCGAAAATCAGGGCGTCGCGCCCATGGTCGATCGTCGCCCCAGAGCGACCAGCGCCCCGTTTGCAGAGGCGAACGCGAACGAGGACGCCCATGTAGGCGCTGAGACGTTAAATGCAAAAAGGAACCGTCACTCCCACCTGTCATTGGGCGACGATTCCTTTTCGGCAACTGCTCGAGGTGGCTCAAACTAGCGGGGCGGACGGGACTCGAACCCGCGGCCTCCGGCGTGACAGGCCGGCGTTATAACCGACTTAACTACCGCCCCAGATTGGCCTTGTTTGCTTGCTTCTGCTGACTGTCTCTCTACATCAATCTTTCGAAAACTTCTAAGCTATTTTCTTATCCGTCCATCCCTTTATTTTTGTGGGCGGGACAGGGCTTGAACCTGCGACATCCGGCTTGTAAGGCCAGCGCTCTACCGCTGAGCTACCCGCCCCGGCGGAACGAGGACGCGGATAAAACCGGATCGCGGCGGTTCGGTCAAGAGCAAAAAACCGAAACGTGCTCCCGGTGCTAGTCTCGGCGGATGCGAACCAAATTCAGCCTTGGACTTGTCCGCCTTGGGGCTTGGATGGCGCCCGTTCTCGCCATCCCGTTCGCGGCCGCGTGCAGCAGCAGCGACTCGCCGAGTCCGCCGCCCGCGCGCGATGACGGTGGTGGTGGTGGCAGCGGAGGCGACTCCGGTGGCGGCGGAGGCGGTGGTGGTGGCGGATGGCGCTCGGCCGTCGGCGAGCACGGCGCCTTCGCGCAGACCTTCGATGAAGCCTCATGGGCCGTCCGCCAGCTGGGCCCGAGGACCTTCTACAGCGTGGCGTGCATCGGCAACTACGTCGGCTGGGTCGCCGGCGAACAAGGTGGCGTCTGGTACACGACGGACGCCGGCAAAACATGGACCGAGCAAGACTCGGGTACGAAGCAGACGCTCCGCGCGGTCCGCTTCTTCGACACCAAGCACGGCGTCGTCGCCGGCGACGCGGGCACCCTCGCCGTCACCGAGGACGGCGGCCGCCGCTGGCGCACCGTCGCCGATGCGCCCCAGGTCGGCTTGCGCGGCGTTGCGGCGACGCACGATCTTTTCCTCGCCGTCGGCGACGGCGGCACCCTGCTGCGCTCGACCGATCGCGGCGCCACCTTCTCGCGGCACACCATCGCCGGCGCCACCGATCTCCGCGCCGTCGCCGGCGACACCAACGCCCGCGTCTTTCTCGCCGCCGATGCCGCGGGCCACATCTTCGCCAGCACCGACCGCGGCGCCTCGTTCACCCTGGAGCACGCGACGGGCACCCCGCTCCACGCCATCACCATCAGCGGCGACGGCAACTTCGCCATCGCCGCCGGCCCCTCCGGCGCCGCCTTCATCCGCACCGAAGGCGGCCAGTGGCGCGCTTCCAACACGGGCACGCACGCCGATCTGCACGCGGCGCTCATCGACTCGGGCGATTGGTACGCGCGCGGCATCTACTGGTACGTCGCGGGCGCCAACGGGACGTTGCTCGCCTCCGGCGACCGCGGCGCCACGTGGAAGAGCGTGCCGCTGGGCATTACGAGCACGCTCTACGGGCTGGAGGATTTGTAGAAGGGCTTATTGAAGCGGAAGAATGGCGGCGGCGATGCCGGCGATGCCCGGGGCACCGGCGGCACCTCCGAGGGAACCGTCGACGCCCGGCACCGCCGGCGTGCTCGGAGGCCCGCCCTCCCCGCGAAGCCCCCCCTCTGTAGCGACGGTGATCCAGGCGTGAGTTTGCGCGCGCTCGATCTGCACACCACCGAGCACGGGAGGATGATTTCCGGACCATAGAATACCGACGGAGAGTCCTCCGGCTCCGCCGCCCCCTCCGCCCCCCGATCCACCCGCTCCGCCATTTCCACCTGGCTCGCACGGTCCACGACCTCCCTGGCCACCGACTTGGCCTATTTGCCCTTTGCCACCGTCTCCTCCTTTGCCAGCGAGTGCCGTCAAGAGTCGGTTCTCTTCAAGCACGACTTCCGAATCGAACACCGCGAGGGCGATGCTCGAACCGCCGCCCGCGCCACCGCCACCGCCCGCGCCACCGCAACCACCTGCCGCTCCACCGCCACCCTCGTGAATAGTGGGATCGCCGCCGCCAGAGGTCGTGTAGCCTCCCGCCCCCCCACCACCTTGGCCAACATCACCTGAACCGCCAACGTTGCCGGCTTCGGGATTCCAACCTGTTGCCGTGAGAACGCCGTAGCGGCTGCCACCCGTTCCTGTCTGGCCACCAACGCCGTGAGATCCTTGGATCCCTCGGGTAGCTGGAGGGCATGTCGAGCCCCCTGTCCCGCCTGCCCCGGTCGCCCATACGGGAACAGGAGACATTGGCGGCTCCCCAGTGCCGCCGGGTGCGGGATTGCCGCCTCCGCCTCCTACGCTACGTGGGCAGTCCGGATTGGGGCTTTTCGAAGCGCCTGCTCCCAGCCGGTTTGGCGCGGGAGCGCGAAGAGGGCCACCTTCTTGTCCCTTGTCAGCGGATCTCCCCGACCGCGCCGTGAAGGATGCGCGCCGCAATGTCACCCCGCTCTGAGAAATGAGCCCGGCGATGCTCGAACCACCAGGGACTGTCGCGTTGGGAGCCTCGAAGTCGACGTCTTCGATAACGACGTTCTTCGCTTTCGTGACGGCCAGCGTGCCGCTTCCTTCCAAGCCCGCGATCACGGGATGTTTCCCATTGTACGTCCAGTCCTTGCAGGAGAGGCCACCGAAGAGCCTCACCGCGGCTGTCACCTTGACGTTCTCGGAATAACGCCCTTCGCATACGTAGACATAGCTTCGGCCTCCCGAGAGCTTCGACATCGCCACCCCGAGGCTCTTGACGGGTCTCGCCCGAGTACCGTCACTTTCGTCGAAGCCTTCGGCCGAGACGAAAACACCGAGACGTTCGTCGACACATGCTTTCGAGGCTTTTGGCCCATCGCCTTGCCCGCACCCGTCCACGATGATAATACCACCACCGTCGGGCTCGTCCTTTTTCGGCCCTCCTCCGGAGTCATCACCGCCGCAGCGGGCAGACGCCATCGCGCACGCAATGGATGCAAGGGCTAAAACTCGGCCTGGGCGAAGAACGCAGCTCGGCCACGCGGTCTTTCGGTGATCTTTCATCATGGTTACTTGTCGGTCATCCCGCGAAGGATGTTGCGAACAAGCCTAACGACGAATGAACCACCGTGTCCATCGAACCTACGAGGTGCGACCGGCACATCTCGGGTGCGATCGGTACACCTTACGTACCGTCAATGAATACCGACTTGCTAGGAGACGCCACGTGCGCTGCCGAAGCCGACGCGCACGGACCGTCCTCGATGATGTGCACCCACGCATGCAACTGCCCCCCTCGATGCATTGCTCACATCATTTCGACATTCACGCATTCCCCTCGCCCAACGCGGGAACGAACTGGAACGTCCCCCACACCGGAACACTTGCCTCGAAAACGTCGTCGTCATGGAGCAGGCCCGCCGCATGCGACCGCGAGCACGCTCCATGACGTCCATCCGTGTCTAGTGAAGATCCTCGCCGCCCGAGTGCGACTCGGTGTGCCAAGGCGTCTTCGCGCTTTGTACCTTGAGCGACTGCTTCACGTTCGGTGAGTTCTTGACCTCCTCGTCGAGGAACTTGCAAATGATCTTCGTGCTGAGCTGCAGATCGCTCACGGGCGCCGCTTCGCTGAGGCCATGGAAGTTGACCGGCGGTCCGAAGTTGTTGTCGAAGAGTGCACCGGCCGCAATGAAGTTCGTGTGGCCCTTCGCGTCCGTGCCGCCGCCGATGGCGCGCGCGGGGCAAGGCTGGTTCATGACCGCTCTGTACGCATCGCTGATTCGGCTGAACGATGCACCGCCGGGAAGCCGAATATCGGGGATCGCACCCGTCGTGGTCTTCTCGAGCGCCAGAGCGGGCCCCGCTCCTGCTGCAGTGTTGAACTGGGTCACCAAGCTCGTAAAGATGCCCTGGAAGTTGCTCTTATTTGCGGGGGTGTCAGGACCAACGTACCCCTCGGTCTTTCCGTCCCAGGCTACGCTGTGGTGCCCCAACGCGTATCGAATATCGACCCTAAGCGAGATGACGCTGCTCAAGGTGTAGAATCGCGTGATTGCGTACGAGGTGCCGTTGCCCTCTTGGAAGACATCGTCGCTCTTCTTGAGAACGTCGTCTTGCCGATAGTTGGCGCCGGGGCGTACCTCGCCGAACACCCGGGTCCCCCAGTTCCACTCGATGAACTTGCTCATGCGGCCAACGTCGTTGTCGGCCACCTTTCCTTCACGCACCAGGTAAGCAACGAAGTTCGTCAGCGAAACTAGCGGGTTCGCACCGTCTTTGCGGTTCTCGTCGGGTCGCGACCCGTGCTGCGCACCTTTGACTTTGGTGGTCAGCGTCAGTTGCGGGGCGGGGTCGCCCAGCTTCGATTTGTCGACGATCAGCTCCGCGCGGCGGTAGGTCGGATCATCGAACTGGTACTGGTTGTACCGGTCGACGATTTCCGTTGCGAGCTTGTTCAGATCCGACGCGCCACTGGTGTCGGCCTTGATGACCGCCGTGACCGTGTCCGGGATTTGGTTGGCCGGGCCCTCCCCGCTCGTGAGCGAGTCGACCCAAACCTTCTTGTTGAGCGCCGCGTCTCGGTTAATGGTGAAAACCGGACGCTCGACACCCTTTTCCGCGCGAATGCACCATGAAGCGTCGAAGATCACCGCGAGATCCGGCTCTTCTGCCGGCTTTGCCTTGAAGTACGCCGCCGTGGACGACGTGGTCTCTTCGGAGGTGTCGAAGAAGAGCTCCACCGTCACCGCGTCGAGCAGCTTGCTGCCATCGTACTTCTTCGCGATCGCCTTGAGCGCTTGAAGAGACGAAATCGCCGGCCCCTTGTCGTCGATCGAGCCGCGGCCGACCCAGTACTCCTCCGTCTTTCCGGTTCGCGGATTGAGACGATTGTCTCGCTTGAGCGTGAACGGCTCCCAAACGTTCTTGTCACCCGGCGGCACGGTATCGAGGTGCGTGGAGATGCCGACCTTGTGCGGCCCGCGCCCAAATCGAACACCGAAGACTCGGAAGTTGGGGTGGTCCGCCCCGGGCGCCCAATCGTCCGTCTGCCAATTGAAGGGCTCCAGCTTGTCCTTCTGGCCCTTGTTGAAGTCATCGATCTCCGCTTGGAGCGCCGCCTCGAGCTTTTTGACGTTCTCGATGACCTTCGCCTCGTTCGGATCCTGGTCCCCCGTACGGTGGGTCTCCACCGCCACGAACCTCGCCAGCGATTCGAACGCCTGCTGGGACGCTACTTGCGCCTCGATGTTGGCGCATGCGTCCACGTTGTTCGGCGGGTTGCCCGGATTGTCGGGATCACTCGAGCAAGCTACGCCGACCGTCAGCGCCACGAGGGATGACCAGCCCAATGCTCTCTTGCCAATCATTGACATAAGCTCTCTCCTCCGTCGGAAAACGCCCTACCTTAGGACGCCCGTGCGGAAGGGTCACGCACGAAACGACATCGTGTCGATTGAGCGTCGCGCATGACGTAATGCAGCACGCAAAGGGTGCTCGCACCATGTCACGCCGATCATGGGCATTGTGGCATCACGCCGTTGCGGTGCAGCCGATATCACGAGCTACATGTCGACGAACGAACGACGAGCACCGAACGACGTCGATTTCGACGGCGCTTACGCTCCGACGGAGCCCGCGCTCAAACGGTGCTCACACTCGCAAGCACCCGCCGCAAACGCGTCGACCACGCAGGCCGCATGCTCACTTCGGCGCGCCGTTCGGCGAGTGTAACGATGCGCGAATCCTTTCCCAGCACAATGGGATGACCGCGCCAGCGAACCCTACGGCTCACGCAAGCGTGCATCCAGCACCAAAGGGTCACGTAACAGCGAAGCGGTTCCAATGGGACCAATTTCCACGGAACGCGACCTCGCAGCGCCCGAAGCGCCAACGTCGTTCCGACGATTTGCAAAAGCCATGTGGAGACCAGCGCCGCATACGAAATGCCCCCTGGGGACAAGCCCACGAAGGCCGTGGCAATCGTCAATGGCGAGCCGAGCGGCTCGATGGCGAAGCCGGTGGGGCTGATCGCCCGCCGCATCTTGGCCCAGCGCGTGTGGCGCTCGAGGGTGCGGCGCACCGAGCACGAGATGTTGCGGTTCTCGACCGCGTCGAGCGAGAGACGAACCTCCAGGCCTTGCTCGCACACCTTGCGCCCGAGGATATGGTCCTCGGCCAGCACTTCGCCGATGGCGCGAAAGCCGCCCATTTTGGCGACGTCGCGCCGCCACATGGCCATCGACTTTCCAACGGTGAAGGGACGCGGCGCGAGCACCGCGGAGGCGGCGATCGACGGCGCGACATAGGCGCCGATTTGAAGGTTCTCCAGCGCGGCGCCCAAGGACTTTTCACCGGTGCCGACGAAGAGGCTCGTGACCAGCCCGACGTTGGGGCCTTCGAGCTGCTCGATGAGCGTCTCCAAGTAGCGAGGAGCGACGCGCACGTTGGAGTCGGAGATGACCAGCACCGAACCGGTGGCGACCCGTTCGAGCGCCACCAGCTGCGCGACCTTGGGGTTCTTCGCCGCGTCGGGATCGGTCACCACCACGCGCGCGTCGAGCTTCGGGTGGAGCGCCACGAAGGCCTGCGCGACCGCGTACGCCGGGTCCGCGGTGGACGCCACCCCCAGCAGCACCTCGAACGACGGATAATCGAGCCGCGCGAACGACTCGAGGTTCGATTGAAGATCGTCGTCCACGCCCGCGAGCGGCTTCAAGACGCTCACGCGCGGTGCGCGGGATGGCGGTTGCCTCTGCGCGCGAGCACGTGCCCGCGCGACGAGGAACGCTCCCATCATGAGCGAATAGGCGCCGCTTGACGCGACGAGCGCAGAGAGCCCAACAGCTTGCCCCGGTCCCACGAGTCTGCAGCATCGAGGAGCGGAGCGACATGCCGAGGGCGGGGTTGTGAACGATCCGTGAATTATACAACTACAATTTGCCGCCTCATCGTCACCCGGAGCTCACACGGGGCATGGGCCGCCGAAGGCGCCGAAAAAGCGCGCGATCCATACGACCATCAGCAAGGTCAGGAGCACGTAGCCGACGGGACGAACGAGCCGGTTGTTCATGGCCCGAAGCTCACCGCGCACCAAGTAGTGCGCGAGCTGAACGAGCCCCAAGGTCCCCACATACGGAAGGACCAGAAACCAAAGCGGGTGGATGTGCGTCGCCGCGTGAAAATCGCCCGCGAGCGCCAGGCGCGCCGCGCGCGTGAGCCCGCACGAGGGACATGGAACGTGCAAGGTCACGCGCATGGGGCACGTGGCCGGCAACGAGGTGACGAACAAGAGCGCAGCCGCGAGGCCGACCAGCAAGGCCACGACCGCGAGGCGAACCCCGAACGGTGATGGGCGCGGCGCCCCCGCGGTCTGCATAGGCTGCACGGCCGGTTCGTGCGCGTGGCCGCCGCTCTCGGCTAGGCCGGCCCCTGCCATGCGCGATTGAGCTCCTGCTGGAGCAGAATCACGTTGTAGTACGGGATGATGTACATCCAGCCGTGGTTCTGCGGGTTGGGCACCCCGGCGCGGAACTGGACCTCTTGCACCAGCGCCCCGAGGCGCGTGATCTGCCAGTAGAGGCCATAGAATCCGCACGTGATGAAACTCAACCCCATGAGCTTGATCCAGCTCGGCTCATCGCGCTGCAGAAAAGCCTGCATCTCGCTCAAGACGCGGATGATCCAGTACATCTGGTAGAAGCCGCAGGTCACCAGGCCGAGCACCAGCTCGGTGGTGGGGTTCTTCACCTGCCCCTTGGGACCATGCTGGCCCGGCTGCGCCGGCGGATGACCGGCGGGCACCATCGGCCCGCCCTGCGGGAACGCGCCCATCGGCGCCATCGCCTGGTTCGGGTAGGGCTGCCCATACTGCGGCTGACCGTACTGCTGGGGATTGAACGCCTGCTGCAGCGCATCGCCCGCTTGGTTGAAGCCTTGCTGCAGCTGCGCGCCGAAATCCGGCGGTCCACCGGGGGGTGGTGCACCGTATCCACCGCCACCGCCGGGACCTTGTCCTCCGGGCGGCGGAAATCCAAAGCCGCCAGGGCCGGGCGGGGCACCGGGCGCAGGCCCACCAAAGCCGCCCGGCGCTGGTGGCGCGTAACCGCCTCCTGCGGGATCCGCCGGGGGCATGCCATACGCGGGGGGCGGACCGTAGTTTCCGCCGCCGCCGAAACCCGGTGGGGGCGGAATGTCGGCCGGGGGCGGCTCGAATTTTCCAGGGTCGGACGGCATCGGGAACGGCGGGGCGGCGTCCACCACCGTGCCGCTGAAGGCATTCACGCCCTCGCCGCCGAACGAGAACCCCGGCGCGGGTTGACCGGGTTGGCCGCCCGCGCCTACGCCTGCACCTGGACCGGGGTGCTGCCCCGGAGGAGGAAAGCCACCCGCCGGTCCACCGCCACCACCGAAACCCGGCGCGGGCGGAAAGGCGCCCGGAGCTCCGCCGGGGGGCGGAAAACCCGGGGCTTGGCCCGGCGCGGGGGCCGAGCCCGCGCTCATCGGGGCCACGCCCACCATCGTACCTTTGAGCTTGCCGGGCGCGCCGGCTCCGGGGAGCCCCGGGACGCCACCGCTCCCACTCGGACGAGGTGCGCCGGCCGCCGCGGGCGTTCCTGGAGGAGGAAGATCGCTAGGAAACGCGGGGGGCGGGCTCGCGAGGCCAGGAGGACCCGCTCGGTTCGCTTGGGAGGAATCCGGCGAGTGACCGGGGGGCGGGGCCGCGCCAGGAGGACCGGCAGGACGCGGCGGCTGATTCATCATCAGCATCGTCCCTTTGAACTTCGGGGCGGCGGCCCCCTTGATGTTGAACCCGCATTTTGTGCACGTCTGCACGTTGTCCGGATTCTGGGTTCCACAATTCGGGCAGAACACTCGGCTACCTCCATGCGCGGCGGCCTCCGCGCTTTTCTCCAGATGGGCGAGAATATGAAGGGGCCGCGTCGATCCCCCAAAAATATGGCCTGGAGCATAGCGCCCGGGATCCCGAATTCTCAAGCGCATAGTTCCGCCGCTCGCGGCGGACGACTTTCACCACCTGGCGCATGTGCCACGGCACCGTCATGCGGCGGACGGGACTCGAACCCGAGGCCCCACGGGGCCGGGCCGGAGTGAATCCGCGGCCCCTCGGAAGCGGTCAAGCCGGAGTGAACCCGCGGCCTCACTGGACACCCAGCCCGCCCGGGCGGCGGACCTCCGAAACGCGTCTTGACACCCCTCCTCGCTAAACACTAGCGTTCGCGCGCCCGCCGCGTGAGAAATGCCTTTCTTTCGTTTGGCGGTCCAAGTCCGGCATCGCGCGCGCGCACGAATGCCAAGCCTCCCCGAAAACCGGAAAAAGATTCCCCGATGCCTTTCGCACTCTCCGCCGATCGTGAGCGCGCCCTTCGCGAGATTCTCACCCGTTATCCGACGAAGATGGGTGCGTGCATCCCCGTGCTCCACCTGTGCCAGGACCAGAACGGCTGGATCAGCGAAGAGGTGATCGAGTACGTGGCCCACACGCTCGATCTTCCGCTGTCCCACGTTCAGGGCGTCGTCACCTTCTACACCCTGTTCAACCAGAAGCCCGTTGGCAAGCATCAGGTCTGGGTTTGCCGCACCCTCCCGTGTGCCCTCCGCGGCGCCGGCCCCGTGCTCGAGCACTGCGAGAAGCGCCTCGGCATCCACGCCGGCGAGACCACCGCCGACGGCAAGGTGACCCTGCGCACGGCCGAGTGCCTGGCGAGCTGCGGCACCGCGCCCATGATGCAAGTCGACAAGGAATATTTCGAAAACCTCACCCTCGAGAAGGTCGACGAGATCCTCGACCGGCTCACGAGGTAAAGGCGCGATGATCAAGCCCGTCAATTATCTCAGCAAGGTTTACGGAATCAAAAACGGCTGGTCGCTCGAGGTGTACGAGCGCGAGGTCCAGGGCTACCAAGCCGCCCGCAAAGCGCTTCGCATGACCCCCGCGCAGGTGGTCGACGAAGCGAAGAAGATGAACATCCGCGGTCGCGGCGGCGCCGGCTTCCCCATGGGCATCAAGTGGAGCTTCATGAAGCCCCACCCCACCAAGCCCGCCTACCTGGTCATCAACGCCGACGAAGGCGAGCCCGGCACCCACAAGGACCGCACCTTGATGGAGTGGAACCCGCACGCCGTGGTCGAGGGCTGCATCATCGGCTGCTACGGCATCGGCGCCCACGTCGCCTACATCTATGTGCGCGACGAGCTGCACCTCTCCAAGGAGCGGCTGTGGGGCGCCATCAAGGAGGCGAAGGCCAAGGGCTACCTCGGCAAGAACCCGTTCGGCACCGACTACCCCGTCGAGGTCTATGTGCACACGGGCGCCGGCGCGTACATCTGCGGCGAGGAGACGTCGCTCCTCAACTCGCTCGAGGGCCGTCGCGGTGAGCCGCGCCTCAAGCCCCCCTTCCCCGCCCAAGCCGGCGCCTTCGGCTGCCCGACCACGGTCAACAACCTGGAGACCATCGCCATGGTCCCCGCCGCGCTCCTGATGGGCGGCGACGCTTACTCGCAGCTCTCCGCGCTGCACCACCTGCGCGACGGCGGCAGCCGCCTCTACGGCATCAACGGCCACGTCAAGAACCCCAAGGTGGTCGAGCTGGCGGTGGGCGTCACCTTGCGCGAGCTGATCTACGACATCGGCGGAGGTGTCACCGGCGACCGGCCGCTCCTGGCGGTGATCCCCGGCGGATCGTCCACCCCGGTCCTGCGGGCCGACGAGGTGGTGAACGCGCCGGACGAAAAGGCGCCCCTGCACCCGTGGCACGGCCAGAGCGTCCTCGACGTGCCGCTGGGCGTCGACACCATGCGCGGCCTCGGCACCATGCTCGGCACCTGCTGCGCCACCGTGCTCGCGGAGGGGACGTGCCCCGTGCTCGCCATGGAGAACTTGATGCAGTTCTACCGCCACGAGTCGTGCGGCCAGTGCACGCCGTGCCGCGAGGGTGGCGCGTGGTTGTTCCGCACGGTCACCAAGATCCTCGACAACAAGGCGAACATGCAGGAGCTCGATAACCTGCACGACATCGCCAACAACATCATGGGCAACACCATCTGCGCCTTCGGCGAAGGCACGGCGATGCCCGCCCTCGGCTTCCTGCAAAAGTTCCGCAAAGACTTCGAAGCCTACGTGCGCGGCGAACGAACGCGCGCCACCGCCACGCTCATCCCTGGGGTAAGCCCGTGATCATCGGCCAACTCTTCTTCTACCTCATGGCCGCCCTCTCCCTGGCCGGCGCCCTGGTGACCGTCACCAACAAGAACCCCATCCGCGGCGCGATGGGGCTCTTGCTCACCATCCTCTCCCTCGCGGGCCTCTTCTTGGCCCTGCACGCGGAGTTCTTGGCGTTCATCCAGCTCATCGTGTACGCGGGCGCCATCGTCGTTCTGTTCCTCTTCGTCATCATGCTCCTCGGCCCCGACGCCGCGCCCCCGCGCGATCACCACGGGCGCATCCCGCGCGCGGTGGCCGGCGTGCTGTTCGGGCTCTTGGCGGCGGCCTGCATCGTGCTCATGGGCACCAAGGTCACCTTCGAGCCGCTCCAGCGCGTCGCCGGGGATTTCGGCAGCGTCGACGCCATCGGCCGCGTGATCTTCACCGAGGGCGTGGTGCCGTTCGAGCTCGCGAGCGCGCTGCTCATGGTGGCCATCGTCGGCGCGGTCGCGGTCGCGCGCGGCAAACAAGCTCACGAGATGAAACCGGCGCGCAGGCTCGCAAGCGCCCAGCCCCAGCCAGAAGGAAAACACCCGTGATTCCGATAACGCACTATCTCGTGCTCGGGGCGTTGCTGTTCACGATCGGCGGAATCGGATTTCTGGTACGCCGCAACGTCCTGGTCACCTTGATGAGCATCGAGCTGATGCTCAACGCCGTGAACTTGACCCTCATCGCCTTCAACGGCGCCTACCCCGAGTCGCACACGGGGCAGATGTTCGCATTCTTCCTCATCGCCGCCGAAGCCGCCGAAGTGGCGGTCGGCTTGGCCATCGTTCTGGCGCTCTTCCGCATTCGGCGGACGGTGCGCTCCGACGAGGCGGACCTCCTCAAGAACTGACGGGCCATGAAGCTGCTCGAATCGCTCTTCCCCACCAACGACTTCTCCCTCATCGCGGTCATCTTGGGGATGCCGCTCATCGGTGCGTTCGTCAACGGCATCTGGGGCCGCCGCCTCGGCAAGCCCGCCGTGAGACTGATGGCCCTCGCCGCCGTCGGGACGAGCTTCATCGCCTCGCTCATCGCCTTCCTCATCCTCGACCACGCGGTGCAGGCGGCCGGCCACGGGCACCAGCGCCTGTACTTCACCGCCTGGGAGTGGATGCACACCAACGGCGGACGCGCGGGCTCCAACGTCGTCATCGACGCGCGCTTCAGCATCGACGCCCTCAACGGCGTGATGATGCTCATCGTCACCGGGGTCGGCTTCCTCATCCACCTGTACGCCTCGTCGTACATGGAGAACGATCCGGGCTTTCACAAGTTCTTCGCCTATCTGAACCTGTTCATCTTCTCCATGTTGGTCCTCATCCTCGGGGACAACCTGCCGGTGCTCTTCGTCGGATGGGAGGGCGTGGGTCTCTGCTCGTACCTGCTCATCGGCTTCTGGTACGACCACATGCCCAACGCCGCCGCCGGCAAGAAGGCGTTCATCGCCAACCGGATCGGCGACTTCGGCCTCATCTGCGCCATGTTCCTGCTCGTGCACTACACCGGTGCGCTCGACTGGACGGGCATCCAGAACAACGCCTCGATCCTGGCCGATAACCCGGCCGACGCGTACCAGATCCACGTGTGGCCACTCGGCGGCGGCACGTACCAGGGCTTCTTCAAGTTCCTGCAGCCGGCCGAGCCCTTCACCATCAGCGCGGCCACCGCGGTCGGCTTGGCGCTGCTCCTCGGCTGCGCGGGCAAGAGCGCGCAGATCCCCCTCTACGTGTGGCTGCCGGACGCGATGGCGGGTCCAACCCCGGTCAGCGCCCTCATTCACGCGGCGACCATGGTCACCGCCGGCATCTACCTCGTCTGCCGGCTGTCCTTCGTCTTCGTCCTGTCGCCCTTCGTGATGACCGTGGTCCTCTGCGTGGGCGCGGCCACCGCGCTCCTGGCGGCCACGATCGCGCTGGTGCAGACCGACATCAAGAAGGTGCTCGCCTATTCGACCGTGAGCCAGCTGGGCTTCATGTTCATGGGCGTCGGCGCCGGCGCGTTCACCGCGGGCTTCTTCCACGTCCTCACCCACGCCTTCTTTAAGGCTTGCTTGTTCCTCGGGGCCGGCAGCGTCATCCACGCGATGCACGCGCGCATCCACGACGATGACAAGGCGCAGGACATGCGCAACATGGGCGGCTTGAAGAAGTACATGCCGTACACGTACTGGACCTTCTTGGTCTCGACCCTCGCCATCGCCGGCTGCCCGCTGCTCAGCGGCTTCTTCTCGAAGGACGAGATCCTCTTCCGCGCCTTCGTGAACCACGCCACCAGCCCCGTCGCCGCCAAGCTCGCCGCGCGCCACATCAGCGTGTGGCAGCAGCCCGAGTGGATCGGCAAGGCGGTGTACGCGGTGGGCGTGCTCACCGCCGCCATGACGGCCTTCTACATGTTCCGCTGCTTCTTCATGACCTTCCACGGGAGCTTCCGCGGGTGGGCCATCGGGCGCGGCTCGCTCCTCAGCCACCCGGATCATGGCGATCACGCCGCCGCGTCGCACGCGGGCCATGGCGATCATGACCACGGCGATCACGACGAGCACGGCGACCACGACGATCACGGTCACCACCACGAAGACCTGACCGTGCCGGGTCCCGCGCCGCACGAGTCACCGCTGCCGATGACGGCGCCGCTGATCATCCTGGCGACGTTGGCGGCGGTGGCCGGCATCCTCAACCCCGCGCCGTTCACGCACATGCTGCCGCTCGAGCACTGGCTGGAGCCGGTCTTCGAGGACGCGGTGAAGGTGGGCGTGAAGGTGGCCGAGAACGCGGAGCACCTGGAGTATGGCTTGATGGTGCCGGGTGTCCTCGCCTTCGTGGTGGGGCTCGGGCTGGCGTGGGCTGTCTACTTCAAGGCGGAGGGCAAGCCCGCGAAGCGCTGGGCGGAGGCCGCGCCGGGGCTGCATCGCGCGGCGTACAACAAGTGGTACGTCGACGAGTTCTACGAGGCGACCGTGCTCTCGGCGGTCGACGCGCTGGCCGAGACGGCGGCGGCGTTCGATCAGTGGTTCGTCGACGGCATCCTCGCCAAGCTCTCGTCGCTCATCGTGGCCGCGCTGGGGACGGTGCTCCGCACCTTGCAGACCGGTGTGGTGCACGTGTACGCGGCGGCGATGGTCGTCGGCTTCGTGGTCATCTCGTGGTTCTTCGTGGCCCCGCACGCGCAAGCGTCGACGGAGTCGACCCCGAACGGCGACTACGTGGTCACGGCCGCGCCGGGCATGGGCTACACGTACCGCTGGGACGCCGACGGCAACGGGGAGCCCGACAAGCCCGACTTCAGCGAGCAGAGCTCCGTCAAAGTGCACCTCGACCCGGGCAAGGACGTGAAGGTCCGGCTCGAAGTGACCAACGCATTCGGCCGCCAAGCGACGGTGGAGATCCCCCTGTCCCGCCCGCAAGCGCAGAACACGATGGAATTGGGACAGAACTAAAATGCCTACCGTGTTGATTGCCGCGCTCGGCGGCCTCATTCCGATCCTGATCCCCTCCTTCGTCGCCTACCTGGTGCCGAAGGGGCGCGGCTCGTCGCTTCGCCTCCCGCTCGCGATCATCGCGGGGATCATCGCGCTCTTCCTGGTGCGCATGACCACCGCCAACGCGGTCGATCAAGACACGGCGACCGAGTCCGCGCAGCTCCTGGCGTGGATCATCGGCATCCCCATCGCAGGCTCGGTCATCGTGCTGCTCCTGCCGCGCGAATCGCCGCGCATCCTGCAGGGCGCGACGCTCTTCCTCATGTTCGCGACCTTGGCGCTCAGCCTCCCGCTGCTCAGCGTGGACATGGGGCGCACGTTCCACTTCAACCAAGACGTGGAGTGGCTGGCCCGCTTCGGGATCCACTGGCACGTGGCGGTCGACGGGCTCTCGCTCTGGCTGGTGGTGCTCACCTGCTTCACCATGCCCATCGCGACCTACGCGTCGTTCGGGTCGATCCACACGCGCATGAAGGAGTGGTGCTTCTCGCTCCTGCTCCTGCAGGGCGGCATGCTCGGCGCGTTCCTGTCGCTCGACCTGTTCCTCTTCTACGTCTTCTGGGAGCTGATGCTCGTCCCCATGTACGTCATGATCGGCGTCTGGGGAGGCACCAACCGCATCAAGGCGGCCATCAAGTTCTTCCTCTACACGATGTTCGGCTCGGTGCTGATGCTGGCCGCCATCCTGTACCTCGCGTACCAGTACTCGAAGCTCAACAACGGCACGATGTCGTTCGACTACTTCGAGCTGCAGCGGGTGATCCTGCCGCGTCACATCCAGCTCTGGCTCTTCGGCGCCTTCACCCTGTCGTTCGTCATCAAGGTGCCGATGTTCCCGGTGCACACGTGGCTGCCGGACGCGCACACCGAGGCGCCCACCGGGGGCAGCGTCATCCTGGCCGCGGTCATGCTGAAGCTGGGAACGTACGGCTACCTGCGATTCTGCCTGGGGCTCTTCCCCGAGGCCTCGGCGGAGCTCGCGGCGAACTTGGCCGGCGTGGCGGTGCTGGGCGGCATCATCTACGGCGCCCTCTGCGCGTACAAGCAAGACGACGTAAAGCGCTTGGTCGCCTACTCGTCGGTCGCGCACTTGGGTTACGTCATGCTGGGCATCTTCGCGGCCACGCCGGCGTCGGTCGAGGGCGCGGTGCTGCAGATGATCAACCACGGCATCTCCACCGGCGCGCTGTTCCTCTTGGTCGGCGTCATCTACGACCGGCGCCACACGCGCCAGGTCGACGAGTTCGGCGGTCTCGCCAAGGTGATGCCCGTCTACACGGCGCTCTTCGTGGTGGCGACGATGGCCAGCATCGGCCTGCCGACCACCAACGGGTTCGTGGGCGAGTTCATGATCATCACCGGGACCTTCGTCAGCACCCGGCTGGGGCACTTCAACGGCATCCAAGCCGTGGGCGCGGCCATCGGCGTGGTGCTGGGCGCGCTCTACATGCTGAGCGTGGTGCAGAAGATGTTCTTCGGGCCAATCACCAAGCCGGAGAACAAGAAGCTCGACGACGTGAACCCGCGCGAGATCATCGCGCTCACGCCGCTGGTGCTCGCCATCTTCGTGATCGGTCTGTTCCCCAACCTGTTCCTCGCGCAGATCAAGGGCGCCTCGGACCGCGTGGTGAGCGACCTCCAATCGCGCGTCGAGCAGAACCCGGCGCCGCGCTTCTACCAGGGCCCGATTCGTCTCTTGAGCCGGCGTCCCGAGGCGACGCCCGTCACCGTCGTCGCCGCAGCCAACTCTCAAACTCCTCCCTCCGGTGCTGGCGCTGCCCACGGCGGTCTCGCCAAGTAAGCCAGACAACCCGACAAGCGCGCCGAAAGAACAGCCATGCAGCTCGCATTTGCACTCTCCCCGCTCATCGTTCTCGGCTTCGGCGCCATGCTGCTCATGGTCGCCGAAGCGTTCGCCCGAAGGCAGGCAGGCGGCGGCTCGTCGGGCCTGGCCATGGGGACCACCGTGGTCTTCCTCGCCGCCGGCGCGTTCTCCTTCGCCGTGTGGCTCCATGGCACCGAGTCGCTCGAGGGCCTCTCGCAGGTCGCGCCCTGGCTGCTCATCGACAAGTTCTCGCTCTTCTTCAATGTGCTCCTCTGCCTCGGCGGCGCGCTGGCGTCGCTCCTGGCGGGCGGGTACTTGCCCGAGCACAACCTGGATCGCGGTGAGTTCTACTCGCTGCTCCTGTTCTCCACCTTCGGCGCCATGATGCTGGCCGCGGCCGGCGATCTGCTGACGGTCTTCCTCGGCCTCGAGACCATGTCGCTCGGCGCCTACGCGCTCACGGCCTTCCGCCGCACGTCGGCGCGCTCGGCGGAGGGTGGCCTCAAGTACTTCCTGCTCGGCTCCTTCGCGGCCGCCGTGATGCTCTACGGCTTCGCGCTGCTCTACGGCGCCACCGCGCACACGGATCTCGCGGGCATCGGCGCCACCTTGGCGTCGGGTGGGACCAAGAGCCCGCTGGTGGTGGTGGCGCTGGTGTTCGTGCTCATCGGTCTGGTGTTCAAGGTGAGCGCCGTTCCGTTCCACATGTGGACGCCCGACGCGTACGAGGGCGCGCCCACGCCGGCCACCGCCTTCATGGGCGCGGTGGTCAAGAGCGGCGCCTTCGCGATGATGCTGCGCGTGCTGCTCACCATGTTCAACGATCCGCAGTCGATGTCGTGGGCCAGCGGCTGGCCGCCGGTGCTCGCGTGGATCGCGGTGCTCACCATGACGGTCGCCAACCTGATCGCGGGGCGGCAGGAGTCGGTGAAGCGCATGCTCGCGTACTCGAGCGTGGCGCACGCCGGGTACATCCTGGTGGCCGTGGTGGCGACGGCCCGCTCGGCGCAGCAAGGGAGCGCCAGCGTGCTCTTTTACCTGCTGACGTACACCGTCTCGACCGTGGGCGCCTTCGGCGCGCTGATTTACTGCGGGCGCCGCGGCGCCGAAGCGGTCAGCTACGAGGACCTGGCGGGCATCGGAAAGCGGCACCCGGCGGCGGCGCTGGCGTTCTCGTTCTTCCTCTTGTCGCTGGCCGGCATCCCGCCGACGGCGGGCTTCTTCGGCAAGTGGTACGTCTTCCGCGCGGCCATCGACAGCGGGTTCTATCTGCTCTCGATCATCGCCTTCATCAACAGCGTGATCGGCGCCTACTACTACCTGCGCGTGCTCGTTTACATGTACATGCGCGAGCCGGCGGCGGGCGCGCCCATCGCCACCCCGATGCGCTCGGGGTACGTGGCCGCGGCGCTGGTGCTCAGCGCGATCCTGGTGCTGGCGCTGGGTATCCTGCCCTCGCGCTCCCTCGACGTGGCCGAGGCAGCCGCCACGACCTTGAGCGGATGATCCGGTCGCTCGTTCTCCTTCCGTCCATCCTCGTCTTGTTCGCCACGGGCTGCCGTGGCTCGGGCGACTCGAAGGCAAACCCGGCGGCCGCCGTCGACGCGGCCGCCGCGGCATCGGGATCGGGCGCCAGTGCGAGCGCGGAGCTCGGACCGAACACGCCGGCGAATGGCACGCCGCTGCCGGCGGCGAGCGTGCTCGGGGTGGTAAACCCGAACAACCTGCCCATCTATGCGGGCCCCACCGCCAGCATCGAGGGCACGATCACCGTCACGGGCGATCCGCCGGCGAAGGTGGACGCGGACTTTTCACGCTGCCCCGAGGCCGAAGCCATCTACGGCAAGACATTTCGCGAGGGCCCGGCCCTGCCCGACGGTTCCCGTCCGCTGGCCGACGCGCTGATCGTCATCACCGGCTACTCCGGCTACATCGTGGCCGAACGCCGCGCGAAGAAGCAAATCGCCATCGACGGCTGCGCCTACTCCACGCGCACCGTCGATCTGACCTTCGGCCAACTGCTGGACGTGCAGAACCGCGACACCAAGATGCACGCGCCGGAGCTGGCCAACCACGTGATGCCGGCGCTCATCGTGGCCCCGCCGGGCGGCGATCCGGTGAGCGTCTACCCCGTGGCCCCTGGCCTCACGTTGCTCACCGACAAGATGGGTCCCCTGTGGATGGTGGCCGACGTCTACACCGTACCGCAACCGCTCCACACCGTCACCGATCGCAACGGCCACTACCGCATCGACGGCATCCCCACCGAGCGCGCCGATCACACCCCCATCGATGGCGATCTCGAAATGAACGTGACCCTCCGGGTGCTCCCCCGCTACGTGAAGAAACCCCTGCCGCGCCTGACCCCCGGCGTGGTCGAGCGGGTCGATGCGCAGCTCGAGAACCGCCCGCTACCTCCCGCGCCAGACGCCGGTGCGAGCGCGGGCGCGGGATCGAAGAAGGCGGATGCGGGCAAGAAGCCGGTGGAGAGGCTGCACTAGTCGGTCAAGGCGCGGTCAGCGCCGATTCGACGCCATCCTCGGGTATGAGCGCGGCGGCGCGGTCCTTTCGCATGAGGAATTTGTGCCACGACGGGGGGGACGCGCCGTAGCGCGCGTCGAGGCGGACGACCATCCAGACGTAGCCCTTCGATTCCCAGTAGGGATCGCGCGGCGGGGGCTCGGGGGCGTCGAGCGCGGCGTCGTCGATCATGAGGAACACCGGATCTTTGGAGAGCGTATAGGAGAGCGGCGCCACGCGTTGATGGCCGGGGCGGTCGGAGAGCTTCTCCCCGGCGCGGGCCACGTAGGCATCGCAGAGCCCGAGTCGATCCAGGTTGCGAATGCCCGCGTAGAACGGCATCGCGCCGGCGGCCCCCGTCGCCATCCAATCGTCGGGCTGCGCGTGGGCGGCGATCCAACGTCCCATCGCAGCCCAGCGCCGCGCGTAGAGCGCCGTCCAGCCGAGCGGCTCCACGTCGGCGTCCGCGCGCGTGGGTTCGGAGATGGCGCGCGCGCGCTGGTTCAAGGTGGTCGACTGGCGCACGGCGTAGGGGAACAAGGTCGCGCACAGGAGCGAGAACGAGAGCGCGACGGGCGGGATCGCGGGCGAGAGCAGCTCCAGCGCGCGGCATGCGGCGGCGCCCACGACGACGGCGATCAGCGGGAAGAGCGGCACCAGGAATCGGTCGAGATCCAGGAAGTCGCCGCCGATCCAGGCCACGTACCCGATCATGACGGCGGTGAAGATCCGCGCGATCCACAGGGTCGTGCGCCGAACGGTCGCGCCGCGATCGTCCGGTGCATCTTGGCCGGCAGGGCGCGCAGGGACGAGCATGCAGGCGAGCAAGGTCACGGTGCACGCGGGGCCGAAGTCGCGCAGCGCCAGGCTGAGGTACCTCAGGCCGCGCCGGAGCATCTCGGGGCGTTCACCCGACATTTTCAAGTAGAACGTGTTCGGCAGAGGGGCGCCGTAGTACCACCACCTCCACGCCACGAACGCCCCCACGAGCACCGAATACGTCAGCACGGCGTCGGCGAGCGCGCAACGGAGCAAGGGGCGCCGGGCGGCAAACACGGCCACCACGATCACGACCACCGCGAACAGCGCAGCGCCCTCGGGCCGCGCCAACGTGCTCACCGCAAACGCGGCGCCCGCCCACACGCCCGAGGACCGCGAGGGGCTCCCGGCGACGCGCGCCACGACGCCAATCGAGGCCACCACCAGCGCCGCAAACAAAGGCGTCTCGAGCCCTCCCAACGTCCACGCGGCGACGGGCGCCGAGAGCGCGAGCCCCGCGATGACGAAGACGCCGACCCAAGGGTGCTCCGGCTCCATCGAGGTCCAGAGCCACCACGTGCTCGCGACCAGAAAGACGCCGGAGAGCGCGCCGGCCACCTGCGCGGCCGCCACGCCGTCCAGCCCCGCGCGCATGAAGAGCGCGGTGATCGCCATCCACGCAAAGCTGGTGTAGCCCTCGACACGCTCGCCGGCATTGTAAACGGGCGCGCCCAAGGTCGCGAAATTCCGGGCGTAGCGCAGCGAGATGAACGCGTCGTCGCAGAAGAACCGAAACGACCGCGCGTAGAGCAGCAACGCGAGCGAACCGATGCCCACGATCGCCAGATCGAACCGTAGGCGCGCGCCACCGCCTGCTCGAAGAGACATGATCTGAATGCAGCCACGGGCGCCACGCGATCACGAAATCATGCGCGTCCACCTTCGACATCGGAGCTTCGCGACACCGATCGCGCCAACGGCACCGGCACACACGCGCGAGCGCACCAACCGCAACGCCATACGGCGCAAACGCGCCAACGACACGCGCCACACGGGCGCCAACCGCAACGCCATACGGCGCGAACGCGCAAACGACACGCGCCACACGGGCGCAAACGCGCCACCACGCGGCGCGCAGCCAAAAACCGCCCCGCCCCGAGCTCAGCGCGTGCGGTGCGCCCCTGTGGCGATCGCCGACAAACGCGCACGGATCGAGCGCTCCGCCGCGTCATTTCCGTGCTTCTGCGCCAACTCCAACGCCGTCGTCGCGACCAACGGATCGTCCGGCGCGACCTCCGCGAGGCGCGTCGCCGTCGACGGATCCACGACGACCGCGCCCGCCACCGCCATGCGCCCCATGGCGACGGCCACCAACGGATCGCGCACCCACGCCGCGCCCACGTGACGGAGCAGCGCGCGCGCCTCGTTCGACGTGGGGCGCGTCGACGCCAGGGCGAGCAGACGGTGGCGCGCATCGAGCGCGTCCAGCGACTCGGTGACGACCTCACCCCGGCGCACCGCGAGCTCGAGACGCCCGTCGGCGGAGAGGGTCGCGGGCGGTAAGGCGCCGGAGTCGGCCAACGCCACCGCCAATGGAACGACCAGCGCGTCCCCCGGGACGAAGGTCTCGCACGGAAGCGCATGCGCGACGCGGCGCGCCGCCTCGGGCCCCATGGCGCGCGCCACGACCCGCAAGAACGGCAAGATCGCCTCCGCCACCACCGGCAGATCGCCGCCCGACGTCGCGCCCGTCGCCGCGAAGGCCCGGGTCAAGCCCGCGCGATCGTCGGACTCGTACGCCAAGATCGCCAGCACCAGCCGCGCCCCCACCGCGCGCGGATCGGCGTCGCGCAGCGGCTCGGCGAGCTCGCGCGCCATGTCCGAGCGCCCCAGCAAGAGCGCGCGCCCGGCCGCCACGTCCAGCGGCAGATGCGTCGCCACCGTGCGGCGCCGCACCCGATCGCGATCGCCCGCCGCGATCGCGTCGTCCACCGCCAAGCGCGCCACCAGAGCACCGCCCGCCACCGCGCCCTCGGCCGAACGCGCCGCGCCCGAGCCCCGGCGCGAATCGATCAGCGCCCCGGCGAGGGTGCGCGCCGCGATCAGCTCCCCCTCGCCCGCCAGCTGCATGACCTCCGCCGCCACCTCCGCGTGCGCCGCCGGCGCGATCCTCGCGACCTCACCGTACGCGCGCGCCACCAGCGCCGGATCGCGATGGCTCTTTCCCCACGCGCCGAGCGCGCGCCACGCCGCCGAGCTGGTGCGGTGCTTCAAGGTCAGCGCCAGAAGACGCTCGCGCGCCGCCTCGGCGTGGGCCGGCTGCATCGCCAGCGCGGTCGCCAGGATCACCTGCGGCTGCACCGCCTGCGGATCGAACTCCACCGCCCGCAGCGCGTTGCGCTCCACGCTCGCCCGATCCACGCCGCGCAGAAGCTCGCAGCGCGCCTTCGCCGCCCACGCCGGTGCGTACTCCGGATCGAGCGACAGCGCCCGATCGAGCGCCGTCTTCGCCCGATCGTCGCGCGCGTCCTTCTGGCAGCGCACCGCCCCGATGCGCGTCCAGATCTCCGGATCGCGCGGCGCCGATTCGGACACCGCCTCGTACGCGTGCAACGCCCCCGCGAGATCGCCTTGCTCCTCGGCCATCGCCCCGCGCAAAAAGGTGGCGTACTCCTCGGGCAGCACGAGACCGCCCTCCACGAGCCGCCCATCGTAGACGCGGTTCACCGTGGGCCGCGCGAGGCAGCCCATGGCCGCGATCGAAAACCCCAGCGCCAACACCGCACCGCACACCCGCCGCGGCGCACCCTCACCCCGGGGCCGAAGAGCCCCGCGCGCGCATCGGGACCGAGAGTGCGGCTTGCGGCTCATCCCTTTGGCAAACCTCGTGGCCTTCGAAAGTCCGCGCCGTCGCTGAGATCCGAGCCCGCGTGCTCTTCGAGGACCTCGTGCCCGTCGTGGTGACCGTGCCCCTCCGCCTCGCGCAGCCGCTCGGCGATCTCGATGAGGCGGCGCTCCACCCGCCCGAAGACGCTCGCGGCCGGAAAGCGGCCCGAGATATCGCGCTCGCCGGCGTCGAGGCCCGTCAGGATGCCGATTCCTTCTTCGACCGAGCGCACACCATAAAGATGGAATTTCCCGTCCGCGATCGCCAGTGCAACGTCATCGCGAAGAACGAGATGGGCGAGGTTCGAACGAGGGATGAGCACACCTTGCGTGCCGGTCAGGCCGCGCGCCGCGCAAAGGTCGAAGAATCCTTCGATTTTCGCGCCCACGCCGCCGATGGCTTGAATCTCCCCCAGCTGGTTGACGCTGCCGGTCACAGCCACGCCTTGATCGATCCCCACGTCGGCGAGCGCGCTCAGCACGGCAAACAGCTCGCTCGAGGACGCGCTGTCGCCGTCGATCTCCCCGTAGCTTTGCTCGAAGGCGATCTGCGCGCGCAGGCTGAGCGGGCGCTCCTGGCCGAACAGCCGCCCCAGGTAGCCGCGCAAAATGGCGACGCCCTTGGTGTGGATCGCCCCGCCGAGTTGTGCCTCCCGCTCCACGTCGATGATCCCCTCGCGCCCGAGCGCCACCACCGCGGTGATCCGCATCGGCTGCCCAAACTCGACATCCCCGGCGCTGAAGACGCTCAGACCGTTAACCACTCCGATGCGCGTACCGCTCGTTTCGAGCGCGACCTCCCCGCGCAATGTCAGCTCGCGAATGTGGCGCTCCGCCGATCCCGCACGCTCGCGCCGCTCGCGCCACGCGTCCTCGATGTCCCGCACCGTGACCACCACCGCCGAAGGAGGCGTCATGGTCAGGCTCACGGGCGGGAGCTCCGAGTCCCGGAGGTCGGGATCGGCGCCCCCATCGGAGATGGGACCATCGGCCGAATCGACGCCCGCCGCCGTGGTCAAGGTGCGCGCCACCGCCAGCGCGCTCGCGAAGGCCGCCGTCTCCTCGAGCGGCGAGAGCAAAAGCGAGAGCTTGTCCTGCTGCCCCGCCAGGCGCGTCGCCAGATCCAAGAGGCGCGCGCGGGCGCTGCGATCGAAGCTCCCCCAGCGGTCCTTGGCCATGTTCATCAAGTACGAGTCGAGCAGCACCAGGCTCTGGTTGGTGCGCGGGATGGTCGACTCCACCTCCACCTTGACCCGGAAGAGCGCCGCGAAGTCGGCGTCGGCCTCCAGCAAGGCCGCGTACAGATGCGGCGGGCCCACCAGCACCACCCGCACGTCGATGGGCACCGGCACCGGACGAAGGGACGTGGCGTACAAGCCGAGGGGCCCGAGCGGATCCTCCGCGCCAATCTGCCGCTCGCGCAAGATGCGCTTCATCCGCTCCCAGATGATGGGATCGGCCAGCAAATCCGCGGCCCGCACCACCAGAACGCCGCCCGACGCTTTGTGGAGCGAGCCCGCGCGCACCCGCGTGAAGTCGGTGAGCAGCGCGCCAAAACGCGCGCGCCGCTCCAGGTACCCGAACAGGTTCGGATAGGTGGGGTTCGTGTCGTAGAGCACCGGGGGCGGCGCCGCGGGATCGTTGGCCACCAAGAGGTTCACGCTGAAGCGATTCAGCCGCGTGGCGTGCTCCGGATCGTGATCGCGCCCGGAGTTGCTCGACTGCTCCTCTTCTTGCGGGCCCTCGCTCCCATCGTCGATGACCAGATCCTCCCAGTCCTCGACCAGCGCGCGCTCCACCCGATCGAAATAGGGCGCCAGCACCGGCTCGTAGTCGCTGAAGCCCGCGCGCACCGCTTGCACGCCCGCGCGAATGAGATCCTCGGCCGCGCGGGAGAAGGCCTCGTCGCGCGCTTGATGGTGGCGCGCGCTCTCGTCGCGCACCAGGGCGGCCGCCTTTTCGACCTCGGCCGTCAGCCGACCCTCGGCTTCGTTCAGCGCGCGCTTCGTGGAGTCGTCGAGCGCGGCAAACTGCTCGGGGCTCAGCGGCTTGCCGTGAAGGATGGGGAAGGTCTGAACCCCACCCTGTAGGGCGCGGATGCCGAAGCCCAAGGTCTTGGCCGTGCTCTCCAGCTGGGTGAGCACGGCCTTGTTGCGCGTCTCGAGCTCGCGCGCCAGCTGCACCTGCGCCTCGCGCACGGTGTCGCTGTGGGCGATGTTGGGGATCTCCTCTTGAAGCTTGTCGACGAGCGCATCCATCGCCGCGACCAAGGTGGGACCGACCCCGGCGGGCAAGAGGAGCGGCTTCGGCGCTTCCGGGTGATCGAAATCGTGCACATAGACGATATCCGGCGGCGCTGGTCGAACTCGGGCATACCGGGCGGCGTAGCGGACGATGTCGTCCTCGATCATCACCTCCGGCTCGGCGGCCACGAAGACGTGAAAGCTCGGCTCGCGGGCCAAAAGCCCCATTTCCAGCGCGCGGCGCGCGATGGGAGAGACGAGCTCGAGCAGGCCACGGCTCTCGCGCGGCACGTCGGGCAAGATGGAGGGATCGGCGCGAACCGTGACCAGCTTGGCCGGAACGCGGTGCTCTTCCCTCGAGTCATCCGAGGTGGGCAGGGTCGCGTCACTCCAGGCAGGCGCTGGAATGTTCCCGTTGCCGACGACATTCTCCTCCAGCTCGGAGCTCTCCGCCTCCTCCAGCTCGGAGCTTCCCGTGTGATCCGACGAAGACGACCCTGGCCCACGATCTTGCATACAGGCCTTGTCTTACCAGACTTTCAACACTCTCGAAGACCGCCCTTCTCCCTCTCGAGAAAGCGGAGTACATTCGTGCCGAAAAGCCTATGCCACGCCTCATCTTGGCGACGGCCGAAGGGCAGCAGGCCATCGAGCTTCGCCCGATCAACAGCCTCGGCCGCCACCCGAACAACTCGATTCAGCTCCTCGATAAAATCGTTTCCAAGGAGCACTGCATCATCGAGTTGCGCGATGGGCAGTTCATCCTCCGCGATCTCGGAAGCCTGAACGGGACCTACATCAACAACGAACGTGTGCGGGGAGAGCAATTCCTCAAGCATGGGGACGAGCTTGCCCTCGGCTCGACCCGAGCGCGCTACGACGACGGCTCCGGCCTTCACAACTTCGCGCCCCCCGCCATCGGCCCGGGCGCGATCCAGCAGCCGGCCGCCCCCAGCCAAGGCGTCGCGCCGCCGTGGGTCCAGCAGCCACCACCGCGCTCCCCCTACGCGCCCAATCACCCCACCTCCCCCGCCTCTTCTCTACAACAGCCTTCGCACCAACCGCCGTCGGGCGGCTATGGCACGGGCGATTATCCGGGTAGCGGGCCGGGCGTGGGTCGTCCGCCCATCCCTCCGCCCGAGTATCCGGGCCGGCCGCCCTCGGGGGGCGGATTTACGGGGCACCCCTCGTCGGGCATGACCCCCGCGGCGGGCTATGTCGGCAACGCGTCCGGCTACGCGCCTCCCTCCCCGCACCATCCGCATGCGCATCCACACGCGCCGCCGCCGGCTGGCGCCCCCGGTCAGCGCGTGGTCGCCACGCGCGCGTTTCCGCAGGGGCAGCATCGCCCGCCGAGCTTTGGCGGCACCCGGGTCGACGTGCTCGACTCCGCGCGGGCCATCGGCGCGCAGATCGCGGCGACCACCAAGGGCTTCGCGCCGTTCGATCAGATCGCGCACGATCCCCAGCAGCTGCGCTTGGACTACGAGCGCCTGCGCATCACGTGGGAGCTCTCGCGCGACATCGGCCTCGAGCGCGATCTCGACAAGCTGCTCGAGAAGATCCTCACCGCCCTCTTCAAGTTCGTGAACGCGGACCGCGGGGTCATCTTGCTCAAGGAGGCCGACGGCTCCCTGCACCCGCGCGCGGCGCGCCGGCGCGATGGAAGCGACGCGGCCATTCAGGTGAGCTCCACCATCCTGAACCACGTCATCAACGAGCAAAAGAGCGTCATCACGCACGACGCGAGCATGGATTTCGCGGCATCCAAGGGCAAGTCGATGATCCTGAACCGCATCTCCAGCGCGATCGTCGTGCCCTTGCTGCACGAGAAAGAGGTGCTGGGCGCGCTCTGGCTCGACAGCGAGTCGCTCGCGCAGTTCCAGCAGAAGGACCTGGAGATCATCACGGCCGTGGGAAACCAGGCCGCGATGTTCATCGAGAACACGCTCCTCGCGAAGAAGATCGAGCAGGAGATCGTCACGCGCGAGCGCTTCTCGCGGCTGCTCTCGCCCAACATCGCCGAGCAGGTGATGAGCGGGCGGCTCGAGGTGAAGAAGGGCGGGCAGCTCGTCTCCGAGTGCACGGTGTTCAACAGCGACATCCGCGGCTTCACCCGCATGAGCGAGGGCACCACCGCCGAGATGATGGTCGAGCTGCTCAACGAGTACTTCGAGGAGATGGTGGCCACCATCTTCAAGTACGAGGGCACCCTCGACAAGTTCATGGGCGACGGCATCATGGCGCTCTGGGGAGCCCCCGCCGTGCACCCCGACGATCCGGTGCGCGCCGTGCAGAGCGCGCTCGACCAGATGGAAGCGCTGGCGCAGTTCAATCGAAAGCTGATGGAGGCGGACCAATCGCCGCTGGCCATCGGCATCGGCATCCACACCGGCTCGGTGGTGGCAGGCTATGTCGGGAGCTCCAAAGCTCTCAGCTACACGGTCATCGGCGACACCGCGAACACCAGTGCGCGCCTCTGCGGGATCGCCACCGCCGGGCAAATCCTGGTGAGCGAGAGCACCCTTTCGCGCTTGGGCAACCGCTTCGAGTTCGAAGAGCTGGCGCCCGCGCACCTCAAAGGGAAAGAAAAAGCGCTGCGGATCTTCAACATCCGACGCGAAAAACCGTCCGCCGCCGCCCACGTAGGCTAATAAGACCAGCCCGTGGCTGCCTTCGTCCTCCCCTTCGAGAAACCAATCGTCGACCTGGTCTCCAAGGTGCGCGAACTGCGTCTGCTCGCCGAGAGCGATCCCAAGTTCGAGCACGAGCTGCGCCGCCTCGAGGAAAAAACCGGGCGCCTGGCCCGCGAGATCTTCGCCACGCTCTCCCCGTGGCAGAAGGTGCAGCTCTCGCGTCACCCCAATCGTCCCTACACGCTCGACTACGTCGGCCGCCTCTTCGAAGATTTTCAAGAGCTGCACGGCGACCGCCGCTACGGCGACGACGCGGCCATCGTGGGCGGGCTCGCGCGCTACCGAGGGCGCAGCGTGGTGGTCGTGGGGCACCAAAAAGGGCGCACCACCAAGGAAAAGGTGGCCCGAAACTTCGGCCAGGCGCACCCCGAAGGAAACCGCAAGGCCTGCCGCCTCTACGAGCTGGCGGATCGCTTTGGGCTGCCGGTGTTCACCTTCATCGACACACCCGGGGCCTACCCTGGCATCGGCGCCGAGGAGCGCGGGCAGAGCGAGGCGATTGGCGCGTGCTTGTTCGCCATGTCCCGCGCCCAAGTCCCCATCATCGCCACCATCATTGGCGAGGGCGGCAGCGGAGGGGCGCTGGCCCTGGGCGTCGCCAACAAGGTGCACGTGCTCGAGTACGGCACCTACAGCGTCATTTCGCCCGAGGGCTGCGCGAGCATCCTCTGGAAGGACGGCGCCAAGAGCAATGTCGCCGCCGCCGCCATGCGCATGACCGCGCCCGATCTGCTCCAGTTCAAGGTGGTCGACTCCATCATCGAGGAGCCGCCCGGCGGCGCCCACCAAGATCCCGCGGCCGCGGCCCGCAACATCGACGCGGTTCTCCAGGCCAGCCTTCGCGAGCTGCTCGCCATGACCCCCGAAGAGCTGGCCGACGATCGCTACCGCCGATTCCGCAGCCTCGGGGCGTACGTAGCTTAACGCGCAGCGCTCCGTCGAATGGGCTTACTATGAGCCCATGACGGTCTCATTCAGTCTCGAGGGGAAGGTCGCCATCGTCACCGGCGCGAGCCGCGGCATCGGCGAGGCCATCGCGCGAACGTTCGCCGAAAACGGCGCCAAGGTCGTCGTCGCCTCACGCAAGATCGATGGGGTGCGCAGCGTGGCCGAGTCGATCGGGGCGCGCGCGCACGCCATCGCCGCGCACACGGGGAAGGAAGAAGATTGCCGAAACCTCGTACAAAAGACGGTGGAGCACTTCGGCAAGGTCGACATCCTCGTCAACAATGCGGCCACCAACCCCTACTTCGGACCATTTCTGCAGGTCGAGGAGGGCGCCTGGGACAAGACCTTCGAGGTCAATGTCAAAGGATATTTCTTCAACGCCCGTGAAGTCGCCCGCCACCTCATCGAGCGCAAGGCGCCGGGCAGCATCATCAACATCACCAGCGTGGCGGGCATCATGGGCGCGCCGCTCCAAGGCGTTTATGGAATGACCAAGGCCGCGGTCATCTCCATGACGAAGACCTTGGCCACCGAGCTTGCGACGTCGGGGGTGCGCGTCAACGCCATCGCGCCCGGCTTCGTTCGAACGCGCTTTGCGAGCGCCATCGTCGACAACCCCGATTTGAGCCCGCAAGTGGTCGGACGCACCCCCATGGGCCGGGTGGGCGATCCCGATGAGATCGCCGGAGGTGCGCTGTACCTCGCGGGCGATGCATCACAATACCTCACAGGTCATACCCTCGTCATCGACGGCGGCATGACCGTGAGCTAAACCCCACCAAGAGCGTGGGCGCAACATCGTGAGACGGAGCACCCGAGAGCATTCAGAGCAACGGATGGAACCGGGGCGCGTCGTTGCGGGAAAATATCGGCTGAACGAGCTGCTCGGGGTGGGCGGCATGGCCAGCGTCTGGTCGGCGACCAACGTGTTTACGGACCGGCAGTTTGCCGTGAAGATCATGTTGCCGACGGTGGCGCGCACGAACGAGGTGGCGCGTCGGTTCTTGCTGGAGGCCAAGGCTTCGGCGCGCATCGACCATCCGAACATCGTCGAGGTGATCGACGTTGGGCAGGCCGAAGACGGCTCGCTCTTTCTGGTGATGGAGCTGCTCACCGGCGTCTCGCTGGAGACGGTGATCGCGCAGCAGATGCCGCGCATGCGGCTCTACGATTTTTTCATCATCATGCTCGACGTCGCACGCGCGCTCGCGGCCGCGCACGAGCGCGGGGTCATTCACCGCGATCTCAAGCCGACCAACGTGTTCCTCAGCCACGAGCGCCTGAGGGGCGGACGGGATGGGCGCGGCGACGAGCTGATCATCGTCCCCAAGCTGCTCGATTTCGGGATTAGCAAGTTCCTGGAGGAGGAGGGCATCGAGTCGGTCACCATCGCGGGGACCATCCTGGGCTCGCCCATGTACATGAGCCCCGAGCAAGCGCGGGGCTCTCGGAGCATCGATCGGCGAACGGATATTTTTGCCTTTGGCGCCATCTTGTTCGAAGCGCTGGTCGGCTACCGCTGCTTCGACGCGACCAACTTCAATGCGCTCCTGATCCAAGTCGCCACCAAGCAGCCGTTCGACATCGACGCGTGCGCCCCTCATCTGCCCGATGCCGTTCGCGCGCTGGTGCGCGGATGCCTGGTGGTCGATCGCAAGCGCCGCATCGGCAGCTTCGACGAGATCACGCGGCGGCTCGAGGATCTTCTGCCCGCGCTCGAGGACGATCCGGAGACCATCGCCATCCCCCTTCCCGCGGCATCGCCCGGATCGGAGGAGCTCGACCCGCGATCGGGGGTGGGGCCGCGCGGAGGCACCCCGGGGCCTCGTTATCTCCATCCACGGCGGCTCCATGGCTATTACGCGGTCGCGCTCTTTGCCGTCTTCGCGGCCCTCGCCGTATTGGTGGCGTATACCGCATGGGCCCCGACGCCCCACGCCGTGGTCGATCCGCGCGCGGCCGCCCGCGCGAGCGCCGAGGCCAGCACCGTCACCTCGTCGAAGGCGCCCGTGCTGCCTGCGCCGCCGCCGGCGCTGCACAACGAGGCGCGCGATCGTCGCACGGAGCCGCGGCCGTCCGCGCCGCCGGTGGTGCCGGTCGATGCGCTCCCCACGGCGGAGCGTGCTGCACCTGCACCGTCTGCATCGTCCGCATCTGTGGGCACGTCCTCCGCGCACGGCGCCAAGCGAAAGACCAAGGGCCGTCTGCCGGACGGTGGCCTCTCACCATTGCCCGATTAGGAACCGCGAGAGTCGCGAGAGCGGTCCGGCCCGATGGTCGAACTCCGACGCGGCCGACACCGCCCCTGCCGATGACCCCTCCGGCGCGCGATGCAGCGAATGCCCCTGCGACGCGGCGGGCGCGCGAGGCGGCGAATGCCCCACGACGGAATTGGGAGACGCGCGATCACCCCGAGCATCGGAAGAACCGTGTGATGCGACACCGCCCGAAGTTTGAGATGCGACACCGCCCGAAGATTCGGCCCCGTGCGCGATGGGCAAATGAACCACTTCGTATTTGGGTGCCTTTTGCGCAGGTGGCGCTTTCCCACCGGCACGTTGACCGAGGGCTCGCTGAATGAGGCCCTGCATGGTGCGAAGCACTTGGGTGCGTGATCGGGATTGACTCTGACAATCCGGCAAAAGTGGGCAATGCGCCACAATGCTGCCATCCTCCTCGTAGTGAAGAATGACCGGGAGATTCTGGGGTAAGTTCATGGCTTCACCAAGCCCTCCTCGATGTCCGTGGCTCTACGCACGATTCGGACCAGTTGGCATTTCAGGCCCAAAATCCGTCGTCATTCTCGCGCCATTCCGTCCACGCGGCCCGGAGCCCGCAAAACGCTGGCAACGCATGCCACACAGCAAAATTGCCTCACTGTGTGTGATCCGCTCGGTCTCGAGGCCGCACGTGCCCGCATTCAAGGACGCCGAGCACGCGAACGAGAACGCCGCTCCTTCCGGCGAGCACGCGGATCCCTTGGACGAAAGATGCGGCTCCCTTGGACGAGCACCCGAATCCTTCGGAGCCCACGAGGTGCGAGCTCGATTTGAATTCGGCCGTACGCCTTCTTCTCACGTGGCTCACGTGATTTCAGAGACTCTCGTTTTTTCCGTATCCACAAGACGGCGGCATCTTCCTCGTGTCATAACCCGGGTGCCATGCGTTTCCGGTATGGAGCTCTCCCGCGCGGTCTGGCAAGTGCATCGACGCTCGCGCTGGTTTTTCTGACCTTCTCGAGCGTAGCGTCCGCAGCCGAAGGACACGGGGCATCCGAAGGGCACGGGGCATCGCCCACGATTTGGTTCGTCGTGGCCCTCATGCTGGTGATCGCCAAGCTCGGCGGGCAAGTGGCGGTGTGGCTCAAGCAGCCTCCGGTGCTTGGAGAGCTCTTTGCGGGCATTCTGCTGGGCAATCTGGATCTCGTCGGCATCCAGGTCTTCGAGCAGGCCGCCACCACCGAGAGCGTGGGCTTCCTCGCCGAGATGGGCGTGGTGCTGCTCTTGTTCGAGGTCGGCCTGGAGTCCACGGTGGCCGACATGCGCCGGGTCATCCCCTCCTCCGGCGCGGTCGCCATTCTGGGCGTGCTGGCGCCGCTCGGCCTCGGCTACGGCGCGAGCATGATCGCGGCGCCCCACGCTTCGCGCGCATTGCACCTGTTCATCGGCGCAACCTTGTGCGCCACCAGCGTGGGCATCACCGCGCGCGTGCTGCGCGATCTGGGGGCGCTCGGGCGGCCGGAGACGCGGGTCATCCTCGGCGCGGCCGTGATCGACGATGTGCTCGGGCTCATCGTTTTGTCGGTGGTCACCGCCATCGCGCAAGAGGGCGCCATGCCAAGCCCCATTCATGCGCTCACCCTCCTGGGGCTGGCGGCGGCATTTCTGATCGGCGCGCTCTTTCTCGGACGCTACGTCATGCCGCGCGTATTTCGAATTGGCGCGGGGCTCCAGACCGAGGGCGTGCTCGGGGCCATGGCCATTGCCCTTTGCTTTGCGTTTGCCGGACTGAGCTCGATCGCCGGCCTGGCGGCCATCGTCGGCGCCTTTGCCGCGGGCCTCATCCTCGACGAGGTGCACGTGCGGCCCTTTGGCTCGAAGACCAAGCACGATATCGCCGAGCTCATTCGCCCGACCGCGGCCTTTCTGGCGCCCATCTTCTTCGTGCGCACCGGCATCTCCGTCGATTTGCGCGGCGCCACCTTGCACGTGCTGCTCCTCGCCTTGCTCCTCGGCGCCGCGGCCGTCGCGGGCAAGCTCGTCTCGGGCCTGGGCTTGCGTACGCGCGGGGTCGATCGCCTCCTCGTGGGCATCGGCATGCTCCCGCGCGGCGAGGTGGGGCTCATCTTCGCCGACGCCGGCGCCCGCATCCGCGTGGATGGACACCCCCTCATCGAGCCCTCGATTTACATGGCCATCATTCTGGTCATCATGGGCACGACCGTCGCGGCGCCCCCCTGGCTCGCGGCGCGCCTGCGCGTGGCCCCTGCATCGTCGCCCTCGCCGTCATCCTCATCGAAATCTAAGCGCGCAGCGGGCGCGGAATGATCCAGCGCTCGACCACCCCGAAGAACGCCTCGAACAAAAGCGCCATGCCCGCGGCGGGAATGGCCCCGGCGAGCAGCAAATCGTTGTCGCTCAAGGCCAGCCCCGAGGCGATGCGCTCGCCATAACCACCGGCGCCGATGAACGCGGCGATGGTCGCGGTGCCCACGCTGATGACCGCCGAGGTCTTCACCCCACCCACGATGGCCCGCGACGCCAAGGGCAGCTCCACCAGCCGAAGGCGCGCGCCCCGCGGCAAGCCGAGCGCCAAGGCCGACTCGCGCAGCGAGGGCGCGATGTCCGATAGCCCCGTATAGGTATTTCGCACGATGGGCAAAAGCGAATAGAGGAACAGCGCCACCATCGCAGGCAGGATCCCGATCCTGTGCAGAATAGGGATGAGAAACGCGAGCAGCGCCAAAGATGGAATCGTCTGCAAAATGCCGACGGCCCCCAAAATAGGCTGCGTCGCCCCTCTCCGGTACGCCGCCCAAATGCCCAGCGGCACCCCCACCAGGGTCCCGAGCGCCACGGAGATGGCCACCAGGAACAGGTGCTCGCCCGTCAGGCGCAAAAAGTCCCCGCCAAAGAGCCGCTCGAAGAACGAGGGGCGCACGGCCGCGCGCTGGCCCGTCGCCCGCCCGCCGTCGCCCGAGCCGTCGAGGAAGGCGCGCGCGATGGCGTCGAAGGAGAGCCCCCGCACCTCGGCGTCGGCGTTCATGCGCGTCATGCGCGCCTCGTCGATGGTCCCTTTCAGCCGCTGCAGCGCCGCCCATGTCTTCGGCAGGCGGCCCGGCAGATCGCTGCGGTAGAGGAGGACGGCGTCGTAGCGGGGAAAGAGGTGCTTGTCGTCCGTGAGCACGGTCAGGTGCTCCTCTTCGATCTTCGGATCGGTGGAGTAAACGTCGACCACGTCGATATCGCCGTTCACCAGCGCTTTGTAGGCCAGCGCGTGCTCGATGGCGCGCGGGCGCTGCGCCTTCATTCCATAGGTGGTCACCAGCGCGGCCCATCCATCGGCGCGCTCCAGGAACTCCTGCGAGAACCCAAAACGAAGCTCCGCGCGCGGCGCCAGCTCGCTCAAGGTCGTGAGTCCGTGCTTCTTGGCCGTCTCCGAGCGCATCGCCAGCGCGTAGGTGTCATTGAACCCCAGCGGAATACCGGCCGTGAGCCCCAGCGGCGCGAGCTCGCGATTGATCGCCTCCAAATCGGTGGGCGCGTCGGTCACGTGCCCCAGGAGCTCGCGCGCGATGGTGCCCGTGTATTCGGCATACACATCGATGCTGCCGCTCTTGAGCGCGGCGAACACGATCCCCGTGTTGCCGAGCCCCTGGTGATGCTCGGCCCGCGCCTCGCCCGCCTTCTCCGCCGCCGTGCGAACGATCTCCGCCAGCACGTACGACTCGGTGAACCGCTTGGACCCCACGTGCAGCACGGGCTCGGCCCGCGCGGGCAAGGTGAAGGTCGCGAGCAAGGCCGCGGCCAAGAGCGCAAGAGCCGCGCGAACATGGCGTAGGTGGTGGAGCATCAAGCCGCGTCCTCCTCGAGCGGCGAGCGTTGCGCGCGCAAAAATTCCGAGACGAAGGGCTCGGCGGGTTGCTCGGCCAGCTCGCGCGCCGTGCCCTTCTGCACGACCTTACCTTCGCGCATCAAGAGCACGCGATCGCCCAGATACGCGGCCTCGCCCATGTCGTGGGTCACCAGGATCACCGTTTTGTTCAAGGTCGCGAAGATGGTGCGAAGCTCGGTCTGCAGCCCGCGCCGCGTGATGGGATCGAGCGCGCCGAGGGGCTCGTCGAGCAGCACCCAGCTCGGGTCCAAGAAGAGCGCGCGCATCATGCTCACGCGCTGCCGCTCGCCGCCCGAGAGATCGCGCGGATGGTTGGCGAGCCGCGCCTCGGGCAGGCGCACCAAGGCCGAGAGCTCGCGCACGCGCTCCTCCCGCGATGCCTCGGTCCCCCGGCCCGTCACCTCCGCCACCAGGGTGACATTGCGGCGCGCGGTCAGGTGCGGAAAGAGCCCGCCATCTTGAAGGACGAAGCCCGTGCGCAAGCGCAGCGCATTCACGTTCTTCTCCGTGAGCGTCTCGCGGTCGTAGATCACCTTGCCCCGATCGGGCGTCACCAGCCCCGCGATGATGCGCAGCAAGGTCGATTTCCCGCAGCCGCTCGGTCCGATGATCGACGTCGTCGTCCCCGCCTCGAAGCGGATCGACGTGGGTTCGAGCGCGGTGGCACCGTCATAGGATTTTTCGACTTGTTTGACTTCAATCATGGAGCACCTCGCGGCCTCGGCTCGTCGAATGAAAGAGCTGGAACGATGGACTCGTTCATAGTGCCCGCTCGCGATGGGAAGGGCACGCGAAGCTCGCATTCGCACTCTCTTATAACGAATTAATGTCCACTATAACGAAATTTCCCGACACCGCAACCGTTGCGTGCGGTATGGTCGGCGCGTGAAACCGGGCTTGAAGAGCTCTTCCGCCGCTCGCGCTGCACGCATCGTCCTTCGCCTTCGAGGCGCGCGTTTCGTCGCGGCGTTGGCCGCGTTCGTCGCGACATGCCTTTGTGCGGAGGCGCATGCACGCGCAGACGATACCGCACCGAACGCGATGACCGCCTCGAAAACACAGGCGCTCGCACAAACGACATCCGTACAAACCACGCCGGCGCAAGCGACGTCCGCACAAACGACTTCCACCCAAACGACTTCGGCACAAACCACGCCCGCGCAAACCAATCCGGCGCAAACGAAGCTCACGCAAGCCGAGCCGGGACCGAGCGCATGGCCCACGCCCATCGAGATCCCCGCTTGGACGAAGACCTTGCGAATCGGCGGCGGCACCATTCTCTATTGGTTCCAACCGATCGATCTGGGCCCCAAAATCGTAGAGCTCTACGCGAGCCTTCTGCTCAACGCGGACCTCGGGCGATTTGCCATTCACATCGAGCCGCGCTTCCGCGACACGAAGCATCGCGCCTTCTTTACATCGAACATTTGGCTGCAAGAAGCGTACGTATCGGCTGATCTGGGCCCAGCGACCGTCAAGGTGGGAAAGGTATACAGCCGCCTAGGACTTTTCTGGGACCGCTCCTTCTATGGAAACATTCAGCTGTACGATGGAATGAAGACGAATCCTAATTACGGCGTCTCCCTCGAATCGAAGGATCCACCGGCCGACCGCGACCTCGCCTTCCACTACGTGCTTCAATATTTCCTGAGCGACGGCACCACGAACAACTCCCTGGTCGCGCGCGACACCATTTCGCTGCCCGGCGGGCGGCGCCTGAACGACTTCGTCGCGCGCGTGGGGCCATTCCTCCGGCTCGGCCACGGCATGACCCTGGAGGCGGCCGCCTCGGGCGAGTACTTCCAAGCCGATCTCCCCGACGGCACGCACGACGTGGTCCGCGGCGCCGTGGACACCACCTTGAAAGGCGACGGCTTCGAGCTGCGCGCCGAATACCAGCACCAGTGGGGGCAATCGGTGCACGAGTTCCCGTATCGCGCCGTTCCCGCCACCGCCACGTCCCCCGCCCTCCCCGGCCGCTTCTCCAAGAACAACGATTACGTTCTCGTGGGCGCCGATTTGAATTGGTGGCGCCTGACCCTCCGCTACAACGGCAGCGCGGGCTTCTACAACGACGTCTCCGTCAAAGAGTGGATCCACGCGCCCGCCCTCGCCATCAAGCCGCACGACAACGTGATGGTGCTCACGGAGTACGTCATCTGGCCGCGCCACGCGCCGGAGGGAACGTCCTTGGTCGATAGGAGCTTCAACCTGTCGGTGCAGTCGCACTTCTAGCTGCTTCGGCCGCCTCCCAATTCGCGGCTTCTTCCGCCGAATACGAGTCCTTGTACGTGAAGGCCGCGGGGGTCGGCCCTCTGGCCTTGAGGCGCTCGAGCCGGTCCATGGCCTCGGCCAAGCTGGGAATATGGCCTTCGGGGATCCACCACATGACGAAATAGGGCTCCGCCATGCGGTGAAACCATTCACGCCGGCGCCGTAAGAACTCCAAATGGTGCGTCTTGTAGACGAAGTCCCAGAGGCTCTCGAGCGATTCCCAGATCGAGAAGTTGACCAAGATATGATCGCCATACACGTGCTGAACGGTCGCCCGCGGATCGTTTGGATCTTCTTTGAGCCGCCAGACGAAGCCGGGCGCGCGGTCTGCGAGCTCGTTGATGGGTTGGAGCCCGTCGACGAATGCGAGGAGCTCGGGCGCGTCGATGGGCGCGCGCAAGTGGGCGATGTTGAGTTCTGCCAGGTGCATCACCCTAAAGAACAACGGCGCCTCTTCTATGTCAAATTTTATTTATTTAGAAAGACCACGCAGCATTCCCGGGGTCGGGGGGCCATTCGTGCGCGGTTGGGGTCGTCATCGAGCCCCTCGAGGAGGCCTTGGCAGAGGGCCAGGTTCATGGAGCAAACGAGGACGGGGTGCTCCTCGGCGAGCCGATGAAACGGGCAATTGCGCAGCCGGATCTCCTCGCCCTCGACATACGGCTCGTAGCCGCGCTCCTCGAGCACCTTCAGCATATGGCGCGGGCGACTGCGCGTTCCGATCCGCGCCCCTGCAGCGCGCGCGGCCTTCTCCGCCTGCTCCTCGCCGCCGAGGAGATCCACCGCGTCCGCCAGCACCGAGGCGAGGCCGGCATAATCGCGCGGCGGCAAGCTTACGAGGCGCTCCCCCGCGGCGCGGCGGTAGACCTTGGCCGGGCGACCGCTACCCGGCCCTTTCTTCACGGGGCTCTTGAACCGGCACTCCAGGAGCCCCGCCTCCACCAGCTTATCGAGATGAAACGCGGCCAGCGTGCGCGAAATCCCCGCGGCCTCGGCCGCCTCCCCCCGATCCACGTCGGTCCCTCGGTTCGTCACGAACTCGTAGAGGCTTCGCCGTATCGGATCGTGCAAATGCGCCAGCGCGCTCAGATCGTCTCCCACGGCGGGAGTCTACATCAACGCGCGGGGTGTCCCCACGCCGAGCCGCCTGGCTCGTACGCCCTACGCGTCCTCACTCAACGCGAAGCCGCATGCTCCGTCGGCGACGCCGTGCCCTCCACGAACCGGTAGACGGGCGCCGACGCCATCGCGCCTCTCCCGGGCGCGCGCTCGAGGATGCCCTCATCGAGCATGCGCTCGAACGTTCGCCGGAAACGATCCGCATCGTGCGGCTTGCCCGTGGCGCCCATCTTGCCCGTGGCGCCCATGATGATCGCATGGACGTGGCGAAGCTCCGGAACGGTGAAGACCTTCGGCACGAGCGCCGAGGCGATGCTCGAGGAGCCAACGCGCTCGGCCATGCGCGAGAGGGCGCACAGGAGGATGCGGTGGTGATCGAAGGCCATGGCCGGAGCTTGGAGCGCGTTCACAGGCGCCCAATCCACCCCGGCCACCCCGGCGGCGTCTCCACCGCTGCGCACGAGCGGCACCAGCTCCGGACGAACGAGCGCGTAGTAGGCCACCGCGATCACGCGCATGCGCGGATCCCGCCCCGCCTCGCCAAAGGCCCCGAGCTGTTCGAGGTGCACGTCGGTCCCGCGGAGCCCCGTCTCCTCCTCCAGCTCCCGCGTGGCGGCGACATCCAAGTCTTCGCCTTGTTGATGGCGCCCATCGCGGACCCGCACGAACCCGCCGGGCAGCGCCCACGCCCCCTTGAAGGGGTGCTCCCCGCGGCGGATCAAGAGGACGCGCAGCTCGGCATCGAGCACGCTGAACGCCGCGATGCCGACGCTCACCGACGGCCGGGGAAAATCGCCTAGGCGGTATCTGCGGAGAAAAGCGGCTTCGGCGGCCTCGTCGCGCGGGTTCGAAAAGATGAGCTTCGACTTCGGCACGTCATCGTCGTTCGCGGTCTTCATCGCTGGAAAAGCGCCTGAAGCATATACGGCCTTTCGCCCCCGCGCTCGACCGAAAATGAGGCGCCACCGCACCGTCGGGCATCGACGATGTCTCTTGGACATGAATGCCGCGAGCCCGGGCCGGCACACACGGGGCGTGCACCAGCTCGGGCTTGAATTGCGGACGTCGTGCCGGATGAAATCCGGCCCTCATGTCAGAACTGCGCCGCCTCGGTCGACTCTTCGAGCGCCAAGGTGGACGACTCGCCGCCCGTGATCACCTCGGTCACCTGGTCGAAGTAGCCGGTGCCGACCTCGCGCTGGTGGCGGGTGGCCGAGTAGCCGTTCTTTTCGGCCGCGAACTCCGCCTGTTGCAGCTCGGAGTAGGCCGCCATGCCGCGGTCCTTGTACGTGCGCGCCAGCTCGAACATGGAGAAGTTGAGCGAGTGGAAGCCCGCCAGGGTCACGAACTGGAACTTGTAGCCCATGGCGCCCAGCTCGCGCTGGAACTTCGCGATGTCGCTGTCGCTCAGGTTCTTCTTCCAATTGAACGAGGGCGAGCAGTTGTAGGCCAAAAGCTTGTTCGGGAACTTCTCGCGAACGGCCTCGGCGAACTCCTTGGCCTCCGCCATGTCCGGGGTGGAGGTCTCGCACCAGATGACGTCCGCGAACGGCGCGTAGGCGATGGCGCGCGCGATCGCGCACTCGATGCCGCCCTTGAGACGGAAGAAGCCCTCGCGCGTGCGGGACGAGCCGTCGATGAACGGAAGATCGCGCTCGTCGACGTCGCTGGTCAGGAGCTTGGCGCTGTGGGCGTCGGTGCGGGCGATGAGGACGGTGGGCACGTCCATGACGTCGGCCGCCAGGCGCGCGGCGTTGAGGGTGCGGATGAATTGACCCGTGGGGACGAGCACCTTGCCGCCGAGGTGGCCGCACTTCTTCTCCGCGGCCAGCTGGTCCTCGAAGTGAACGCCGGCGGCGCCGGCCTTGATCATCGACTTCATCAGCTCGAAGGCGTTGAGCGGACCGCCGAAGCCGGCCTCGGCGTCGGCCACCAGCGGCGCGTACCAGTAGCGCTCCTTCTTGCCCTCGGCGTGCTCGATCTGATCGGCGCGCATGAGGGCGGCGTTGATGCGCTCCACCAAGGTCGGCACGCTATCGACCGGGTACAGGCTCTGGTCCGGGTACATTTGACCGGACGTGTTCGCGTCCGCCGCCACCTGCCAGCCGCTCACGTAAATGGCCTTCAGGCCGGCGCGCACCATCTGCACGGCTTGATTGCCGGAGAGGGCGCCGAGCGCGTGCACGTAGTCGTCGTGCGTGAGCATGTTCCAGAGCCGCTCGGCGCCCAGGCTCGCGAGCGTGTGCTCGACGCGAATCGATCCCCGAAGTCGATTGACGTCCGCTACGGAGTAGTTGCGATGAATGCCTTCGAAGCGCTTGGCATTCACGTCGGTGACGTAACCTTGACGACCTGCGATTTCGGCGACGGCGGCGAGAGACATGACTTTTCTCCTGATCCCACTCGGGTTGCGGGAATTTCGAATGGACTTCGTCCGTGGCATCACGGCGATACCGGAACGAAATGGGCTTGAGGATTGGATGATGAAGCGGGCTAAAGTTTGTCGTACGCGGGGAGCGTCAGGAACTCTTCGAAAGAGCTAGCGGTGGAGAGCGCCTCGAACAGCGCGCGCGCCTCGGCGAAGCGGCCGTTCGTAAAGCGCTTTTCACCGACCTCGCCCCGAATGCGCTGCATTTCTTCTTCCACGAAGCGGGCGAACCTCTCGCGATCGATGGTCGTCCCGTCCTCCAGGGGGGCGCGGTGGTGCATCCACTGCCACACTTGCGCACGGGAAATCTCGGCGGTCGCGGCGTCCTCCATCAGGTGGTAGAGCGGCACGCACCCCGCGCCGCGCAGCCAGGATTCGATGTACTGGATGCCCACGCGGATGTTGTGGCGCGCGCCCGCCTCGGTTCGAGCGCCGGTCGGGATCGCCAAGAGATCCTCGCGCGTGACCTGCACGTCCTCGCGCAGCACGTGGAGCTGGTTGGGCCCCGGCATGTTGGCGTCGAACACCTCGCGCGCGATGGGCACCAGCCCGGGGTGCGCGACCCACGTTCCATCGTGGCCGTCGGTCACCTCGCGGAGCTTGTCGGCGCGCACCCGCGCGAGCGCCGCTTCGTTCTCGGCCGGGTTGTCCTTGATGGGGATCTGCGCGGCCATGCCGCCCATGGCGTGCACGCCGCGGCGGTGGCACGTCTTGATGACGAGCTTGGCGTAGGCGCGCAAGAAGCCTTTGTCCATCGTGACCAGGCCGCGGTCGGGGAGCACGGCGTTGGGATCGTTGCAGCGCTTCTTGATGAAGCTGAAAATGTAGTCCCAGCGGCCGCAGTTGAGGCCGGCCGAGTGCTCGCGCAGCTCGTAGAGGATCTCGTCCATCTCGAAGGCGGCCGGCAAGGTCTCGATCAGCACGGTCGCCTTGATGGTGCCGCGCGGGAGATCGAGCGCCGACTCGGCGAAGAGAAAGACGTCGTTCCAGATGCGCGCCTCGAGGTAGCCTTCGAGCTTCGGCAGGTAAAAGTACGGGCCGGTGCCGCGCTCGCGCAGGGCGTGGGCGTTGTTGAAGAAGTAAATGCCGAAGTCGAAGAGCGCGCCCGGGATCGCCTTGCCCTGGTAGCGGACGTGGCGCTCGGGCAGGTGCAGCCCGCGCGGGCGGACGAACAGCACCGCGGTCTTCTCGTTCAGCGCATACGACTTGCCCGTCTCCGGCGCCGTGAACCGAATCGTCCGCCGGATGGCGTCGTAGAGGTTCTTCTGACCTTGAACGACGTTTTCCCACGTGGGGGCGTTGGCGTCTTCGAAATCGGCCATGAACACGTTGGCGCCCGAGTTGAGCGCGTTGATGACCATCTTGCGATCGACCGGCCCCGTGATCTCGACGCGGCGGTCGAGCAGATCTTGCGGGAGCGGGGCCACGCGCCAATTGCCTGCGCGGATATCGCTCGTTTCAATCAAGAATTCCGGGAGCCGCCCGCGATCGAAGCGAGCTTGCGTTTCACGGCGGGCAGCGAGCCGCTCCTCGATGCGAGGAGCAAAGCGCTTGACCAGCTCCTCGACGAACGCCAGGGCTTCGGGTCGGAGAAGGTCGGACAAGCGCCCGGAGCTGCCGGAGTTGTCGGAGGAGACGTTCGATGCTTCTTGGATGGGATCGAGTTGGAGGGTCATGGAGCACCGTTGCGCGACGCGTTGAAAATGATGTTGAACGATCCAAAAATCAACATTCTTCGGAGAAATAAGGGTTGAGCAAAGTCAATGACAGGCAGTAAAGTTGTCAACTCTGTCAATTTGCTAAACTACATCTGTGGCAACTGTGCGTGGCCACGTGGAGGTGAGCCATGGAAAATGCGAGAGAAACGGGGGGTCCTCGGCTTGGGGCAAAAGTGCGCGCCCTCCGCAGGCGAGAAAATTTGAACCAGGTGCAGTTGGCTGAGCGGCTCGGAATCTCGGCCAGCTACTTGAACCTCATCGAGAGCAACAAGCGGCCCCTGCCTGCCTCGCTCCTCATTCGCCTCGCGCAACTCTTCAACGTGGACTTGCATTCGTTCGCCACCGATGAGGATGCGCGCTTGGTGGCCGACTTGATCGAGGTGTTCGCCGATCCCCTGTTCGAGGGCAACGGCCTCACATCGACCGAAGTGCGCGAGGTCGCCGCCGCGAGCCCGAACGCGGGCCGCGCCGTGCTCTCTTTGTACCGCGCCTATCAGAGCATGCGCGAGTCCGCCGATTCGCTTTCGTCGCGGCTCACCGAGGGTGAGCAGGATCTCACGGGGGTGGAGCGCTCGAGCATCCCCTCCGAAGAGGTCAGCGATCTGCTTCAGACGTACATGAATCATTTTCCCGAGCTGGAGACGGGCGCCGAAGAGCTCTGGGCCAAGGCGAAGCTGGGGCTCGACGATCTCTACACGCCCCTCGTTCGCTACTTGGAGAAGCAGCTGGGGGTGCAAGTTCGCATCGCGCGCGGCGAGGCCGAGCGCGGGACCTTGCGCCGCTTCGACGCCGACCGAAAGATCCTGAGCCTGTCGGAGCTGTTGCCCACGCGCAGCCGGCAGTTCCAGCTCGCGCATCAGATCGGGCTGCTCACGCAGAAGGCGCGCCTCGACGCCATCGCCTCCGATCCGCGGCTGACCACCGACGAGTCGCGGGCGCTCGCGCGCATCGCGCTGGCCAACTACTTCGCGGGCGCGGTGCTCATGCCGTACGTCCCTTTCTTGCAAGCGGCGCGCGAGGAGCGCTACGACATCGACGTGATCGGGCGGCGCTTTCGCGTGGGCTTCGAGCAAGTCTGCCACCGGCTGACGACCTTGCGGCGCCCCGGGGCCGAGGGCGTGCCGTTCCATATGATCCGCATCGACGTGGCCGGGAACATTTCGAAGCGCTTCAGCGCGTCGGGCATTCGCTTCGCGCGGTTCAGCGGGGTCTGTCCGCGGTGGAACATCTTCGCGGCGTTCCTCACGCCGGGGATGATCCGCATCCAGCTCTCGCGCATGACCGATGGCGTGGCCTATTTCTGTCTGGCGCGCACCATCCACAAAGACAGCGGCGGCTACCACGCGCAGCATCCGGTGCAGGCCATCGGGCTCGGGTGCCAGGTGCCGTACGCCAAAGAGATGGTGTACTCCGACGGCGTGGATCTGGATCACCTGGACACGGTCACCCCGGTGGGGGTCACCTGCCGGCTCTGCGATCGCACCGATTGCGAGCAGCGCGTGCTGCCGTCGATTTTCCAGCCGCTCCAGGTCAACGAGAACGTCCGCGGGCTGACGCTCTACAACGTGTCGAACCCGTTGGCGGGTCATCCGACGGCGGGCCGGCTGGAGCGGCACGTGGTGGGGCGGTAGCTCGGGAAAGAAGAAAACGACGGCGGGCTGTAAGGTCGCGGCCGATTGCGCGTTTCGTAGGCAATCCCCGAGGCAAAACCAGGAGCTCGCCATGCGCACACGTCCAAGCTCGATCGTTCCGCTCTTTTTCGTGACCACCCTAGGCGTTCTGCCTGCGCTCGGCGGATGCGGCACGAGCCGGCGTGCCGCCGAGGCGAGCCCCGCGCAGTATGCCGCCTCCGAGTCGGCGTCGTCGGGCAGCAGCCGCAGCTACGAGTCCGTCGCCGCGGAGGCCCCGCCGATGTCGGCGGACGCCCCCATGCCGGCAAGCACCCCCATGCCGATGTCCGCGCCGGCCAGCAAGCCTCCGTCGCCGTCCAAGCGCACGGTGGCCGCAGCGCCCCGCGCCCCCGCGATGGCGCCCAGTCCCCCGGCGATGGCAGCCCCGCTCAGCCGCCCGATGGCCGCCGGCGCGCCAAAAGCGGAGGCGGCGATCATGCCGTCTCCCCCGCCCCCGCCGCCCGAGCCGGTGTCGAACACCGAGGATTACCGGGACTACGGCGTCAATGCCGCGACCGACCCGAAGAAGGATCGCTTCTCCACCTTTGCCATCGACGTGGACACGGCGTCGTACTCCATCAGCCGGCGCAAATTGCTCGAGGGCGGGCTGCCGCCGGTGAGCGCGGTGCGGACCGAGGAGTACTTGAACTACTTCGATTACGGCTACGACTACAAAACGAGCGCGCTCCCCTATACGATCCACATGGCCGGCGCGCCCTCGCCCTACGCCGCCGGTCATCATTATTTGCGCGTCGCCATTCAGGCCAAGCGCGTCTCCACCGCCGAGCGCCGCCCGGTGCATCTCACGTACCTGGTCGACACCAGCGGCTCGATGCAGTCCGAGGACAAGATCGAGCTGGCGAAGAAGAGCCTCAAGATCCTCACGTCGTCGCTCAAGGGCGGCGATACGATTGCGCTCTGCACCTATGCCGGCAGCGTGCGCGAGGTGCTGCCCCCCACCAGCATCGAGCAAAAAGACCGGGTCCTGCGCGCCATCGACGATCTCTCGGCCGGGGGCTCGACCGCCATGTCCAGCGGCATCGACCTCGCCTACCGGCTCGCCGAGCGCGGGCGGGTGGCGGGACACATCAACCACGTGGTGGTGCTCTCCGACGGCGACGCCAATGTGGGCGCCACGTCGCACGAGGCGATCCTGGACCAGATCGCGCGCTACAAGAACAAGGGGATCACCCTCTCCACCATCGGCTTTGGAAATGGCAACTACAAAGACACGATGATGGAGCAATTGGCCGACAAGGGGAATGGCAATTACTCCTACATCGACAGCGTGGAGCAAGCGCGCCGTGTGTTTGGCGATCAAGTGAACGGCATGCTCGAGGTGGTGGCCCGCGATATGAAAGTGCAGGTCGAGTTCTCCCCCGAGGTGGTGAAGGAATACCGCCTGGTGGGCTACGAGAACCGCGACGTGGCCGACAAAGACTTCCGCAACGACCACGTCGACGGCGGCGAGGTCGGCGCCGGGCACGCGGTGACCGCGCTCTACGACGTGGTCCTCAAGGGCCAGGATCGCTCCCCCATCGTGGTGCGGGTCCGCCACAAGGCGCCCACCCCTTCGCCCAACGGCCCGGACGCCGCGAGCGAGCACGCCGAGTCGATGAACCCGGGCGCGATCGCCCGCTCCTTCGACGAGGCCCCGCGCGATTTGCGCTTTGCCGTGGCCGTCTCGGGCTTCGCCGAAATCCTGCGCCGGAGCCCCTACGCGGCCAACGCGCGCTTCTCCGATATCGCCCGCATCGCGCGCGGCGCCACCACCGGCAAGCCGGAGCAAGCGGAGTTCATCGGTTTGGTCGAACGGGCCACGCGACTTGCGCCCGAGGGGCTGCGCTCGGCCAGCGCCATGGCCAAGTGAGCGGGTTGGGGATGCTTGACCTCCATCGTGAGATGGTTCAAGGTGACGCCACTCGCGATGTCCGTGCTCGCCCTTCTTCCCGAGATCCTCTCGCTCGCCCTTCTCCTTCGTAAGGCGGGAGAGAGCGTCACTCGGTCCTAGAAGAAACGAGTCGACGTCCCTCTTCCGCCGGAGCGGCTGGAAGAGGGATCGGCATTCAGGAGGCAAACCTCCACCGCGTTCGTCGGGTCTTTCGCTCTTTCGGCTTCTCCGGTCTCGACCCCAGGAGAACCGAAATGTCCGACAAGATAACGATTCTGGATACCACGTTGCGCGACGGTGAGCAGTCTGCCGGCGTCAACTTCACCCGCGCCGACAAATTGGAAATTGCGCGCATGCTCGAGGCCATGCGCATCGACGTCATCGAGGCGGGCTTCCCCGCGGCGAGCGCGGCCGAGTTTGCCAATGTGCAGGCCGTGGCCAAGGATGTCCGGGGCTCCGCCATTTGTGCCCTTGCGCGTGCCGTGCCCGAGGACATCGATGCAGCGACCGAAGCGTTGAAGCCGGCCGCCGAACCGCGCATTCACATTTTCCTCAATTCGAGCGACACGCACCTCGCGCATCAACTGCGAAAGAGCCGGGAGGACGTGCGCGCGCTCGCGGGCGCCATGGTCCAGCGGGCACGAACCTACGTCGCGGACGTGGAGTTCTCCCCGATGGACGCCACGCGCGCCGATCCGGATTTTCTCGCCGAGATCGTGCGCACGGCCATTGCCGCGGGCGCCACGACGATCAATTTGCCCGACACGGTCGGCTATGTGTTGCCGCACCGGCTTCACGCGATGATCCTCGATGTGCGCGCGAAGGTCCCCGAGCTGGGGCGCGTATGTCTGAGCTTCCATGGGCAGGACGACTTGGGACTGTCGACGGCGAACACCCTCGAGGCCGTGAGGGCCGGGGCGCGTCAGGTGGAGCTGACGGTCAATGGGATCGGGGAGCGGGCGGGCAATACGGCGCTCGAGGAGGTCGTCATGGCGCTCCGGTTGCACGGGCCTGCGCTCGGCGTTCATGTGGACGTGGATACGACGAAGCTCGCCGAGCTGTCGCAATTGGTCGCGGCGCGGAGCGGGATGGCGGTCGCGCCGAACAAGGCGCTGGTGGGCAAGAACGCGTTTCGCCATGCGTCGGGGATCCATCAAGATGGCGTGCTCAAAAAGCGGGAGACGTTCGAGTGGATCGATCCGGCGATGGTGGGCAATACGCGCGGCACCGAGATCGTGCTCGGGAAATTGTCGGGGCGCGCGGGGTTTCTGGCGCGGGTGCGCGCGCTGGGGGTCGAGCTCTCCAAGGAGCGCGAGGAGGAGACATTTGCCCGCTTCCAGGCGCTGGCCGATCAAAGGCCGATGGTCGACGACGCGGAGATAAGGGCCATTTGCCGCGAGGGCGCGCACGCCTGAAGGGGACCTGCGATCCGCGCCTTCGCGCGGCGCGCACCATGGCGCCAAAACATTGGCGCCCCTCGGCGGTTGATGGGGTGACGCTGGAACCCTATGACGGATCATTGGACGGAGATTCGTCATGGTGCATTCGTTCATCGTCCATCTCGTTCGTCTGTTTCGAAACCGGAGGGGCGCGTCCAGCGTCGAATACGTACTCCTCCTTTTTGCCATTTTGCTCATGGCCGCGGCCGGCTACCGCGCCCTCGGCGGCCGCACCGGTAAGGCCGCGGAGACGACCACCGCGGTCTTACTGGGCAGCACCGCTCCGGTGCCGGGGGGAAATGCGTCCAGCCCGAGCCCGGGGGATCGCGGGACCACGAACCCCACCGTTCCTTCGAATCCCCCGGCCCCATCGAACCCCCCTGCGCCATCGACCAACCCCGTCCCGAGCGCCCCCAACTCGGCGTTTTTTTGGTCCGGGCGCACGGAGGGGGTCGGCGGTGAGGAGCTGGCGCGCGAAATCGCCCATAGCTACGGCGGGGAGACATTGGAGTCGACCCTCGATCGCGAGGGCATTCGAATGCCCAATTGGGACGATCAGACCCCGGAGGCCGAGGCCCGGTGGGAGTACATGTCGCAAGAGTTCGCAAAGGGCGCTTCGGGCACGGTGCGGGTGGTCCTCGGCCAGGAGCTCCGCCCCGGCAATGTTTGGATCCGGGAGCGGGAGGCCTTGGAGAAGAACCCCAACGTCACGCAAATCATCGCCATCGATCCCAAGACGCGCGAGGAACGGGTGATTTACACGAGACCGAAATGATGGCTCACCTCGACGACCGTCATTTCCGGGGTTCGAACGCGACGGCGCGATCGGGAATCAGCGGCCGCTGGCGATCCAGCATGTCGCTTTTCGCGGGATCCGCGGAGACAAGGGCAGGATCGCGAGCAGGAGCACGATGCCGTCGGGCGGCTCGAGATCCACCCGAAGGTCCGTCTGCTCGGGCCAATCGCGCCAGCCCTCGACCTTGGGAGCGGGAACCAAGTCCGTGCGGCGGATTGTAACCGAATGGACGAGCACGATCGTCATTGCCGACATGAGAATCAGGGCGAGCACGCCATTCGCAATCGCCCATCGCACGAAGGACGCTCTGCGCCGCGCCGTGGCGTTCGACGTCGGATCGATCGATCCCATCGTGCCATACATAGCATGCGCGCTCGAGAGCGTCAGCCCGCGTAGGCGCCATCCTGCTCGATGCGCGAGAGCACCCAGTCGAATTCTCCGGCGACGACCTTGGTCCGGCAATGGGTGCAGTTTCCCACCATGCCGATGGCGAGCGGCGCGCCGCAATGGGGGCACGGCGACTCTTCGCCCGCTCCGCCGTCGGACACCGCGCCGCGCAGGAAGGTGAAATATTCGCTGTAGGGGCGCTCGCGATCCGGGTTTCCGGAGAGCACGCGCCCGTCGTCGGAGACGGTGTAATCGATGGCCGACGCGAAGATGCGCACGGTGATGGCGTCGTAGGTGCGGTCGCTCAGGACATTGGCCAGATCGATCCGCACGATCTTGGCGTTCTTGCAGATATTTTTGCAGCGTTCGCGGTGATGGAGGTCGATCCAATACGCCCACGATTGAAAGAGGTTGTCGGAGACGTAAGGTCGAATTCGCGCCGCATCGCGGTTCGACCAGCCGATTCGAAGCTGTTGAAAGACATGGGTCACGCGCGCTCGGAAGGCGCCCCACTCGAAGCGCGGATCGCGCCGCTGCAGATCGAGCAACCGCGCGTCGGCCTCGGGATCGACCACCGTCGGATAGACGGTCCCCATGTTTTCGACGTTCTGGGCGACCAGCGGGGCGCGCGCTTTCTTCGTCAGGGTACGAAATTCGATGACCATCCAGTCGAACCTTCCCCCGCCCACGTCCTCGTGGCAGTGCGCGCACTCCGTTCCGCGCATGCTTCGAAGCGGCGCGCCGCAATTGGGGCAATCCAGCTTGCGCGCGCGCTCACCCCGCCGCGAACGGGCCGTGCGCGCGCGGCGCAAACGCAGGCGATCGACCGCGTAGACATGCGACTCCATGCGCGCGGGCGCCGGCGACCCTTCGGGATCGAGCACCTCGGAGTAGCTGGCCTCGAACTCGAGCTCGAGCTCCACATGGGCGCCGCTCGTGCCCGAGAAGTCCGTGATGCGCATGGCGCCGATGACGATGCCGGTCACCTCGGCGACCTTTGGCCCGGCGAGCAGTTGCTGCGCGGCATCCTCCGTGAGAAAAGGCGCCAGCGCGCGAAGGGGGCTGGCGTCGCCGGCGCGCGCGCGCTGCATCTCCGCGTAGAGCAGGTAGGCGAAGTCTTCGAAGAGCGCGACCGAAAAATCGGGATCGAGCGCGCGAAGGGCCGCGAGCCGCGAACGCGGGACGCCCGCGGTTCGACGGCTTCGATGGACGATGGGCGCGATAGGTGCTTCCACCAGCGCCTTCCACGACCGCGGCTCGCGGCGCGCCGCGATGGTCTTTCGGCGCGGTGTCCATTTCCACGAGACGACGCTCCGCCACATCACGAGGAGCAGCAGCGCGCCGGTCGCCATCATGCAAACATCGGAGTGCTCGGTCAGCAGCCTGCCGAGGAAGGGATCCGCAAGATGCGGTCCACTTTCCACGCCGATGTCCGTCGCGCCGAACCCCACACCGCCGAGGGGGCCGCCCGCACCGCCTCCGCCCCCTCCCCCGCTCGAAAACGACTGCCCACCGCCCGGCCGGGCCCACGCCAGATTGGATGACTGGATCGCAGCGGCTCGCGGGAGCATGGGTCCTTATTGGCCACCATAAGTCGCCCATTCGTTGCCGCAAGGCTCTTTACGCACCGCGTGGAAACGGAACGCACCGCGTGGACGGAAGGTCGGAGGATGGTGCGCCGGCCAGGGGATGCGAAATCGCACGCCACATAGGTGCCCGCCATGCGCCGGTTCGACGTATGCTCCCGCCGCTTTTTCCTCAACCAGCGAGGTCCGACGCATGGTCCATCCCAAGATGCAGAGCAGCGTTGCACGTTCCGCGGTACTCACCAGCATCGGTTGTCTGCTCTTCGCGTGCAGCGTACCGACCGAAGACGAAGACGCGACATCGGCGGCGGCCCAGGCCCTCGATGGCGAGAGCACCCCCATTTACTCGTACGCCAACGCCATTCGCGAGAGCGTATGGGTGACCACCTCCCTCGACAACGATGGCGACGGCAAACCGGACAAGGTGGCCGTCGACATCGTACGCCCGCGCGAGGCGGTCTCCGCAGGTGTCAAGGTACCGGTCATCCTCGAGGCGTCGCCCTATTACAAATCACCGGGGCGCGGCAACGAGAGTCAGATCAAGGCGTATGATTCGAGCGGCGTCATTTCCAAAGTCCCCCTCTTCTACGACAATTATTTCGTGCCGCGCGGCTATGCCTTCGTCGCGGTCGATCTGGCGGGCACCAACCGCTCCACCGGCTGCCTGGACGTGGGCGGCCAGGAGGAGATTCAAAGCGCCAAGGCGGTCATCGATTGGCTCAATGGCCGCGCGACGGCCACCCGCGCCGATGGAACGGCCGTGCGGGCCGATTGGACCACCGGCAAAGTCGGCATGATTGGAAAATCGTGGGACGGCACCATCGCCAATGGCGTGGCGGCGACGGGGGTCGATGGTCTGGTGACGATCGTGCCCATCGCGGCCATCAGCAGCTGGTACGTCTATACGCGCGCCGAGGGCGTCCTTCGCGGGAGGAACCGGGTGCGCGGGCTCGCCGCCCAAATCGGCAATCGCCCCACCGCCGCGTGCCAAACGCAGTTCGATGCGCTCGGGAGGGGGCAGGACGATACCACTGGCAACTACAACGCGTTCTTCGCGGAGCGCGACTATCTCCCGGCGATCGACAAGGTTCGCGCGAGCGTCTTCGTCGTGCACGGCCTCGACGACTGGAACGTGACCACCCCGCAATACTCCGTCTGGTGGAACGCCCTCGGCGCGCGCAACGTCCCGCGCAAGATCTGGCTGTACAAAGAGGCGCACGTCGACCCGTTCGACATCCGGCGCGCGGAGTGGGTCGACACCCTGCACAAGTGGTTCGACCATTGGCTCCAAGGCCGCAGCAACGGGATCATGGACGGCCCCATCGCCTCGGTCGAGCGCAAGCCCAACACGTGGAAGGACGAGCCCTCGTGGCCGCCGCCGGGCACGCACACGGAGTCGCTCACCTTGGGCATCGGAAACGGCACGACGGGCACCCTCAGCGACATTCCGTCCCTCTCCGAGCTCGTTGCCCCGACGCGCACGTTCACGGACAACACCAGCTTGACCGAGTCGGCCGCCGTATCCAATCCGAACACGTCCAAGGGCGGGCGTCTGGTCTTCCTGAGCAAACCGCTCGCGAAAGACATTCGCATCTCGGGCACGTCGCGGGCGGTGCTGCGGGTGCGGGTCAACAAGCCGACCACGTCGCTCACGGCGCGCCTGGTCGATTATGGCCGCGAGTCGCGCAATATCAATTACCGCGCGAGCCAAGGCGGCATCGTCAACCTGACCACGCGATCGTGCTGGGGGGAGTCGACCAGCGCCGATAGCGCGTGCTTCCTGGACACGGCGCTGGATCTCCAGACGACCGATTTCGGCGTGCTCTCCCGCGGCTCGATGGATGCCGCGCATCGTGACTCGCTCACCCGGCCCTCGAACCTCAATCCCAATACCTGGTACGATCTCGACGTCCCGCTGGACGCGAGCGATGACACGCTCGTCGCCGGCCACGTCTTGGGCCTGGTCCTCACGGCCACCGATCCCGAGCTGACCTCACCGCTCACGACGGGCGCCACCATCGACGTGGACCTCGGCGCGAGCCGGCTCGAGCTGCCGCTGGTCGACCCACCCACGGCCCTCGCCGACTCGGCCGCGCGTTCGCGCGCGGGCCGGACCGTCGCCGCCGACCTTGCGACGGACCGGCCGCCGCAGGTTCATGCGCCCCAGCCGCCGGAGAGCGGTGTGGAGCCGGCGGGCACGAGCCTCCTCGATTCCACGTTCTACTGATCGTCGGACGTACGGAGGTTCCGCGCACGGAGGTCTCGGCCGCGGGCATCTCGACGAATCCGCCGCGAGGCTCGTTGTTTACGCGCAACGCGCCCTCGTGGCGGATTCGGCTGAAGCGGAAGCCGGACCGGCTTACGGCTCGCGGCTCGCGGCTTGCGGCACGCACGAGAGCACGCGGTCGCGTACGATTCGCGCATGACCATTTCCATCGCAGCATCGGGCGCATCGACATACACGGTCACGGTCGCGGAGGGGCGATCGCGCACGGTGCACGCGGTCACGGTGACGGAGTCCGACATCCAACGCTACGCGCCCGGATCCAGCGCCGAGCGGCTGCTCGAAGCTTCGTTCGAGTTTCTGCTCGAGCGCGAGCCCGCGTCATCCATCCTTTCGCGGTTCGCGCTGCCGGTCATCGAACGCTACTTTCCCGAATATCCGCAAACGATTCGAACGAAGCTGGCGGGAGGTGCTCGTTCCACTTGAGGCGCCAAGGTGCCAAGGTCCATGAAGGCGTCAAGGCCTCGAGGCGCCAAGGTCCATGAAGGCGCCAGGCAAGGCGCCAAGGGCCTCGAGGCGCCAGGTCGATCCGCGCGCGACGCCATGCGGCGATGGCATCCTGTTCTAGCGTGCACCGTGACAGCTGGTAGATTGCCCGCATCGGGATGCGATCATGATCGAAGTCACCCTCGTCGAAGGACGTCAGGACCTGGAACGAATTTTGGCGCTCCAAAGCGCAAACCTGCGCGAGGTGGTCGCGGCCGAGGATGCGCGGCGCGAAGGCTTCGTCACCGTGGCCCACACCCTCGCGATCCTCGAGCAAATGCACTCCATTGCGCCGAGCGTCATTGCGCGCGATGGAGAGCATGTCGCGGGCTACGCGCTGGTGATGCCGGTCGAGGCACGCACCTTGATTCCCATGCTCGAGCCAATGTTCCACCAATTCGAAACGCTCCTATGGCGCGGCCAACCGCTCGCCGCCCTCCCCTATTACGTCATGGGGCAAATTTGCGTGGCGCACGATTACCGCGGCCAAGGCGTGTTCGACGCCCTCTATCGCGAGCACCGCGCCCGCTACGCCTCCCGCTTCGCACTCTGTGTGACGGAGGTCGCCACCCGCAATACACGCTCGATGCGCGCCCACGCCCGGGTGGGATTCGAGGTCGTGAGGACCTATCGCGATGCGGTGGATGAGTGGGCGGTGATCGCGTGGGATTGGACCTCGGCGTAACGGAGCAACGAAGCGCGTCGTTTGGATGCTATCGACCAACGACGCGTATTCCTTACGCCAAATCGGTACGGTCGAGGCAATGCTCGCGAATATCGACTACCTCTCCTCGACACGGGGTTATAGAATCGATTTCCATCATGGCAAAATCGATCCTTCCTTCCCTTCCTTCGTTACGTAGCGGTCATTGGGGTGTGGGCCTCGCGATGGCCGTGCTCCTGGCTCAGGGCACGGCATGCGAACACTCGACGGCGACGACGCCGCCGACCCCCGCGCCCTTTCGCGACTTGGAGCAGCGGACCCGCAGCACCGAGCTCCCCAATGTGCACTCCGTGTTGGTGCTCCAGCACGGCAAGCCCCTGGCCGAATGGTATGTGGCCGGCGTCGACGAGGAGCGCGGCCGCCCGCTGGGGACCGTCAACTTCGACGCGTCGACGCTTCACGACACGCGCTCGGTCAGCAAGAGCGTGGTCTCTCTGCTCTTTGGAATCGCCATTTCCGAGCAGGCGGTGAAGAGCCTGGACACCCCGGTCCTCGACTACTTTCCCGAATATACCGACTTGCGCACCCCCGATCGGATGAAGATCCGGGTGCGCGACATGCTGACGATGACGTCGGGGCTAACCTGGAACGAGGACCTGCCCTACACCGATCCGCGCAACAGCGAAACGGCGATGGACATGGCGCCCGATCGCTACCGTTACGTCCTGGAGCAACCCATCGCCACGCCTGCTGGCCAGACGTTTACATACAGCGGCGGCGATGTGGCGGTCGCCGCGGCCATCCTGGCGCGAGCCACCAAGACGCCCATGGACGTCTATGCGCAGCAAAAGCTATGGGCCCCCCTGGGCATTACCCAACACGTTTGGTTGAAGGACGGAAAGGGCGTGCCCTACGCCGCCTCGGGCCTGAGGCTCACCCCACGTGATATGCTCAAAATTGGACAGATGATGCTGGAGCAAGGCCGCTGGAACGGCCAACAGGTGGTCCCCGCCGCCTGGGTCGCCGATTCCATTGCGCCGCACGCGCAGGCGGGATCGGACCCGAAATGCGGCACGCGTTATGGCTATTTCTGGTGGCTCTCTCCCGGGTGCGTCGTGACCCCGCCCGCCCCCTACTACGCAGCCCAAGGCAATGGCGGCCAGCGGATCTGGGTGATCCCATCGCGCGATCTGGTCGTGGTCATGACGGCCGGCAACTACAACCAGTGGGAGATTCAGGGCAAGGTCACCAACGCTGTGCTATCGGGCGTGCTCGCAGCCGTTCCAGAGTGACGATACGAAGGCCGCCGCTCCGCCCGATGATCGACCCATGCAACCGCGCCGGGCGGCGGCACGTCGTAACGACATCGCGAATCGTCCGTGACGTCCTCCACCGAAACGTAGCGGTGATCGCCTAAAGATGCGAAGACGTTGGCATGAAGAGGGCCATGCGCGCCGTGGTGGCCACGGCGTTGGGGTTCGCGCTCGCCGCGTGCTCGTTGTTCTTCGATGTGAGCGAGCTTTCGAACGGCAACACCGCTGCGGGCGATGGCTCCATGGACGCCGGGGGCGCTATCGTCACGGACGACGGCGGGGTTGAAGACGCGGCTCCGTCGGTCGATTCCGGTCTCCGGTTCATTGGTTCGCGGCTGTCGTTTTCGACGGCCAAGACGGATATCGTTGCTCTATGCCCCGCGGAGGCTCAGACGGGTGATCTTCTCGTGGCCGCGTGGATCATACGCACGTCCGGCACGCCGGGTTACATCATTCCCCCCAGCTGGGGCACGCTTGGTACGGCCCATTCGGACACATCGTTCCCGCTTTGGGTTGGCCACCATACTTTGGAAAGTGCGGACATCCCGGAGAGTGGCTCCGACATCAAGTGGAAATTCCCATTCCACGACATTGCCGCGCATTCCGTGGTTCAGGTCCTCGCTTTCCGCGCGACCGCGCGCCTGCAGCCGGTGAAGCCCGTTCGTGTCGACACGATGGTCGCCACCATCGATGGCGCCTCCGGCAGGCTCACACGGGGGAACATCGGCACGCAAGGCCAAACGATAGGGCTCTTCGTCGTGTCCGGCTCGGGGGAGAATATGCGCTTCTCCGAGAATCTACCCGGTCTCCTACGTGACGAGTCGAACCCGAACCTCGCCGTTTATCGAACCGGGGGCGTCTTCCCGAAAAACGCAACCATCCCCGGCCCCACGGTCACCTTCGCGGCATCGCCCGACGCGTCGATGATGGCGTGGGCTTCACTCGGCGTCGTCGACGTGACGCCGTAGCCGACCGCGCGGTTGCTGCTCCTGCAGCAGCCCGAATCGAGGCGCTGCTGCTCGGGAAGCACGGGAAGCGCAGCGTTCCTTGGCTCGGCAGATGCCGAAAAGCACATTTTCGCGCTGGCCCGATCCGTGCACCGTCTCGGGGCATGGAGTGGAGACCGACGGTGACCGCGTGCTGTAGGGAGCAAACGGAGACATCATGGGAACCATCCAGCACAATTACACCTATGCATCGACCCTTTCGGACGCGCTGAAGATCAACTGGAAGGTCGACGACCTCATCGGCGAAGGAAAGGGCCTCGACTTCACCAAGCCTTTTCTGCCGGATTCGCTCACGGGCATTCAAGCCATCGCGGCGCTCGACGCGCGCGAGAAGCTGGCGCTCAATCATATTCGGGGTCGCACGTATCTTTATTTGTTCGGCTTCGTCGAGGAGTTCATTTTGCCCTTCGTGCTCGAGCAGGCGCGCCGGGCGGTGCACGGCGACAGCGCCCAGGTGCGCTCGCTCTTGACCTTCGCCGAAGAAGAGGCAAAGCACATCGATCTCTTTCGACGGTTCAGCGAGGAGTTCGAAAAGCAGTTCCCCACGCCGGTAGGCCTGATTGGCCCCGCCAAGGAGCTGGCGGACGCGGTGCTGTCGCACAGTCCCCTGGGGGTGGTGCTGGTGATTCTGCACTTGGAGTGGCTGACGCAACGGCATTATCTCGAGAGCATCAAAGACGACGGGATCCTCGATCCGCAGTTCAAGAGCCTCCTCCGGCACCACTGGCAAGAAGAGGCGCAGCACGCCAAGGTCGATACCTTGCTGGCGAGCGAGCTGGCGGCGGCCCTGAGCGCCGACGAAATCAAAGTTGGAATCGAAGACTACCTCAAAATCGCGTCGCTGTTGAACGACGGGCTGACCACGCAGGCGAAGCTCGACGTGGAGACCCTGGAAAGGCACACCGGGCGAAGCTTCAGCGCGGCGGAGCGCAGTGAAATCGAGGCCGCGCAGATATCGTCCTACCGGCACACCTTCCTGGTGGCCGGCGCCGAGCACCCCAATTTCGTCAAGGCGGTGGGCGAGCTCTCGGCGGAGGGACGAGAGCGCATCGCAGCCGTCGCCCGTGCGTTGAACTGACGAAAAGCTCCCCGAGGGGAGGAAGAGCCCTCCCCTCGGATGGCGCGCTGCTGCGGAGAGGCGCGACTCCCGGGTGGACCGTCCCATGTTCGGGCGAGACGCGAGGCAAGATCTGGAAACGGTGGAGAGACGGTCATCGATACGAATCCAAACGCAAAGCCATGATGAGGGCGCATCATCGAACCTGACGGAACGTCGCGGTGCGCCCTCTTCGAATCGTGCGGGAGGTCTTCCGACGGTCGTCGGCCCACGCGCCCGAAGGCAACGCCAAACGCACGCATTGACACTTACTTCGCACTTGCGGATTGTGCGTGCAATCGTCGTGCGAGCTCGGCGCGTGTTTCATTGTTCAGGGCACCGTCGGCGCGCAGGCCCCGGCTTTGCTGGAACGCGAGGATCGCCCTTCGCGTAAGGGGGCCGACATTTCCGTCCAAGTAGATAGGGTCGAACCCAAGCTTCTTCAGCGACATTTGCGCCTCGCGCACCGTCATGCTTCCGCGTGCCTCCGGGAACGCGGTAGGACCCGATGCCGTGGGATTCTCGACCGCATGGCTGCCGGTTTGGAGCGCGACCGACCCGGCGGGTTTCACCATTTCAACCGCGTTCGTTTCGGCCGGCGACGAGGTGTATGCCGAAGACCGTGCGTTTGGCGGTATTGACGGGGCTGACGGGATTGACGGGGCTGACAGGATTGACGGGCCTGACAGGATTGACGGAATGCCCAAAGCGCGCGCGATCACGAAAGCGCCTCCGCAGAGCATCGCAAAGCCTCCAATGCTCGCGATGAGCCAGGCGCCACACGAGCGCGCGGGCCACGCTTCGCCTCCCCCCAACTTTTGCGCGGGCGGCCATCGCGGAGACGTTGCACTCGGCGAAGCCCTCACGTCAAAGGGTGCCCTCACGTCGAACAACGCGTCCGGAATCCCGCCGGTAGAAACAGAAAAAGCAGAAGAAGAAGCAGGCGCCGATGCCGGTATCGGCCGCATGATCGGAACATCCGGCAGCGGCGGCTTTGCAGCTGCGAAATCCATGACGCGAAGAAGCACGCCCGCCACCGATCCGAGCGTTTCGGTGAGATCACCGCCGTCTCTTCTTCGGGATACGACGAACCGATAGTTCTTGGGCACATCCAAAAGCTTTCGAAGCGCGGGAATACCTCGAATCGTCGCGGCGCGAGCGAAAACAATCTGTCCCGACTTGATGGCGATGGTCCCAGCGAGCTCGTCACCCGGCGCCAATACGTCAATCTCCGTGTACTGACGGCTGCTGCCAACGACTTGGATCAAGCTCGCGATGTCGACCTCCGAAAGGCTACCCTCCATGACCAGTACGCGCGCGATGGATGGTACCAACCGTAACCGCGATGTATTGGAGAGGACTCCTTGCGCCGATCTCACCGCCGTCACGGGTTCCGCGGAGTATACCCTCGCTAGAATGTCGTTAACCGACCCAAGCGCTTCGAGCTCCCGAGCGTCGACCAAGATTCGGGCAATCGAAAAATTATACCCGACGCGCAGGTCGATGAGTTGATGAATGGCCAGCATCCCCTGCTTGCGCCCGCAGCGCGCGGAGATGACTCTTCCGCCCTTGATGTGCACGGCTCCAAGGGAAGCCGCCTTTTCGTTCGAGATCTCGATGATGACGTACTGGCGGCTCGCACTTACGACTTGCATCAATGTCGCCAGATTGAAATCGGCGAGACTGCCGGCCATGACGGGAACTCGCTCGAGCGCGACCGAGGTTGCCCTCTCGATCCGCCGCGTACCGTTCGTCGCCGCAATCACGTCGGATATGGAGGCTATGGGAGCGGCGACACGAGGTGGAAGGGTCTCGTTGAACACGTGGAATCGCTCCGTGGCGTGCCCCTTCATGAGCGATTGGACGGCTTCCATCCCCGTGAGCTCACCGACCTTCGCCGAGATCACCTTGCCCGCCTTCAATACGATGCGTCCCGCAGGTTGCCCCGCAGCCGTGAGCACCTCGAGGCCGATGACTTGGCGACTGAGGCTGAGCGTCTGCATGAGCGTGCTCAGATCGAACTCCGAGAGCTCGCCGGACAAGACATGTGTTCGCGACGGGTTCACGGCTCGGGTCCTCGAATCGAGGTGTCCCCGAGAACCGCCGGGCGCACGATGTCATTCGTCGCAAGCTCCGTCTGTTCGGGCGTCTGGACGCTGAGGTGCCCCATCTTCATGGTGAGCGAAACGAGCTTGTAGACCTGCGTCCACGCTTCCCGTGCAGGTTCATCGAACTTCTTACCCAAACCGTAGTCGAGGGTCCAGAGAAGGGCTTCCCCGACGACCGTGTAGCCCTCGTCGGGCACCCGATACAGCGATGTGTGGCGCCGGCCGAGCGCAAGCATAATCAAGAAAAGATCGCTCTCCTCGGAGACGGTCTCTCGCCAGGCCGACTCAGGCCAATCGAGAGACTTCACGATGAACGACAGCATGGCGAGCAGCTTCTTTTTCTGCCCTGCCATATCCGATTTGAACAGGGCTCGGTACTCCGGCCGAAGGTCGAAGAGGCGTTCGTAAAAAAGGTCGGCGACCGTATCGGCGATCGGAAGCACGAGGCGCCACGTGTCGCGGATGATCTTCTTCTGGATGTCCGTAATCATGGGTTACCCGCGAAGACAAGTTTTCATGAACTCGAGAGCGTCCTGGGGAACGGACCGTCCACCGACAGCGATCCAAGAGACGATGTACAAACATCATGACCGTCGCCCGTTTGCGATGGCTACGAATTTGTCGAATGAATTCTCGCACGTGCGAGCGTCGACATCGCGCCATGACGTCTGGCCTCCCCCAATCTCCATTTACACATAATCCATGGCTGTCAATTGCATGACTTATCTAAAAGCCATGAATTTTTATGGGATGTCACTTCGACGTTGGAGGATGGATACGCGCCACGCCTGGTCCCATCACGCCATCACGCCATCACGCGAGTGTGTCGCCGAGCTGTGCGCCTCTTTTATAAGTGCCATGGAAAAACACGGTTGTTGGGCTGACGACAGCAATAATCGGAAAGACACGGGGGGCGCGGTGTCGCGAAATCGCCATTCATCTCGACCCGCGGACGCATCGCCAACAATGTCGCGAACGCGAGGACGGCGCCCCGCGGCATCGCCAAACGACGGATTCGACGAACGACAATGGGCCGCCGCAACTCCATTCGAATGCAGCCATTGTAGGGATGAGTCGAGCATGGCGATTGGGAGGCGCCCAAGAAGCTCCCCGTTGTCGGAACGAATCCCTCGACCGGCGTCGACCGGTCATCGTTGCTCGAGCAATGGCTCGGGTCGAAAGCGCTCTCCCGTGCGCGACGACGGGAACGCGCGCGATGCCATTGAAGCCTCCGTTGCGCGTGCACGGATTTCACCATGTTTACGCGCAGCGACACTATTGTGAGCACCGGCGCCTCCCGCCGTGCGAACGTATCGGTCCGCGGCGCCGCCCTTCGTCGTGCGAGGGCGCGGTCAGCCGCGTGCGCCATGAAGCGCTAGCGTGCGGTCTTCGGCATCAGTGAAGACGATTTGCGATGAGGTTGAGCCACGGAATGCTGGACTGCCACGGGTGCTTTTCGCTGTCGCGCCAATAGGGGGCAAAGTTTCCGAGGGCGCTTTTTGTCTCGCGGTAGGTCCACCACGTCCAACCGATACGGTTGGCGTTGAGCTTTTTGAGGATGGCGTCGGCGCGAGCGTGGGTGTAGGCGTCGTCTTCGCCATCTTTGGGGCGGCGATGGGACGCGACCTGTTGCACGAAGACGGGGACCTTTCGGCGCAACCGGAAGTCGGCGAGGAGGTCGACCCACTCGAGGTGGCCTGCACCGTTGTCGAGGAAATTTCCGGTGTAGATGAGGCCTTTGACATTGGGCATGTAGACGTCGTCGATCCGCTGCACGTTGTATCCGCTGTTCGGGCCGACGAGGATGGGTGTGGCGGGATCGATTGCGCGGATGCGCGCGATGAGCGGCTCGTAGAACTCGACGGGTGCGTGCCAATCTTTGCAGCCGCCATTGGGCCCGCACGTAAACTGCGGCTCTGGGAGGAGCTCCCACATGGCGATAAAGGGCTTTTTGCGGAAGCGTTTCACCAGGAACTCCCAGGCCTCGTAGAATTTTTCCTTGGTGACCGGGTCATTCCAGAAGCTCGCGCGCTCATCGCCAATCTTGCCGCAATAGCCGTCGTCCGGCTCGAGCTTCGCCTGGCCGCAGTCCGAGTCGAAGAACATATCGATCCAGAGCCCCTTGCTGCCAGCGTCGTCGATCATCGCCTCGAGCATCGCGAGGTTTCTCGGATCGATGTAGCCATCGGCGGCGATCTCGGTGCGCGAGTCGATGGGCACTTTGCCATCGGGGGTGCCATTGGGTTCGTAGTTGCCCCACCAGCGCAGGGGGATGCGCACGATGTTCGCGCCCTGCGTGACGTGCGCCGCGGAGTCCTCCGGCTGCACGCTCCCCCAATGGCCCCAGTTCCAACCGCGCAGCAGCAGCGGTTTGTGATCCGGGCCGAGGAGCTCGGTCTCGCCCTCCTTGACGATGGGGCGCGAGGGGCCGCGGCGCGGGAGCTGGACGAAGACCTGTGATGCCGTGAGCACGTTCGCGTCGCGCGCGCCGCCCACCGCGACCTTGCGCACGTTGCCCGCGGCAATCGCCTTGAACCATCCGACATCAATCTTCAACTCCTCCGCCGACGTGCCCGGGCGCGCGGCCGCGGTGACGTCGATGGCGTCGTAGTCGACCGCGTTCAATGCGTTGATCTTGAGCGCCGAGCCCTGTTTGCATGGGGCGGCGGGGCACGATGGCGGCGGGTCGTCGTTGCTGGCTTGGTAGAAGAGCATCCCGTCCTCGAACGTCGCGCCCGAGACACCGCGGTAGGCCTCGGTGACCAGGAACGTGTGCAGTCCGCCCTCCTTCGGGCCGAGCGTTCCCTTGACGACGATCTCGCTCATGGGCGCCGCGAGGATCTCCGCGATGTCGTCGGCGCCGAGGGTGCTTTTCGAAAAATCGAGGCGCGCGATGTTCTCGCCTTCGTTATTTCGATTGGCGTCGTGTGCGAAGTATGCAGGACAGGGCGCTGCCGGGCATGCGGCGGGCGATAAGAGCACGAAGCTCGGCGTGGTCTTGGATAGGTTCATACTGGACACCGTGTCCTCCGCGGGGGCGGGGACGGCGGTGCAACCGAGCATCGCGACGAGAAGAGCGAGCCCTCCGGATTTCGATATTGTATGCATGTTCCTCCTTTGGATATTCGACGTTCGATCGCTTCGAGTTCTTCATGGTGTCGCGCGCGACCGATACGATTCGTATCGACGTATCGACGTCTCGGACACATGCTTTAGGCGCCCTTCCGATGGACATCTTCGGGCATTCCGCCCATCCGCCTCGAGCGGAATCGCGACTCGTCGATCGATATATTTTTCGGATGAGTCGATCGCGAACAGGAGGGATGTCGGCACTATTTTGCTATCTATTTGACATCGTCGCAGGCGAGCGCTCGGCGCGCGGCATTCATGGCTCGAGCCGGGGTCCTTATTGCAAATTCATGTAAGTTCGCTTCCAAATTCGAAAAATGCAACGATGGGCGCCAATCGGGCGGCGCAGCACGATGTCGCCGGCGCCGTGGCTCGGTTTCATCTCGTGAGGCGGAGACGGGAACGGGTCGGCCGTGCCCCACCGGAGCGACACGAAAATTGCGACCCGCAACGGGTGATGAAGAGGCAACGCCACGCTGCCCGAGCGCAGACGAACGTGCCGGGTGAAGAATCGAGGTGTCGATGGGAACGCGGGGGACGTTTCTTACGCATCGTTTGCAAAGCGATCGCGTCATCGCCAAACGACCTTCCCTGCTCGACATGGAGCCAGATACATTCGTCCACGATGAACACCGTGCCGAATGCCGTGGCCGCAGACGACCCCCTCCCCGCCCATCCGGCCGCGAAGCTCGGGAAGCGCTATCTATGGTTTGCCGCGCTCTTTGCGATCATGAGCGTGATCTCCGCCATGAACGGCTCGAGCGCGCCAGGCGTATTTCTGTTCGCCGGGTCCGCGGTTCTGGGTTGGGCGGGCGTCGTCACGATCCGGAGCGCGCAGGCGGTGTTGCTGGCCAATCTCGCCCTCGAACGGATCACGCGCGGAAAGCTCGACGAGGCCGAGCGGCTGCTCGCGCGGGTGCCAGCCCACGCGCTGCGCCGGGGCGCACCGGCTCGCTCGGTCGCGATACAGCGGGCGATGCTCGCATTTCATCGCGGCACGGGGGAGGTCGCGGTGGCAGAGGCGACGCGCGCGATCGCCGTGGGAAAGGGGCTCCTCCAACGCGATTACGAGGCGATGCAGATCGCCCATGCGCACGCGCTGCGAGCGCTCGCGCACGCGTCGGTGGGGCACGTGGAGCAAGCGCGCGCAGACGCGCACGCCGCGGAGACCTCGCCGTTCACGGGGCCCGATGCGCTCGCGCGCGCCGAGCTTGCCCGCGCGCTGCTCCTGGCCCGCGCGGGCGACATGGCGGCCCTGCGCGCCTCGTTCGCCCGCGCGACGTCCTCGATGGAGTCGCTCTCCCCGCGCGAACGTGTGCTCGCACGCGCGCTGCGACGGCTAGCGCGCGCAGCGCCGCACGACGCCTACCGGCAGCCGGCCAAACCCGAGGGTGCCGAGGGGACCGGGCTCGCCGCGTGGGTCAAAAAGCTCGCGCCCGAGGCGGCGGCGTACGTCGGCGACGCGGAGACGCACGCGCCAGAGGTCGAACCGGCCATGGTGGATACGACGAGCCCCGAAGCCAGGGCGGCGATGAAGCAGGCGCGCGCCACGACCAAGCGCGCGTGGGGACTCCCGCTCAAAGCCACCGCGGCGTGGGGGTTGCTCATCGTGGTGTTCGTGGGGATCTGGACCGTGCTCTCACCGGGAGGCGATCCCGAAAGGGCCTCGGCCCCGCGCGACGTCGAAAGCGCGGCCGAGCCAGAACGTGAAAGCGGGGATGGGGCCAGCGCCTTTCCGGTGGCCATCGCCGTGCTGGCCTTGTCCGCGTACATCGGTTGGCAATTGCGCAAAGCGCGGCAGCTCGGGCGCCGTTTGCTGCGGGCGCAAGTCGATATCGCGCGCGGCGACGAGGAACGTGCGGCCGCGGAGCTGTCGTTGCTCACGAAGTCGCGATTGCCCCCGCTCGCCGCGCAAGCGTACCTTGGATTGGCCGCGCTCCGCGAACGGCGCGCCGATTGGTCCGCGTGCATCGCCCATTGCACCGAGGGGCTCGGACGCATCCGTGGCGCCATGCGCGCCGCGCATTCCGATCTGCTCCTGCCGGAGCTCGTCGCGACACGCGCATTCGCCTTGGCCGCGCTTGGCCAAAAGGCGGAGGCCGACGCCGCCCGAGCCCTCTTGTCGGCCGAGTTCCCAACCTATCCCTACGCGGCGCGCGCACACTTTCGTGTGCAATTGATGCTCGCCGTCCGCGCGGGCCATTTCGAAGAAGCCGCCGCCATCGCGCGCCGGCGCACCTCCGATTTGCCACTATCGTTTCGCGACGACATGCTGGCCGACCTCGTACTCGCCGCCGACACGGGGGTGTCCTCCGACGAATACGAGCGCATTCGCGGCGAGCTCCATGACAGCGAGCCGCTGCGCGCCTGGCTCGATGCGGTCGCACCAGGATTGCGAGACCGTATGCGCATCCTCGACCTTGCGCATCCCGCTCCGCGATTCTAGCGCACGATGGGCCCGGTCTGCGGCGTCCCAACGCGCCCACGTGAAGTGCCGAAATTCCGCCGCGCGCCCTCGCGAAGTCGCGCGAGCAGCCAAGGAACCGCTCCGAAGATACCCGCGGGCGCGAGCCTTCCACGATGGGAGCACCTCTGTATGGCCGCCAGCTCGAGCGGCGCGTACACCCGCTTCCTCAACGAAGCCGGCTCCCGGGCGGCGACCTCGGCGCGCCGCGACTTCCGCGACGTCGCGAGTCTGCTCTCGGCCAGTCGGCTCGTGAGAATGGGGCGCAGATAGGATAACGTCGGGATATGCGAATCACGAGCATCGCGCCGCGCGCCGCGGCAAACCTCACGGTTCGCGGGGGCTGCGCCATGAGAGCACTGCGGAAGGGTCCGGCCGTTCTTGGGCTGGCCTGCCTTGTCTACCTTTGCGACTGTCGCGAGAACCGAGTCGAGAGGGCGCTTCCTGCCGAGCGAACCGAGAGCACCGATGCGCCCTCCGCCCTGGAAGCGGGCACTTGGGATGCAGCGCCCGGTGACGCCGGGCTTTCGGACCTTCCGACCGTGGAGAGCGTACGGACCTTCATTCTCGCGCTGGATCGTGCGCGTCGCTCGAAAGATCGCGCGGCTTTAGCGGGGCTCGTCCGGTTTCCCATTCGCATCGACCGACTCGAATACGGATTGGACATCCACGTTCGAGCGCGAACAATCCAAGATCCCGCGGCCGCCCTCGAGGTTCAAGACGAGTGGGCGATGCCCCCCGGCTTCGTCACCGTCGCCAGGAAGCAGGTGCCCATGCGCGGCTTGGTCGACTGCAACGCCGACGCAAAAGGCGAGCCTCGCGCGACCGACTTTTCCAAAGGTGGATCGGCCATCGATATCAAGGGTCAGTCGGCGTCGATTACCGTGGAGCCACGGCGATGCGGCGCGGGCATGGCAACGGATACATGGCAACTCGAGCGGACGCCAGGGCACGACTGGATCCTCGTACGGCATTCACTCACCCCTGCATGACCTTCACTCCTTTGGAGGCGGAAAGAAAGGGTTGGCCAGCGTCCAGTCCTCCAGGAGCCGAAATTTGGTGAGGCTCGCGAGCCCCGAGAGCTGTCGGACCCACGTGATGCCTGCGTACGTCACCGTCCCGTGCATCGCACTTCGCGGCTGCTCCGACACGGCGTACGGTTTGATTCGAGCGATTGGGGCGGGGTTCGGTACGTTCAACAGCGGCGCGGGCGTCAGCGCACCAAAACCCGAGTCGAGGATCAGGTAAAACGTCTTGGCCCCCACGCGGGCATAACCAATCGCCAAGACCTGATGCGCTGTGCTCGAGGGCGTCTCGATGAACGAGACGCCGACAATCGCCGGCTCGCCGGCCTCGAGGTGCTCCGTCAGAATGGGGATGTCGCTACCGATCTTCGGATTGGGGCACATCGTCTCGTCCGCGATACGAAACGGCTCGTCGATCGAGAGACCGTTGATTTCGACGAGCTCCTCGATCCATCTCGTCAATGTAGCCGATTTGTAGTTGAGCGCTCCTTTGCCATCCATGGCGTACACGTCGTTGACGAGTGATTCTTTGGATACGTCCGCCGTCGTTTCGCTGTCGACCTTGTTCCAGAGGTATCGATTGAACGTTCCGGGGGTCACGGGCTTGGCCGATGCGTCGATGGAAAATGTCTTCGAGCTCCGGTCGTAGCGAGGACCTTTCAAATCCGCGGCTGCAAGATACGACGTCAGGGCGCATAGACCGCAACCGCTGGCGCTGATCCAGCGAGGCTTCTTGCTCGCAGTACTCCGCAGGAGCGCATCCGGAGCGCCACAGTTCTTCTCGCCGAACGAGCCCTGTGAAACGACGGGAGCCAACCGCGGCCCCTCCTGAACGAGCAGACGAACGGTGCCGGCCGTCGGGACCCGCGTTTGCTTCGCCTCCGGGTTGTCGTCGCTCGTCGATGTAGCGTTGTCGGTGGGCATGGTGTTGGGGCGCCTCAATCCACCAGGCGCTCGATGGTGCTGGCGTCGACCATGGTGTTCGCCTCGTCCGAAGGCGAGGCCGTGGGGAGATCGTATTCGATGGGGTAGTCACCGTGCTCGGGCACATCGGCGACGACGAAGCCGTCATCGCCGGTGACGCCCTCCGCGATGATGGCGCCATCGATTCGTGACCGAATTCGCCACCGCACATCGGCGATGGGACGCTCGGTGACGGAGCACACGAACTGATGCGCGATAGCGTATCCGCGGGGCAATCGAATCCATGGCGGCAGGGATACCCGGCGTGCGGTCGGAATGGCCGACGCCCCTGCGCTTTCGCCGACCTCGACGCCCTCGAACGGCCCCTCCCCCGCGGCCCCTTGCTCGAGGCTAGCGAAGAATTGACCCGAATCGGCGACCTCGATCGTGCCGGCCCATTGGCACGTGCATTTCGAAGTATCCGTCAAGAGCGGAAGGCCATTCAACTCCGCAAAGGAGCTGCCGGGCGTCCAAGGGGCCGACGTCTTGGGGACGCATGGTTGAGGAGTAAGGACCCCCAGGGCAGCGCTGGTCGCCCGGGCGACGTCGGGGTTGGCGATGGACAGACACATCCCGAACGGCGCAATGTTCGTCATCGGCGCGCAATCTTGGATGGTCGCGATCGGCGCATCGTCTGCAAAGCCATGGTTGGCCGAGAGAACGGTCAAGCGCGAAGGACTGCTCCCTCGATTGCATCGCAGCCACGCACGATCGACGACGAGCTTCATGGCGCGCTAGCCTTCGGTGGAATACGGCACATGGTTCAACGAGCCCGCGAAAGTAGCACGACGAAGCCCCTGCCCCACGGAGCGATACCTTTGGGCGACGCCGGAGTTACCGACGAAAGGCCCTTCTCCGCGCGAAGGAGAAGCTCGCCGCCCTCATCGCTCGGGCAAACAGGGTGCGCGTCATAGCCCAGCATGGCCAGCCGATCGCGCGATCGGACTGCCAACTTGGTGTGAAGGCGCTTGCCGTCCGAGAGCGCGTAGAACGCCGTGAACGTCTCGATCCCCTGACCCATGGCTTCGTACTTGCCCGCTTCTTCGGGACCGCGCGGAAAGTCGTCCGCTTCCCGGCGATCCCTCCAACTGGGTATCCAGGACCAATACGAACCATCGGCTCGGACGGCATGGCCGAGCGGATTTTCCTTCCACGTCTCCGCGTAGAGCAAGACGGCATAACATTTTGCCGTCGACAACGGCGTCGGAAGCGCGATCGTGTCTCCCTCCGACGCGCGCCAACGGCGCGTATGTTCGAGCTTGAACGACGCCGCGTACTTTCCCACCCACGCCTCGACCTTTTTTTCGAGCCCGGGCGGGACCGCCGAGTAGTCACGGCGAGGCTCGTACGCACGGGACGGGTCCGAAGGATCCGTCTCGAACCGATCTTGGTCCAAATCCTCGCGCTCTCGTTCATCGAGATTCGGCCAAGGAGACCGGGCAGCTTCGCTGGAAGAGACCGCAGGACGTGCCGCCGGGCTCGGACCATGGCTCGGCTCATGGAGCACGCGATCGCCCGAAGCCGCGCCCGGCGCGCAACCGGCAGCACATACCGCCAATACGAAATAGATGCGACCCATCATTTGGGTTTCTCCGTCACGACGTGAACGTTCCTCAGCAGGGACCAGTGCCGCCTGACCTCCGGGGTCTCGGCCCGATCGACTTTGCGGAGCCCCACGTAGGGCCCTGCGCTGAGCGTTTCGCCCGGCACGATATCGGCTGCTTCCTTCGGAATATCGATGATTTCGTGCTCTTTGACCACCTCGGCCTCCGCCTCCCGCTGCAGCTCCGGCTCCTTTGCCGTTGGGCCGCGCGCGGCGGCGATACGGGTCTTCGCCTCCGCGACCACGTCGGCTTTGGCGCGCAGCGGAAAGTCGGGCAGACCGGTCTTGACGTCGTCGACCGCGGTCAGGTCCTTCTTGAACTGATCCCATAGGTCCACCCACGTTTTCCACGGCGACGACCGCCCACCACGACTCTGCATGTAGTACAGGAACGTCAAGCGGCCAATCTGAATATCTACTTCGGCGGAGGGCGGATAAAGCGAAAACTGAGAGACGGTCCGAACGGGCTTCGGGGGCGTAGGAGGCGGCGCAGGGGCACCCGGTTCGGGTTTCTTTTCGGGGACCGCGGCCTTCTTGCCCGAAACCTTCTTGGGTGGCGCCGGCGGCGGGGGCGGTTCTTCGATGAGCAGCTCGGCGTCCCCGACGCCGCTCGCCCGGAACGCCAAAGGTTTCGTCGTGGTCATGGGGGTACCATTCTCCGTGTACGTGACGGTAGCCGTTACCAGCCGGCGCGCGATGGCCCACGTGATCACGTAATCCGGAAGATAGCTCGACCCAAAATGCCGTACGTGAATCAAGTACGTAAACAACGATTGTGTCTTCAGGAGACCGTTCAACCTAAACTCGGACGATGGATACTTGGCGAGGAAGAACTGCCACTGAAGATCGACCAGCGCGCATCGAATCTCCGCCGACGCTTCTTCTTGATCGGGGAGAGCCGTGGCGGCGCCGGCGATGACGAACGCATCGAGGACGCGCGGCCGATAGCGGATCGCTTCGAGCGCGACGCTGTTGTTGTGGCGTTTTCCCTTTATGGCGGGGTGTTTCTTTTGGCCATCTTCGTCGTCGAGGACCCACCCGATGTAGGTATCGCCCCGTTTTTCCACGTGCGCCACGCGCGTCGCCAGTCGACTCCCCGCCACGGCAAAGTACACACCTGCCTTGCGCAGATACGTGAGGGCGCAACGAAGCGCGATGCGTTCTTTGTCCGGCAACGCCGCAGGGGGATTCACCATCGCCCTCATCATCTCGTTTCCGAGGCCCGTGGTGACGTTGAAGCCGGTCCCGAACGTGAAGGTGAGATCGTAGGTATTGATGGCGTTTGGTGCGCCCTCGCGGGTCACGAAGGGGCGAAACGCGTGAAAGAGGCGCTTCGCATAGTCGTCCGTTTGAGCGTTCTGCAGCTCGTCCATCAGCTCGGTGGGGGGCTTGTCTCCTTCGTACATCCACCGATCGACGCGGTTGTCCTCTTCGTACGCGCGAATGGTGCGGTCCAATTCGGCGAGGCGTGATTCATCGGCTTCGATGGCCGACGGGAGCTGCGTCATCTGCGTCTGTTCCGCGGCCGTCGGGGAGCGCTTCTTCTTGAGAGAAGCCAGCGTCTTCTTGTTGGCGCCGATGGTTTTGGCGAGCGTGGCGCGATCGTCGTGCGCTCTCGCGATCTCCGATGGCAGGTTTGCGCGTTCGGACGCCGGCACGTAAACCTTCGATGGCCCGAGATTCGCGCGAAATTCCCAGATCGCGCGCGCATGTTCGGGCTTCAACGGCCAATCGAACATCGACACGTGAAGACCCCGAATGCCGAGCTGTCGCTGAAACTCGGCGTCCGTGCGCGTCATCGTGGGTGTACGTTGCCAAGGCATGCGATCGGCGTCGGACTGCCGCGCGCTGTCGGTGTCTTGGTTCTTCTTGTCCCACCACTCCTTCCAGTAGATGGACGGCGGCGCATGGATGGCCGTCGGCAGGGCGGGATTGGGGTCGACGACGCCAGTCATGGGTGCTTCGGGATCCGTCACGACGATGGTTCTCCCTCATCAATGTCCGTGAAGTTCTTGAAGGTAAGCGAGCGCCTTTGCCTCCTGCTCTTGCAGGTTCGGGTCCGACGAGCTCATTCTCGTGCGCATGAAGTCCGCCAGCGCCTCCTGTTTGAGTCCAGCGAGCGCCTCCGGATCGTCCTCGGGAATTTGGCCACGGAAGTGACCGAGGTTGCGGAGGCGGAGGAGCACGCCCAAGTCCGAATGGGGCGGAGGCACGGGTTGCCACCATTCGAGATCGTACTCGCGTGGAGCACCGGTCGGATAGTCTTTCGGCCAGATGCGAACATAAACGCGCGCACCGGCCACGGGACGAAGCGGCTGCTGAAGCGTGCCGTCGCCACCGGTCGTGCCCTCGAAGCGCGCGCCATCGTAGTAAAGGTGGAATCGTGCGTTTGCGATCGGCTCCCCGAATTCGTCGAAGAACCGCGCCGTGAATGGGACCGTGCCGGGAGGCTGCGAAGGCCCCGCGTGCGCGCCATTGCCGGCGCCGCCGGACGTGAGCTTGAGTTTGGGTCCATCGAGGGACGCGTTCGCGTCGAGCTCCAAGAGACCACCGGCCCCCATCGCGCGAACTTTCTTGGCGCGGACCTCGTATGTGTCTTTGGCGGTGACCGTAGCCTTGTTCGCGGTAATCTTGACGGATTCTCCGGTGACGCCGAGCGCCTTGGCGATGGCAACGAGCGCATCTTCGCGAAGCTCGATGCGGGTCGACCCCACCTCGGCCACGATGGCTTCGCCCGCGCGCAGGGTGATCCGCCGGCTTGCAACCACGGAGTACGAGCCGTTCGCGATCATGTCCGTCGAGGCCTCGTCGTTCGGGTCCCCCACGGTTTGCCGATACGCCCCCTTCACGGACAAGGAGCTATCTCCTTCGATGATCGCCGCGTGCGACCCCGCAAACTGTTGCCATTCGCCGGCGGTGTGCTCCTCGCGCCTCCCGAGGACGATGTTCGTGGCGCGTCCCGTCGTCGTGGTCACGCGATTGCCGCCGACGGTTTCGGAGAGCGTACCTCCGGTGCTCGTGGACCGGTCACCTTCTGCCGTTTCGGTCACCGATCCTGCGACCGCAACCGACCAGTCTTTGGTCACGGCGAGCGAGTCGCTGCCCAGGATCTCGGCAACTCGGTCATTGTCGACACGGGATCGATGATCGTGAAGGACCTCCTCCTCGAGATCTTTCGCGGCGCGCACCTTGACGACCTCCTGCCCTTGGTGGTCATCGATCGTCACCTCGCTCCAGTTTCCGTTCGTTGGGCGCGTTTGTGTCACGATGCCCACCCGCTGGTGCTTGATCGCATCCTGTACCGGAAGTGAATTTCTCTGGCTGTAGAGGCACCCCAGCACCACCGGTCGCTCTCCTTGGCCCCCGAGGAACCCGATGAGCACGTCCATTCCTTCGCGCGGAATGAACTGGCACCCGAAACCGTCGCCCGCCCAGGGTTGCATGACCGGGACCTGAATGACCGTATGCGAATCGGGCTCGGCGTCGTTCCGCAAGGCGATTCCGTCCCGCACGCGCGGTTCGTCGTAAATATCCCATTTGAACCGAACGTGCACATAGGCGCATTCATCGGTTCGAAGGATCGGGCTCACATTTTGACCGCCGGCATCGACCACGGTTGCAATTTCGAGCCCGAGCTTGGGGCGCTTGTCCGGGCGGGGGGGGCGCGGTGCCACGGTGGATGGAATGCACTCGAACGTATTCCGATACAACGGTGCCTGGTCGCTCGTAAAATCGGGATGCACGCCATCGGAGACGAGCTCCGTCACCGTGTATTCGATATCGAGCGCCGCCACGGGGTGCCCGCCGAGCCGAAAACGGTATGCCGCGCCGAGGCGCCGGCAATCGCTCTCCCCTCGCCCGACGAGGTAATCCCGCCGCCTTCGTTCGAGCTCGCGCTCCGCGCGTTTGCTCGGATTGGCATAGGCGCGCAGGTTCGTGTCCAATTGGTAGTAGTCCTCGCAAAGCTGTTTTGCCTTGAGGGTCGGCGAGTCGATCTCCAAGCCCAGGCTCGCGCTTGCCTTCAGCGACGGACCGTCGGGGCCCATCGACAATCCCACCTTCGCGCGCGCCGATGGGACCACCGGCTTCATTTCGGCCGCGGCCTCCCAGCTCCGCGATCCGCCGACGTCCCACTCGATGAGCCGCACGGACTTCGGGCGAATCTCTTTGCGCAATCCGAACTTGTAAACCCGCTCTTGGTCGACATTGCCGCTTTTTCCGTCGTCCACCGTGAGCGTGTCGCACGGCTCCTCGTCCACGAGCTTGGCCGCCTCGTCCCCACCAAACTGCGACGCGACCTTGCGCAGCCCGGCGCCAATCGCCTGATTGACCACGGCCATCGCCGCCACCGCCGGTGTGTGGCCCGGCTCGTCCCCGAAATTCAAGATGGTCCGCATCTTCGCCGCGGCCCCCGCCTCATCGACCGCGTCCGCGACCGGACCGCCCACGAGGTCCGCGACCGACCCCAGCGCATTGGCGATACCACCGGCCCCCGGGAGGAGCTGGTCGGCCAGGCCGCTCGCGTGCTCGAAATAGAAGTAGATGCCCTGCTCCGCCAGAATCCGGCGGAAGAAATCGTAGTCGGATTCGTCGCGCTGCAAAACGAAAGGGAGCGGTCGATAGTCGCTCGGCCGGACGCGCCAGCGGCAGTCTTTCGGCCCGATGTTCGACGCCGCGAGGATCTCCTCCACGATTTGCCGCGGCGTTCGGTCCTGAAACGCGCGATTGCGCATTTGGTTCCGAAGAAGCCATAGCTTCGGTACGATCGTGAGATTGTACGCAAGGAGCTTCGGGCCGTGTTGCGCTCGAAGGTGGCCCAATGGCTCGAAGGCCGAGGCAATCCCCTGAATGATGCGCGGTTCATGGCCGGGGGCCTTGATGGTGAGGCTCGCGGGCTCCCCGTCGATGGCGGGGTAGAGAAGCTCTTCCGGTACGTCGGTGGCGAAGGTGACGTCGTATTGGAAGATGTCGTTGATGCGCTCGCAACCATGAAATGACACGACGCGGAGCTCGTGGCTTACGAAGGGGCCGGCCGCGAGCTCGAAGGGTGCCTTCTTGTCGCCTGCGCCACCGGTGGGCAGCTTGGGGAACCCCGGGATCAACGCGTCGAGTCCTGCGGGAAGTTGGTTCATGGGCGACTCGCGTTTCCTCTCATGTCCTCGAACCCTCGGCTCTCGGGCGCGGGGTGGGTCGTCGAAGCACCGGGGGGCGATGCTCGTTCGTGGCGTGGGCACGGCCATCTCATCTCGCAATTCTCCATCGACCGGCGCGCGCGCCGTGTTGCGCGAGAACGCCTCGCCACTGGGCGCGGCATCCTGCGCGGCGTGTGTGCAGCTCGGGGGCGCTATCCGAAGGGACTCCGACGCCTACCTGCGCGAAGAGCGCCGGGTGGTAGCTCCGCACCGGTGCTTGCGATCACGTCGTCGCGGCGAGCGCCCTCCAGGCGTCTCGAACGAGGTGGAAGGCACGAAAACGACGTGTCAGGCACGAAGGAGCGTCGACGAGAGCATCGCGGTCCGGGGTGTTGCGCCCACGTACGGCGCGGGGCACGGCCGCCCGAATGCACCGGACGGTAGCCACGTGCGCACGGTCTTCGCTGGCCTTGCGCGCTTTTGTGTCGTGGACACAAGGGGGCTCGTAGAACCCCACGAAAATTTGGAGCCGCCTTCGAGACTTGAACTCGAGACCTACGGTTTACGAAACCGTTGCTCTACCACTGAGCTAAGGCGGCGCGTTGCGGAACTTCGTCTATCTTTTCCGTTGGTTCCTGGCAAGCATTCTTTTTCCCTGGTGTCACTTGGCACCACGCGGCACCAAACTCGGCACCAAGTACACGTCCGGGGTGGTGCCGTTCTCGCCGTACCACTTCAGCGGGACCCTTCTACCGCCTCCTTCAAACGGCTCATGAGCCCTCCGTGTAGTGCTTCTCCGTCACGTCCTCCACGCCACGCCCGGCGAGCATTTTCCGGTACTTGTCATCCACGCCGGCGCTTTTCAGGTACGAAAGAAAGCTGGCTCGGGCCACCTTGAAACGGGATCGGCTTCCCCTGCACGCCCGTCGTAGGGAGCTCAAGCGTGGTGAGGTCCTCGTTTTCAGCTCGCCGACCTCCACCTCTTCCTCCCGGGGACCATCCGCCGGGCTCGCTCTACGGTGGTCGTCGGGATCTCCCCGTCCAACCGAAGGTCACCCACCATGTGCCCGGAGAAATGTTTCTTGCACGGGATGAGCTCACCTTGTCGCGAACAACCAGGTACCAGCGCCGAAGGCGCGGAAGATCCGTAACCCAACGCGGGGAGCGTCATATCGGCGATCCTCGTGTCTTGTGGAAGCTTCTCCTCATCGCAGAGGATGCGCGAGTTGAAGATCGATTTGTCCCCTTGCAGGGTCGCGGGAGCGATGGGCTTGTCGAGTTTCATTGCGGCTTCGAATTTCGGGTAAGCCTCGCGAAGCGACATCCTTTGTCTCGTCGTCGGCGTGGGGCGAGCTTCCCCGCTGCGGGAGCCTGGAGCCATGTAACAGCCACTCTTTCGCTTGGCGCTCGGCGTTCCGGCCGATTTCCTTTTGGAAGGTTCTTGGGCGTCCACTCTCCGTCCGCCGCCTTGTACTTCAGGATCCAGTGCTTTCTATCCTTGCGCAGAACACGGACCAGTGCGGTCCGGGCGCGCCCTCGACACTTGTCTCCGATTGCGTGTTCGTCATGGTCCCTTTCGCTGGGACCCATCGCGGCCATGAAGGCCAGTTGGGCCGCGACGGAAGGGCAAAAGACACAATTGGCCATCCTGTACGTTAGCGTATTCTTCGTGCTCGCCGGCGTCGGCCTGTTCGCGTGCCTGGTGTGGAGCGTCGTTCCATTCGTTGCACCGGCGCTCTGGGCGCTCATCACCGCCATCGTCTATACGCGCCTGATCGGCCAAAGCGGCGCGCAACAAGTATATCCCGATTATCCGCCGCCCCCCCTTTGCCGTCGCAACCGTGCTTACCGCAAGAACCACCTGCGCCGCCAAAACCACCCCCCAAATGGCCCGTGGAATCCCGATTGGCTCGACCTCACCGCCGTTGCCGTCCAGACCTGGTTGACGACGGATCGGCGCAGCAACCATAGCCGCACGCTAATTAGCTGGAATCCGCTGCAGACATCCTTCAGAAAGGCGACTGCATCGCTGCTGGGTTCCCCCATGGTTCGTTGGAACCGAGCCACCAGGGGCCATTCATCCCGCATCCCTTGCTCTTTGCAAATGGCTAACTGAAGCTCCGCCACACGAGCAACCCGATTGCACATCGTTTGCGAAATGACGAAACTGCGGCCCAATGTGCTCGATTCGAACCGCTCGGGAAGAAGCTAACACCGAGACCAGTTGACGCGATCCACGAGCATGATCTCTGCTAGATATGATCACCCCGTTGAAACTGCGCGAGGCTCGCCCAACAGCGGTACGGTGTCTTCGAGCCGGCGTTCTCTCCGTGCCTCGGCGTCGAGACTAGCGTCCTTGCAGGTGCGCTCGACAGCATCGTCTTCGTGTAGTGCTCCATCGCGGGACCGGCGCGGATATCGCCCGCATCGAGGGCAGCCTCCCACTTGCGTCGCGCATGCATATGGCAGCCTACATGAATCGTCGCCGCTCTCGAGCGGCTGCAGAATGGCACCGCAGCGAAACCAGGTCTCGACATGGCGATTGAAAAAAAAAATCGTGAGCCCTCGGCGAATGCGGCGCAGCCATGGAGGGCATGCAGTGCGACGGGTGCCCACACGGGCCGCGGGAGAAAGTCTCGCGACGAGCCCCTCGGCTTACGAAGGGCGACAAGGGCGCGCTCGGCGCCAATCACCTCGCGCCGCGCTTCTCACGATGCAAACGCCGCCTTCACCGCGACGACTTGACGTTCGCGTCGGTGTCGCCCGCGCGCGGGCGGGGCCATTGGTCAATCACCGTGCCCTTCTCATCGAGAAACTGGAGAGAGGCCCCACCCTCGGCGCCCACTTTCAGGATGATCCGGGCGCGCCCTTGCTCGTCTTTGAGCTCGAGCGTGGACGACTTATCCGGCCTTCGACCGATGTAAACGCGTTCGATGTGCGTCCGGGAGTGCGTGGCGAAAAACGCGTCGCGTACCTGTTGTCTCTTCTCGTCCGGTGCCTCCGCCAGCACCTTCACCAGTTCTTCGATAGGCCAGTTTGGCTGGTCCTTGATTTGGAGTCCACTGTAGCGGCCATCGCTCTCTTGTCCACCGGTGAGCACCAGCGCCTCGTCTTGATCGTAGTGATCGAAGGTAAGATGTCCGTCTCGAATCATCGAACCATCAACGAGCTTGCGACCGCCAAAAACCAGACCACCACTCTCCGTCCCCTCCGCATCGAAGAAGACCAACCCCGCAAGGCCGATGCGCTTGATCTCCGCTGCGCGGCCTTTGTGACGGTACTCCTTCCCGCGAACGATCAGCGCGGGAAGCTGCGCGCTGTTCGAAATGCTCAAACGCAACGTGCCATCCGGCTCGACGACATTGATGCGCTCCACCGTTATTTCTTCGAACTTGGTTTTCCGCGATCCCCCAAGCGCGAGCATTGCCAAGGCCAAGGTGGCGATTCCCGCATAGGTACCGAGAAACCGCGGATCGGATAGCAGCTTCATGATCGCACCTACCTCCCTCGGGCTCCGCTAAACACGTCGCCCGCTTCGCGAAGCCGCGGCGCTCCCTCTTCGAGTTGGCACGCGCTCACCCAATGTGCGGCGGCCGCGAAAAATTCCAAGCATGTTAATGGGCTTGAGCTTGGATTTACGGCGGCCTTCTCGCACGCGGCGAACATCTGCCGATCGAAGCCATGGCGCGTATCGACAGGCTCGGTGCATACGAAGATACGGACCGCCGAGGAATCAAGGGACCTCCTCGAGCGCCGCCAGCAGTCGTCGGAGCGCATCGACATCGAACGATGGCGCACGTGGATACGGCGACCACCGAGCTCGATCTCGAAGCGGTCGTCTACGGGCCGCCGTGCGTGCACCTCGATCATGGTAGGCACCCGCGCCAGCGCAGCTGGTATCGGCGTGCGACTCTCGCTTCGGGCGCGATGCCCAATCGTTGCCGAGCGGCTGATGGGGGCGACGCAGGTGCCGCCCGCCGGCGTCGCGCGAACGACCTTCGCGGAGCTGCAGGAGGCCCTCGACACCGCCATCGCCTATTTGAATGCGCTCGATGCCCGGAGCGTCGAAGCGGGCGTCGAACGCACGATCGAGATCCCTGCCCGAGGCAGGACCATCGCGTTCGATGGGGCACGGTTCATTTCGCAGTTTGCCCTTCCGAATTTCTTTTTTCACTTCGCGACGGCCTACGCCATCCTTCGTCAAAAAGGCGTCCCGCTCACCAAGAACGAGTTCATGGGTCCCCTAGGCCAATAGACGTCGCGCGGCGGAGGACTCGAGCCGAAGGTCACGCCCGCAGGGATCAGGGCCGCTCTTCGTCGTGGATGCGTTGGGATCCGACGAGCTTCGAATGAGCCGCACCTTCATGGTGTAAAACCAATGCTCCTCGGGCTTGTGCGGGGACACTTGCATCGCGCCAATGAGCAGCTGCCCATCGTGCAGGTCGGCTCGACCATAATACAAACTATCGTTGTTCCAGTCTTGTCCGGGATAACCCCAATAACCCTCAGGGCACCCTCTTCTCATCTCCCGCGCGGCTGCAGGTCGTCGGTCGAGCGGCTCTCCCGTCGGTCGCGCCGTGGGCGTCGGCACCGATCGCGGTGATGGCGCCAATGGTCAATACGATAAGGAGCGCCAGCGATGACTTAGAGAACTCGACAGGAATAACCTAGTCGGAGGCTCACGTCCCGCCGTCCCTCGTCATTGCAGGGCATGCAGGGTGAGGTGCGGAAGCATCCGCGGCACACGCTCGCGTAGGAAGCGATGCGAATTAGACATCCGCCCATGTTCCAGCCAATGGCAGCCACCACTCCGTATTGCTCCAAATTTGATTATGCCAATGACGCAATTAATGCATTTCAGCGGTTCGCAGCCAGCTCTTCATGAGCGCCCAACGGTACGGGATCGATACGATCTCATGCGACTCGTTCGCCAAGAAATGGATTGCCGGAGCCCGATCGTACGAATGCGAGCACGAATCGTCACGAGCGACATCGAGTCCGGCGAGGAGGCGGGAGCGCGCCGTAGGATTGTGACAGAGATTTGATTGCGATCCGAGCCTTCCCGCTGTGATCTCAAATCGCATCTTGCCACAAAAACATTCGCCGCTTAGGGTTTCAAAATCTGCTGGATACCGGCGCTCGTACTGGTAATACGGTTACCGCGAAAGGGAGGCACGTGGTATTTCGCCGGCTCGCTCGAAGGTCGATGGTTTCGTCTTCGTAGGATCCATCCAAGGCCAGGTGAAGCCGCTGGGGGTGGAGCGCCCGCGATCGACGGGGTGGCAGACGGGATTCTCGTGCTTCTTCTCATATCAACCTTCAACCAATGGATAGGAGCATCTCATGAGCCATGAATCGAATGATACGAAGACCCCCGCCCAAGAGACCGCGGCCCCCCGCAAGCTGACTCTGAAGGACCTGAAGCTCGAGATCCGCACCCAGGAGCAGGTTTGGGGCGGATTTGGGAGCGCGATGGGTGGAGTTGGCAACCAATGGGCCTTTGGGCCGCGCGCCGACTCCGGCGCCGGCGATGCAGCAGCCTGGAACGAGGGTGACATCACCCTCGCAGAGCAAGAATAACGAATGAACCACGGCGGCCGTTGACGCACGGATCCGAGGCCTACAGCCTCGTCCGGCGGCATGGGCCGCCGGCCTTAATGTTCTCCGCTTCGAGTTTCAACAACGCACTAGCGAGCTCGTACGATGACCTTCTCCTCGCCCGTTCCTTTGCCCGAGCCGGGATCGTCCCGTGGACAGCTGCTCGGCACTCCTCGAACGCCACCTGCATCCAGCCGCGAAGATCCCGATCCGGTCCTGCCGAAGGATTGGTGGAGACGGTTCGCCGAGATGCTGCAGGACGGTGACCGCCCGCTGCACTTCGACCGGCCCTTCGGCGCCCCGCTGGTGCACCCGAGGCACGTCGATGATCTCGTTCGAACGATGCAGAAACGAGCCGACAAAAAGCACGTTCGCATCTATTGCGGTGGACGGCGCCGCGACGATCTCGCGCACGAGCTCGTCCGAGCGCGCCTGCCCGACGGTGTACCCGTCTTCGATTGGATCCGAGAGCTCTGCAAGAGCGAGCGCATGGCGTTCGTCATCAACGACGTTCAAGATTGGAGCGAGGTCTTTGCGCGCGCGGCGGCGCCCTTCCTCACGGGCCACTTCGAGAGCCGCGGTGTGCCGCCCGCCGGCGCGGAGATGGTGCTCTTTGCCGGCAACTACGAGGCGACTCCCTTTGGGGCACACCGCGGCTACGAGCACGCTTTTCTCGCGCACCTCGGGCCCGCGAACAAAGAATTCTATATTTGGTCGGCGGAGCTTTATCAGCAGCTCACGGGTGGTACGGCCGACTTGCCGAATTACGAACATCTCCTGCCCTACGCCACCGCCTACACGCTCAAGCCCGGTGATTTGCTGTATTTGCCGGCGCAGTGGTATCATATCGGTACGCAAACGGAGTATTCCGCGAGCGTCGCCATCCCCATGTATCAGCCCGACCGGGCCAAGTACCTCGCCGAGTTGGTCAGCGAGGTGGCCCGCACGGCGAAACATCGCATCTTGCCGCGGGTCTCGTTCCAGGAGACGGGGAGCGCGGAGTGCGCCGCGGCGCTTCGACGCGAAGCCGAGGAGCTCTTGGCAGGCGATGGGCTCGACCAAATCCTCCTCGAGCGCTGGCGTTTGCATTTGAGCAACGGCGGGCTCGTGCGGCGCACCCCGACTTGGGTGGAGCCCATCGCGCTCGACCTCGAGAGCACCATCGCGCGCGTGCGCCCCTTCCCGATCCTGTCGGTCCCTTCGGGCAAAGAGCGGGTCCGCATCTACGCGCGCCATCGTTCCTTCGAAATCGCCGATCATCCGGCCCTGGGGCGCCTCGTTACCGCGCTGAACGAGGATCGCGTCCTCTCCGTGCGCGAGGTCGTCACCTGGTTTTCGAGCGCATGGGAGGAGAGCGCCGTCCTCGGCGTGCTGGGGCACCTGTCGGGGATGCAGGCGATCGAGGGCGTCTCGCGCGCGGAGGGATGAGCATGGACTGGACGCGTATTCCGCGAATGGGGATCGGCCAGCGGTGGGACGGCGAGCCGCTCGACCGCTTCAACGAATTTTTCGGCGAGGCGCTCGAGTACATCGAGCCGAATCTGCCGCTCGAATTGGGCGGGCTTCCCCCCGCCATGCCGAAGATAACCCACGACGCGGAGCTCCCGCTGGCAACGACCGGAGAGCTCAACTCCGAGCTCGTCGCGGCGCTGGTCGCGCAGGTTCGGGCGGCCTCGCCCCCCTGGACCGGCGAGCACTTTGCGCTCGCGTCCACCCGCGTGACCGGCAATCTCGGCTACAACGCGGCCCCCATCCTCGACGACACGGCGGTGGAGGCCGGGGTCTGGCACGTGACCCGTCTCCAGCGCGCCTATGGCTGCCCTATCGCGCTCGAGGCGGGCCCGCGCTACCTCGATGTGCGAGGCTGGGACGACCACGGCGCGATCTTGCGCATATCCAAAGCAACGGACTGCGGCATCCTCGTCGATCTCTCCCATCACATGGTCTCGATGCTGAACCTCGGTCGCGCCCCCGAGGATGGTTTGTCGCCCGAGGTCCTGGAGCGCACCGTCGAGCTTCATCTGACGGGTCTCGGCCGGCATCGCGACGGCCGCCACTTTCATGACTTTCATGGAGGCCCCGTCGCGCCCGAGGTCTGGCGGCTTTTGGATTGGATACTCCCTCGCGCGAAGAACCTCAAAGCCGTGACCCTCGAGCACGACGCCTCGGTGGACGATCCGACCTACGCCGCCGATCTCCGGCGGATGGTGCGCGCGCTCGAGCCTTGGAGGTCGTCGTGCGGGCACTAGAACGCGCCTACTTGCGCATGCTCCTCGATCCGACATTTGCCGATCGGCTGTCGGCGCCGGAGGGCGCAGAGGCCTCGGACTTATCGACGGACGAAGTGCAGCTCTTGCTCGGCATGCCATCGGAGTCGCTCGCCGTCGAACGCGCCGGGCGCCAGCGCCACCTCTGGGATCGGGCTCGAACGGAGCTCCCGCGCACGTTCCGGCGCGCCGAGAAGAACCTGCCCCAAAACATGCTCGAGCAAATTCGCCGGCGCCTGTTCGAGGACCTCTTATGGGAGTGGCAGCGAACCCTCGCGCTACCGCTGTATGGCCAAGCTTTCGAGACGGCCACCCACGTGAGGGACGCGATCCTCGAGCAATCTCACGCACACCCCGACGACCAAGAATTGTCGCTGCTCGGAGGCCTCGCGCGCATCGAGCACGCGGTGTACGCGTCGAGCCGGCGCGGACCGAAGCGAGAGCCTCGGGAGGAAATCGTGTTTACGACCCAATCCGAATACGACCTGTTCGCCGCCGTCGAACGGCACGATGCGCCGGCTGCGATGTTTCGTGTCGATCCCGCGTGGTGGTATCTGACCAGCGAAGGCCGCATCGGCTGCTCGCGCGAGCCCGTCGGGGCGTTCGAAAGCGAGGCGCCGTGAGCCGCCTGCAGGGTGATCGCGAGGGCGACGGTGCACGAGCCTTGGTGCTCGCCCCGGGCTGGGTGGTGGGGCTCGAGAGTCACCGACTGAACAACCACATCGCCGCGAACCTCCACTACCTCGTGCTCGGCCGCCAAGCGAGCGAGATCGGCAGGGTTCACGCCGAGATGTCCTCGCGGAAGCGGGCAGGAAAAACGGACTGGTTCGAGCATTCGGGCGCGAGCAGGTTCTTCGTCGCGAAAGGCCCCGAGCTCACCCTCAAAGACGAGCTCTATTTTGGCGGATCGCCGAGGCTCCTCGAACCCGACTTGCGCGTGTGTTTCCGCGATCGCCCCGCGGGGCGCTCCCTCGACATCCCGGCGAATGAAGCGATGCTCGCGTGGTTTGGGCGGCTCCTGCCCCTCTTGCGAAGGAGCGTATCCATCGAGGAGGTCCGCGCCGTGTGCGACGAGGACCAGTGGTCCTTCGTCGAGCAGCTCGAGGCCGAGGGATTGCTCGAGGTCGTCCCGCTCGAGCGGCCCCGCCCGCGGACAGGCTATCGCGTTCGCCTCCTCGGCCATGCGGGGCTCTCGCTGGAGACCCCGAAAGCTCGCGTCCTGTTCGATCCGATGTTCATCGTCCGTACGCGCGAGGACGTGAATCTGCTCCACGAGCTCGACCGTCCCATCGACGCCGTCGTCCTATCCCATCCCCATTGGGATCATTTCAATTTCGATACGCTCGTCCATATCCCGCGCGAGACACGAATGATCGTGCCTCGGCTGGTAAACCCCTCGTCGCTCGAGAACGTGGACATGGCGCCGCTCTTGCGTGAGCTCGGGTTCTCGCGCGTGGAGACGCTGGCTTGGTGGGAGAGCACGGAGGTGGCCGACGTCCGCATCACGGCCACGCCATTTCATGGAGAGCAATCCGGCCCCGATGCGCCGCAGGATTGGATGACGTATCACGTGCGCGCCGGCGATCGCTCCTTCTTCGGGGCCGTGGATAGCTGCCACACGACGCACCACTCGATGGACACGGTGATGCGCGACGTGCGCTCCAGGCTCGGCCCCGTCGATATCCTATTTTCGCCGTATTCCGGGTTCCATTACCCCATCGCCTTGTTCACCCGCCGGCCGTTCTATCTGGGGCCTGGGATGGAGCAGTACTCGGGCGGGCCGGACGACGCCGCGCGCTGGACCTCCATTTTGGGCGCCAAGGTGCTCGTGCCCTATGCGGGGTTCGTCTGGAACAAAGGGGATTACCAGCGGCCGAGCGACGCGAACCACCGCGGAACGCTCGAGCAGCTCCGCGCGATCGTGAAGGCCCACCCTTTGGGGCCGCTGGTGGTGCTCGAGCCCGAAAAGGACGCCTTCGAGTGGTCGGGGCCCGGTGGGGAGCTGCTCGTCCCGTCGTCCTCACAAGCGAAAGAAGCTCGAAGATGAAAGAACCACGTGCCGATCGAGCCTTGGTCATCGACCCCGCGTGGCTCGTCTTCATGGGCAGCTACCGCCTGCACAACGGGATCAGCACGACATGGCACTACCTCTCCGCGGGCCCGGAGGTGGAGAAGATCGGCGCCGTGTTCAAAGAGATGTCGCGCCGGCGTCGCGCGGGCAGGACGGATTGGTTCTTCGATGAGGCTCGAAGGTTGTTCGAATGGCGCGGCGAGGAGCTTCGGTTGAAAGACGAGCACTATTGGCGGGCCGCGACATCGCTGTTCGACGAGGACGATCTCGCGCTCGTGTTCGCCGCGCGCGAGGGAACGACGAAGGTGGGGCTCGCGATCGGCCCCGAGCAGCTTCGCGCGCTCGGCGAGCTTCTCCCGCGCCTTCGCCCCACACGTTCGGCCGCCGAGCTCGAAGGCCGTGAGGGGCTCCTCGAGACCGTGGAGCTCCTGCGCTCGCGCGAGATCGTGACGGAGATTCCACGGGCGCCGCGCGCACCGCGCGCAACGGACTACGGCCTTCGGCTCACGGGCCACGGAGGGGTTCTCGTCGAGACCCCGAGGACCCGCGCGCTGATCGATCCGCTACTGACCCTGCGCTACCGCCCCGAGGTCGACCGCCTCCACGAGCTCGACGCGCCGCTCGACGCCATCGTGATCACACAATCACGATGGAGCCACTTCGCCCTGGACACCTTGCTCCACGTCGATCGGGCGACCCCCATTTACCTGGCGCGGAAGGAGCACCCACCTTCTCTCGACAACCTCGATATGTATTCCCTTTTGCGTGAGCTCGGGTTCGAGACATTGCGGTCTTTGACGACGTGGGAAACGGAGTCGATCGGCGACATTCGATTGACCGCCATGCCGTTTCAAGGCGCGGGGTTGGGCACGGATTCACCCGTCGACTGGATGACCCTTCACGTCGCAGCGGGCGGGCGCCGCGCCTTCCTCGCCACCAGCGCGTGCGCCGATCAGCGTGGCTCCTTCGACGGGGTCGTTCGGGAAATGGTCGAAAGGCTGGGTACCGTCGACTTCGTGTTTGCGTCCTACGAGGATTATCACTATCCGGTGTCTTGGTTCACCCGCAGGCCCTTTTATCTCGGGCCCGGCCGGGAGCAGGCGACCACCAGCCCCGACGATGCGGTTCGTTGGACGTCGCTCGCCGGTGCGCATTATCTGATCCCTTATGCCAGCTTCGTGTGGAGCGAACGGGATCTCGGGCGCTCCCCGACGCGCGAGGTCCTCTACGCGGGCGTCGTTCAACGCGGCAGCTTCGCGCGATTGGCGAGCCAGATGGCCGAATGGCCCCTTGGACCGATGATCCGCCTGCTCCCGGGCGGTGAGCTGCGCTGGCGCGATCGCTCCGAGCTCCGCGTCCGTCATGCACCTCCATCGTCGTTCACCCACGTGCGAGCGTACTCGTGAGCGTGTTCTGGGGAACCAAGCGGGCGCTGTTCGGTCCACTCGGCGTGTGGAGGTATCGCGATGTTCTGTTGTCGGTGCTCGACGACGCGTCCTGGACGGCGTTCGCGCGACGGCTCTCGCTCGGCCTCCTGGCCGAGACCATCGCCGCGCGCGAGGGCATCGAGCCCGACCGCGAGAGCGTGCGTGCGGCCGCAGAAGCCCACCGACGGCAGGAGCGACTTCTCACGGTGGAAGAGCTCGAGGAGTGGCTCGGCTCGCAGGATCTGCCCGTCGAGGAGTGGCACCGCTACATCGTCCGCGGTGTGCTCCGTTCGCAGCTCGGCCCCGCGCTCGTCGGCTGCGAACAGGATCTCTCGAGCACCGGGCGATTTGGTGATGCTTTCTTCGCCGAAGCGCTCTGCTCGCGCTTTCTCCCGCGCGCGCGCGACGCGTTCACCGAAAAGCTCGTGCTCGCCGCCGAAGGTGGCCCCTTGCGGGTAGCGCCCGCGCCGGACGCACCCGATATCCTCCAGCGCTATCCGTGGCTGCGCGAGGTGCCCGAGGAGAGATTGAGTCATGTGCGGGCCGTCCTCGTCCTCGCGCAAACGCGGCTGGCGCTCGCCACCACGGACCTTCGCGTGCGCGGGACCATCGAGCAGCGCCGGCTCGATTGGACGCGCCTGTCCTGCGACGTGTTCCTCACGTCCGAACAGGCGATCGCGCGAGAGATCGCGGCGTGCCTGCGTCAGGAGGGCGAACCCTTCGTCCGGCGCGCCGCGCACCTGCCGGGGCTCGTGCACCAAGCGCGTGCTTTCCTCCTCGAGGAGACTCCCGCGCCCCTGCGGGCCGCCATGGTGAGCGCCTGCCCCGCCGCGATCGTGGGTCCTTGGCCCGAGGGCGAACGGTACGCGGTCTACTGGGTTCGCGAGCGCCATGCGCCGCGCGACGACGATCCCGAGATCTGGGCCCGCGGCGTCGCCTGCGTCCAGAGGAGCATTCTCAAGGCCGCGGGCGCGCGCGCGCGCGCCGAGGATCGGGCGCTCCGTGGCTGACGGTCATGCCCCCGATCCGCCCGCGACCTCGTGGCTGGCCGTGCTCGGGCCCGCGGCCAGCGAGCTACCGTTCGCGTCGAAGGCGATGCACTTCGGGCAATCCGTCGAGGTCGGCGGAGGGCTCGCCATCGTCACCGAGGGAACGGCCCGCTTGCTGGTCGCGCGCGACGGCGAGGAACGCCATGTCGTATCGTTGAAGCCGGGCGACACCGCCTGCCTCGGGCTGTATGAACGGCTGCCGTCCACGACGATCACCCTCCGAGCCAGCAGCGCACGAGCCGTGTTGGCGATCCTGGATGGGCCGTCCGCGGAGCGGGCGTCGAGCAGCGAGCGCGTCGCCTCCATGCTCCGCCGGCTTCGTGATGACCACGAGGCGCTGATCGTCTTGCGCGCCGTGCCCGGGCTCGAGAGCGTGCCCGACGATGCCCTGCAAACCTTGGCCGGCGCGTGCGCGCGCATCCAGGTCGATGCACACGACACGCGCGCGGTGGAGCAGGCACGGGCGGCCGGTGCCTTTTGCGTCTTCGTGTCGGGCGAGGCCGCCCTCGAGCCGCCGGGCGGCGGCATGCTCTCGCTCGGCGCGGGCGACGTCGTTCCTCTGTGCTTCGCGGGCAGCCCACTTGCGCTGCGCGTCGCGCATCCGTCCTCGTTTCTCGTGCTGGCCGCGCCCGCGCTCGCCGCGATCGCGAGGGCCCACCCCTGCCTCGACGCCATCTCCCGCGGCGACGAAGGCGCGGAACGCGCGGGCGAGCCGAGGGAGCGCGCCGTCGATCCGAAATACCCCGTGACGCGCCAGAAGGAGCCCGAGGATCCCGAGGACCCCGACGAGCTCGGAGAGCTCGTGATTCCGGCCACCCGGCGCCGCCGGCTCCGCCGCATGCCCTTGGTCCGCCAGATCGACGTGACCGACTGTGGGCCGGCGTCGTTGGCCATGATCGCCCGGTTCTTCGGGCGGAAGATCTCGCCGCACTTGCTCCGCCGCCTGCTCCACACCACCGCCGATGGCGTCAACCTGCGCGCGATCTGCCACGCGGCTCGCCAGCTCGGGCTCGCCGCGCGCGCCGCGAAGGTCTCCGCGCGCCACCTCGACGACCTGCCCATGCCCGCCATCGTGCGGCTCGACGGCAACCACTGGGCGGTCCTCTACGACGTCCAGAGGGAGGCCGTGCGCGTCGCCGATCCCGCCACCGGCCGGCAGCGCATGCCGCGCGACGCCTTCCTCGCGCGGTGGGACGGGTTCGTCGCGCTCTGCGACTACACGGAGGACTTTCGCCACGCTCCACTCGGAAAGAGTAACGTCGGCTGGTTGTGGCCATTTCTCCGCCCATGGCTCCGCATCCTGGGCGAAGCCACCTTGCTCGCGGGGGTCGTGGCCGGGCTCGAGGTCGTCATTCCGATCTTCGCGCAAGTCGTGTTCGACCACGTCTTCGTCGATCGCGACGTCGCGCTCCTTCGGGCTCTGACCGCGACCATGGCGGGCGTCTTGTTTTTCCTCGCCATGTCCATGGTGTTGCAACGCTACCTCGTGAGCTTCGTGGCCGTCCGCGTCGACGGCGGCACGCTCGACTTTCTGACCCGCCGGCTCTTGGACCTGCCCGTCTCGTACTTCGCGACGCGCCGGATCGGGGACCTGCGCCGGCGGCTCGAGGGCACGCGGCTGGTGCGCGACTTCGTCGTGAGCAGCAGCGTGCGGGTCCTGACCGCGGTGCCGCAGCTGCTCGCGGCGCTGACCTTGCTGGCGCTCTACAGCCGCGCGCTGCTCCTGCTCTTCGTGCTGATGGCCCCCATCTACGTCGCGCTCACGATGGTCTCGGCGCGCTGGCTCGGGCCGCTACTCGCGCGCCTCGAGAAAGGTTTGTCCGAGTACGATTCGCACCAGATCGACGCGATCCGCGGCATCGAGACGGTGAAGGCCATGGGCGCGGAGCCCGCGCTGCGGCAACGCATGCTGACCGCATTTCACGAGCTCAGCGCCGTTCAGTTCCAGGCGGACTTCTCGCGCATGGCCTACGACGCCGCCGTTCGGGCCGCGAGCTTCTTGCTGAGCGGGACCTTCCTCGTCGCCGGGGCTTGGCTGGCGCTCGAGGGGACGATCACGGTGGGCGGGCTCGTGGCCGTGAACGCGATCGTCGCCCTGGCCAACATGCCGATCGCGACCCTCCTGCGGACGTGGGACGATGCGCAGCTCGCGCGGGTCCTCCTCGACCGCGTGCAGGACGTCCTCCAGGAAGAGCCCGAGCAGGGCAGCGATCGAAGCCATCTCGTCGGGGTCAAGGAGCTCCGCGGCGAGATCCAGCTGGCCGGTATGGGATTTTCACATCCCGGCGTCGATCCACGCCCCGTGCTCGAAGGGCTCGATCTGCACGTCCGACCGGGTACGACCGTGGCCATCGTCGGACGCAGCGGGTGCGGAAAGACCACCCTGGTCAAGTGCCTGGCGGGCCTCTACCTGCCGACCCGCGGGCGGCTCTTGATCGATGGGGTCGATATCGCGCGGCTCGCCCTCTCCGATCTGCGGCAGCACATCGGCTTCGTTCTGCAGGAGACGCACCTGTTCGACGGCACCATCGCGGCGAACATTGCCCTGAACGAGGAGGACTACGACGTCGCCCGGATCGTCCGCGCCGCGGAGACGGCGTGTGCGTCGGAGTTCATCGACGATCTCCCCTTGCGGTACGAGACGCGCATCGGTGAGCGCGGGATCGGGCTCTCCACGGGACAACGGCAGCGGATCGCGATCGCCCGTGCGCTCTACCACGATCCGAAGATCCTGATCCTCGACGAGGCCACGAGCGCGCTGGACGTTCAAGCGGAGCGCGCGCTTCAAGAGAACCTCGGCACGTGGGCCAACGACCGGACGTGCTTCATCGTGGCGCACCGACTCAGCACCGTGCGCCGGGCGGATCTGACGATCGTGCTCGAAAAGGGCCGGATCGTGGAGTCGGGGACCCACGAGGAGCTGCTCGCTCGCGGCGGCCTTTACCACCACCTCTGTGGTCAGCAGTGGGTGGTGTGATGCCGCTCCAGGAGCCGTCGCGCCCATGGCAAACCGCACCGCCCTTCCTCCGCGGCTCTCCGCCATGGTACGCGCGAACCACGGGTTGGGTCATCCTGTCGACCGCCGCGGCCGCGCTGCTGTTCTCGGTCACCGTTCGAATGCCCGTGGCCATCGAGGGGCGCTTCACCATGGACGACGCGCGCGCCGGCGCGATCGACCTTCCGCAGAGCGCGTTTTCCGGCGCGCCGCCCGGGCAAATCGTGGAGCTCCACTACGACGCGCTGCCGTTCGCGCGTTGGGGGGCCGGCCGCGGCCGCGTGATCGATTCCAGGTTCGAGCGCGGCCGGCTTCGGGTCCATTTCGAGGCCGCCTCCGGGGCGCTCGGCGGTGGCGCCACGGGCACCGCGCGCATCGTCCTCCGAAAACGGACCCTGCTCGACCGCGCGCTCGAGCCCCTCCGCGAGCTCGGCGCTCGGTGGAGCGACACGGCTACCCCACCCCTTCACCCTTCACGCGAGGAGTCCTCATGACGCGTTCCGTACTCGGTGTCTATTTCGGTCACGATCCGGCCGCATGCCTCCTGCAAGACGGACGCATCACGGTCTTCATCGAGGACGAGCGGCTCACGCGATACAAGTACGGGCGCCCCAAGTCGATCGGCAAGCAGTGGCCTGGTTTCGCGGGGCGGCAGGGCTACTTTCCGTGGGCCGCCGTCACGTATTGCTTGCGCACGGGCGGCCTTTCGCTCGACGAGCTCGACGCGATCGTCGTGCCCGCGGAGTGGTCGGGCGAGGGCGTGCTCGATTATCTCCCCGTCCGCGATCGATCGCGCATCCTCTTGGCAACGGAGCCCGTCGGGGCGGTCCATCACTTTCGACACGCGCTCTCCACGTACTTCGCGAGCCCTTACGAGCGCGCCGCGGTGCTGGTCGCGGACGACGACGGCTCGGTCCTCGGCGGAGCTTACGAAGCCGAGTCGGGCTACCTCTTCGAAGGCCGTCGGGGCGTTTATGACCTGCTCTTCAAGAACCGCTATCCGCGCGCGCAAACGGTTCGTCACGGGCTCGGCTGGATGTACCACGCCGTCTCGGACCTCCTGGGTTTCGCCGACCCTCGGCTCGACGTGAGCGAAGCCGGAAAGACGATGGGGCTCGCCCCCTACGGTGGCCCGTGCGAATCCCTGAAAGAGCCATGGATCGCCGTCGAGGGGACGAAGCTCGACTTCTCGGGGTTCGAGCAGTGGCTCCGAAGATCCGGCCACCTCGAGCGCGCGCAGGGTGGAAGAGACGTCATGCCCCTCTTCGACGAGGACGGACGGCCGAATCGGGCCGCCTGCGATATCGCGTTCAAGGCGCAACGAGAGCTCGAGGACGCCCTCGTCGCCTTGGCACGCGTGCTCCGTAAAAAGACCAACGCGCGCTCGCTGTGCCTCGCCGGCGGCGTCGCGCTCAACTCGGTCGCCAACCAGCGCATCCTCGATCGAGCGCACTTCGAGGAGCTGTTCGTCCAGCCGGCGTCGGGCGACAGCGGGCAAGCGATCGGGTTGGCGTTCTGGGGCCACCTCGCCCTGGAGACCTGCGGGTTCGCGGCGCCCCCGGGCAGCCGCGCCCCACGCGAGCCCGAGCCCCCCGCGATCCCCATTCACCCCATCCCGCACGCGTATGGGGGGCGCGAGTGGCCCGAGGACGGTATCGAAGCGCTGCTGGAGGCTTCGGGGCTCCGGTACCGCCGTCACGCTTCGCCGGAGCATGCCGCGGATGCTGCCGCGGCCGCGCTGCTCGAGGGCCACATCGTCGGCTGGTTTCAAGGCCGGAGCGAGTACGGACCGCGATCGCTCGGGCACCGCAGCATCCTCGCCGATCCGCGAGGTGAGACCACGAAGGACGTGGTCAACGCCCGGGTCAAGTTCAGGGAGGCATTCCGCCCCTTCGCGCCGAGCGTACTGGCCCGTCATGCGGGGGAGGTCTTCGACATGACGGGCGAGAGCCCGTACATGCTGCGCGTGGTGCCCGTTCGAGAAGGGTGGCGCGCGCGCGTGCCGGCCATCACCCACGTCGACCACTCGGCGCGCGTGCAAACCGTTACGGCCGAATCCAGCCCCTCGTTCCATCGCCTGATCCACACGTTCTTCGAACGAACCGGCGTGCCTTTGGTGCTCAACACCTCGTTCAACCTGCGCGGCATGCCAATCGTCGAGAGCCCTTGGGACGCGCTGAATTGCTTCGTCTCGTCCGACATGGACGGGTTGTTCCTCGGTCGATTCCAGGTCGAGCCGCCCGCCCCTTCCGACCTCGTCTTCCGCCGCGCGGTAGGATGGCATCTCACGGCCGAGCGCCCCCTGGAGGGCGGGGCCGACGTTCGCGTGTGGGCGCGCTCGCGGGGTGGTTCGAGCTGGCACCGGGACGTTCGCCCGGCGCTCGCGGAGATCCTGGCCAATGTCGACGGGCAGCGCTCCGTCGCCGCGCTCCTCGGGAGCGTCCCTCCCGAGGTCACGGCGCACGTCGTGGCCGAGCTTCGCCTCTTTTTGCGGCAGCGCGCGCTCTCCTTGCATCTCGGCGCCCTCGAGCTCCCGGTCGCATTTCCAGGGGAGACGCTGTCGTCCGAGCAGGCCCGCATCCTCTGCGACCGCGCCGGCATGATCTCCGCTCGGCTCGCGGATCTCTGAAATCGGATCGCACACCATGCACGGGATCGTTCCTTATCGCGACGAAGACGCCGGCGACGTCTCGGCCCTCATGGACCAGATCGCCGAGCTCCCTTCGA